>JALHNV010000068.1 GCA_022843325.1 Pseudolabrys sp. | reverse complement strand
TTCGCGTCCTGCGACTATTACGACAAGCACGGCCGCATGATGCCGGAGGACTGGAAGGACCAGATAGGCCAGCACGACGCGATCTATTTCGGCGCCGTCGGCATGCCCGACCGCGTGCCGGATCACATCTCGCTGTGGGGGTCGCTGATCCTGTTCCGCCGCGAGTTCGACCAGTACGTCAATCTGCGTCCGGTGCGGCTGATGCCGGGCGTGCCGTGTCCGCTGGCCGGCCGCAAGCCGGGCGACATCGACTTCTGGGTGGTGCGCGAGAACACCGAAGGCGAATACTCGGCCATCGGCGGCAAGATGTTTCCTGGCACGGACCGCGAAGTGGTGGTGCAGGAAACCGTCATGAGCCGCACCGGCGTCGACCGCGTGCTGAAGTTCGCCTTCGAACTGGCGCAGTCGACGCCGAAGAAGCACCTCACCTCGGCGACCAAGTCCAACGGCATCGCCATCACCATGCCGTACTGGGACGAGCGCGTGAAGGAAATGGCCAAGGCCTATCCCGACGTGAAGTGGAATCAGTTTCACATCGACATTCTCGCCGCGCACTTCGTGCTCAACCCCGACCGCTTCAACGTCGTCGTGGGCTCCAACCTGTTCGGCGACATCCTGTCCGATCTCGGCCCCGCCTGCACCGGCACCATCGGCATCGCGCCGTCCGGCAATATCAACCCGGAGCGCAAGTTTCCGTCGGTGTTCGAACCGGTGCACGGTTCGGCGCCGGACATTTACGGGCAGGGCATCGCCAACCCGATCGGCCAGATCTGGTCGGGCGCCATGATGCTGGAGCATCTCGGCGAGACGGAAGCCGCCAAGGCCATCGTCACGGCGATCGAGACCGTGCTGGCGCAGGACAAGCTGCGCACCCGCGATCTCAAGGGCGCCGCCGATACGGTGACGTGCGGCAAGGCGGTCGCCGACGCGCTGGGCTAGCTCAGCGCGCCGCCAGCACCAGGGCAATCTCGGCCTCGCCCAGAATGCGATACTCCCCGGCCGGCAGATCGTCCGGCAGCGACAACCCGCCGACCCGGTCGCGGTGCAGCGCGGTGACGTGGTTGCCGACGGCAGCGAACATGCGCCGCACCTGGTGATAGCGGCCTTCCGTCAGTGTCACGAAGGCGCGGGTCGGTGACAGCACTTCCATCGGCGCCGGCAGCAGCGGCTTGTCTTCGCCGTCGAGCATCAATTCGCCGGAGGCAAAGATTCTCTCTTCGTCGCCGCGCAACGGCCGGTCCAGCGTCACGTCGTAGCGCTTGCTGACATGGCTTTTCGGCGAAATGATCTTGTGCAGCAGCGCGCCGTCATCGGTCATCAGCAGCAGGCCGGAGGTGTCCTTGTCGAGACGGCCGACCGTCGAGATCGCCGGCTCGCGCCGCCGCCAGCGTTCCGGCAGCAGCTTGTAGACCAGCGGCCCGGCTTCCTTGTGCGAACAGGTGACGCCGAGCGGCTTGTGCAGCATCAGCGCGAAGCCCGGCGGCGGGTCGAGCGGCTCGTCGTCGACGAACATCCGCGATGACAGATCCGGCGTGACGGCAATGCGCTGGTCGCTGTCTTCCAGCGTCTCGTCGTCGAGCGTCACCAGGCCGTTCCAGACCAGCCGCTGCACCTCGCGGCGCGAGCCATAGCCGAGATTGGCCAGCAGGCGGTCGAGCCGCAGGGTCGGCGGACCCTTGCTCATGTCTGCGCCATGTAGATCTTGTAGCGCGCCGTCTCGATTTTGAGCTCGGCGCGTTTGAACAGCGGTTTCATCGCCGCTTCATAGGGCAGGTGGCGGTTGGCGACCAGCCAGCAGGCGCCGCCCTTGCGCAGCACGTCGGCGGCGCGGCGCACAAAGTTCTGCGCCAGCGTGCGGTCTTCGTTGCCGCCGTCGTGGAACGGCGCGTTCATCACCACGAAATCCAGCCCTGTCATTTCGGGATCGGCATCGCGCACGTCGGCCCAGCGCAGCCGCGCGCGCGGATCGTCGATGTTGCGCCGCGCGGCATCGATGGCGCGGCGGTCGATGTCGATCAGCGTGATCTGTTTAACGTCAGGCGAGGTCAGTACAGCGCGGGCGAGAATGCCGATGCCGCAGCCGAAATCGGCGCCGCGCCCGGCAAGCGGCGGCAGATGCTCGAGCAGCAGCGCGGTGGCCGGGTCGATGCGGTCCCAGCTGAACACGCCGGGCTGCGACCACAGGCCGAGGTCCTCGACCAGGCGCGGGCCGCCTTCGGTCAAGGCTGCATCAACGCCGGTCAGTGTCTCAGGCCGGGCGCAAACGGCGATGCGGTGATGCCGCCGTGCGGTTTCGTTCACCGTGCAGCCGAACGCCTGCAGTTCCTTGCGCAGCCGCGTGCCGCCGTGATCCTTCGGCGCCGCCGCGGTCACCATGCCGCCCGGCATGACGGCGCGCAGCGCCTGCGCCAGCGCATAGCGCCGCTCCAGCGTGCCCGGCGGCGCCAGCATGGTCATGGACGCCAGCGTGGCGTCGCCCTGCGCTTCGAGCGCTGTTGCGCCCGGCATCAGCGGTGAAAATTGAATGGCCTCCGCCGGCCGGTCGACGACGTCCGCCGCGGGTGTGCCGTAAAGTCCTGCGATGCCGGTGCTCACCACGTGATCCTAAGCCGTCATGGTGTCGAGCAGCGCCGGCCGGACGCCGATCTGTCCGATCAGCCGGTCGAGTTCGCCGCGCGCCTGTGCGTTGCTGCGCTGGTGGCGCTCCGCCAGGATCAGTTCGTTCTTCATCGAATGCTCGAGCCCGGTCAGTTCGGTGACGCGCACCTTGTAGCCGTGCGCCTCCAGCACCAGGCCGCGGATCACATTGGTGATATGGGCGCCGAATTCGCGGCGCTGGATCGGGTGCCGCCACAACTGCCGCAGCGGCCCGGACTGGCCCTCCAGCAGCCGCGCCACCTCGGCCTGGCAGCACGGCACCAGCGCGATCACCTTGGCCTCGTGGCGCAGCGCGAAGCGGATGGCGTCGTCGGTGGCGGTGTCGCAGGCATGCAGCGCCGTCACCATGTCGGCACGGCCGCCGGCGATCGTCGCGTCGGCGATCGGCGAGGCCATGAATTCCATGCGCGTGAAGCCGGATTGCGCCGCCAGCACGCGCGACGACTCGACCAGCGCTTCGCGGGCCTCGACGCCGACGACGCGGCCGTGACCGGCCGGGCCGAGCACGAGGTCATAGAGAATGAAACCGAGATAGGACTTGCCGGCGCCGACATCGGCGATGACGGGCTCGTCGGTGTTCTTGAGCAGGGTCTCCAGCGCTGGCCGCAGCAATTGCGTCAGGTGCAGAACCTGGGTCAGCTTGCGCCGTGAATCGGCGTTCAGCGCGCCATCGCGGGTCAGGATGTGCAGCGACTTCAGCAGCGGCACCGACTTTTCGGCGTGCTGGCTCGGCCACAGCTCCGCCAGCGCGTCCTTCTTTCCGGCGGTCTTGGTGTCGCGTTTCATCGTGGGTCTCCCGCCGTCTATCTAGCGGGCCGACCGTCCGGTTGCCAGTGGCAACGGAAACCACATGACCGGGGTTACTGCACCTCGATCTTGGCCGCCTTGATCACGTTGCCCCAGCGGTCGACTTCTTCGCGCATATAAGTCCGGGTCTTCTCGACCGAGCCGCCGAAAACCTCGGCCGACAGCTTCTTCAGCGACTCTTTCATCTCCGGCTGGGCCAGCGCTTCGTTGACGTCGGCATTGACCTTGTCGATGACGGTCTTCGGCGTGCCCGGCGGCGCGACGATGCCGTACCAGGCGACCGATTCGAAGCCGGGAAGCGCCTCCGCAATGGTCGGTACGTCCGGCAGAGCCGGCAGACGGCTGGAGGATGCGACCGCCAGTATTTTCAGTTTGCCGGACTGCACCAGCGGCAGTGAGACGCCCAGATTGTCGAACATGATATCGACGTCGCCGGCCAGCAGGCCCTGCAACGCCGGTGCCGAGCCGCGGTAGGGAATGTGGCGTACCTGCACCTTGGCCATCAGCTGAAACAGCTCGGAGGTGAGGTGCGACGTGGTGCCGTTGCCTTGCGTGGCGGACGTAACCTTACCCGGGTTCTTCTTCAGATAGTCGACGAACTCGGCGAGGCTGGCCGCCTTGATGTTGTCCGGATTGACGATGAGTGCGTTCGGCACCTGCGCCATTACGATGATCGGTTCGAACTTGGTCGCGTCATAGCCGAGCTTGGGATAGAGCGACTGGTTGATCACCAGCGGCGGCGGCGGCGCCGACAGCAAGGTGTAGCCATCCGGCGTCGAGCGGAAGGCCATCTCGGCGCCGATGTTGCCGGCGGCGCCCGTCCGATTCTCGATCGTCACCGCCTGACCCCATTTGCGCGACAGCCAGTCGGCGACCAGACGCGGCACGGCGTCCGCGGTGCCACCGGCCGGGAACGGCACAACGATCTTGACCGCGCGATCGGGATAGGTCTGCGCCAGCGACGATGACGAGAACGGCGCCGCAAGGGCAAGGCACAGGGAGGCGACAGCGGCGACGCGCGCGAATGGCGGCAATGGTGGAGTGGTCAGCGTGGGCATCCAAGTTCCTTCCCTGTGATTTTTTTTAGCGCGGTCGACGCGCCTTTTCCGTCGGCACAGTGCTACAGTCTGTATGAGGATACAATATCGGTCCGGGAGCAGACGATGGCGCTACAGCCCAGTATAATGATTGTCGGTGGCGGGATCGGTGGGCTTTTTGCCGCGAACGCGCTGATCGCACATGGGCTGCGCGTGTCGGTTTACGAACAGGCGCCGAATCTGGGCGAGATCGGCGCCGGTGTGTTCCTCACTCCCAATAGCGTGCGGCATCTCGACCGGGTCGGCCTCGGACCGGCGGTCGAAAAGTGGGGCGCCCGGGTCGGCGCCAGTTCGCGATATTTCCGGCACGACGGCGCGCCTATTGCGCCGGTGCAGGTGACCGACTCATCGGGCTGGAACGCGACCTTCGGCATGCACCGCGCCGACTTCGTCGGTCTGCTGGCGGCCGCATTGCCGCCCGGCGTGGTGCGCACCGGCCATCGCTGCACCGGCTTCGAGCAGGACGCCAACAGCGCTCGTGTCACGTTTGAAAATGGCGCCGTGGCGGAAGCCGACATCGTCATCGCCGCGGACGGCATCCATTCCGAATTGCGTCAATACGTGGCGCCGCCGTCGCGTCCTGTGTTTCACGGCTCGGTCGCCTATCGCGGCCTCGTGCCGCGCGAGCAGATGCCGCATTGGCCCGCCAATTGCTGGCAGATGTGGCTCGGCAATTCGAAGCACTTCCTGGTGTTTCCCGTGCGCGCCGGCGAACTGATCAACTATGTCGGCTTCGTTCCGGCGGACCAGGAGATGAAGGAGTCATGGTCCGCTCCTGGCAATCCGGATGTTTTGCGCGCCGAGTTCGCCGGCTGGGATCCGCGTATCGAGGATCTCCTGAGCAAAGTGGAGAAGACGTTTCGCTGGGCGCTCTATGACCGCGAGCCGCTGCCGACCTGGACGAAGGGCAAGCTGACCCTGCTCGGCGATGCCGCGCATCCGATGCTGCCCCATCTCGGCCAGGGCGCCAATCAATCGATCGAGGACGGCATGGCGCTGGCGACGATTCTCGCGCGCGCCGACCGGCAGACCGCACCCGCAGCCTTGGCGGTCTATGAGCGGCTCCGCCGCGAGCGGGTGGCCGCCGTGCAAAAGGGCGCCCGCGAGAACGGCATGCGCTACGATTCGTCTTCGTCCTACGCCGACCTCGGTGTCCGCGATGCCGAGATCACCGCGCATGCGTCGTTCAGAAGGCGGCTGTACGACCATGATGTCGTGCCGGAAGCGCAGGCGGCGGCGATGGAACTGGCGTAAGCCGCTGCGCGTGCAGTCGCTCTGAAGAGGACCTTGTGTGACCGGCCGGCCGAACATCCCCGACGAACTCTGGACCTTGATGGCCGAGATCGGCCCCAAATGGCGCACCGATGTGCCGGGCCACGTCCGCCGCATGGTGGAGGAATTCAGCGCGCTGCACCGCCAGGCGCCGCCCGACGACATTCGCATCACATGCGACATCCCCTACGGTGCGCACGAGCGGCAGAAAATCGACCTTTATGCTCCGCACGGCAGCGACAAGCGCGCCGCGGTGGTGTTCGTGCATGGCGGCGCCTTCACCGACGGCAGCCGCGCCCGGTCACCGGAGATCTTCGCCAATGTCAGCCGCTACTTTGCCCGCCACGGCATCGTCGGCGTCAATGCCGGCTACCGGCTGGCGCCGGAAGCGCAGTACCCGGAAGCCGCGCGCGACATGGCAAGCATCGTCGCTTGGCTGAAAGAGCATGCCGCGGAGTGGAATATCGATCCCGACCGCATCTTCCTGATGGGCCATTCGGCCGGCGCCGCGCATGTCGCCACCTATGCCTACGATGCGCGGCATCATCCGGCGACGGGGCCCGGGCTGGCGGGCATTCTCGTCATCAGCGGGCGCGTGCGTATCGACAATCTTCCCGAGAATCCGAACGCGCGGAAGGTCGAGGCCTATTACGGCACCGACGCCTCGACCTTCCAGGACCGCTCACCGGCCGAGCACGTCAACGCCGGCAGTGTGCCGACTTTTGTCGCATGGGCCGAATACGAGAACCCGCTGATCGACGTCTATTGCGCCGAACTGGTGCACCGCCTCGCCGTCGCCAAGCGGCGCGCCGGTCCGGCGATGGGGCTGCCGCGCCACAACCACGCGTCGATCGTCGGTCATATCGGCACCGTGGATGACGCGCTGGGCACTGCCATCCGCGAGTTCGTGGCGCGGCCGCGCTAGCCGTTAGTCGTATTCGATCTTCAGCACCGCGCCGGTGCGGGCGTGGATTTCGATCTCCATCTCGCGTCCGGCGCCGTCGCGGCCTCCTCCCAGCGCCCGTCGTCGAGCTTGAGCTCCTTGAACGTCTTCATACCGTTCTCGCCGGCGATGCGGCGGGCGTCATCGATCGTGAGCTGGGCAGTGGTGCCGGCAGGGGCGTTGCCGGTCGTCGCACTCGAGGCAGGCTGCTGCGCCAGTCCCGGCGCGGTCATCAGGCCCAGTGCAATAACCGGCAGCATCATCTGCTTGAATTTCATGTCGTCCTCCATGGCAATGGAGGGCAACCGCTTGACGACAGAGATCGTTCCCGCTGCCGATTGACGCGGTTTTCAGTAAAACCCGACGGATTCGCAGCCGGTCCCGGCCTTGAAGCTGCCTGTGGCGCGGCGTGACGGGATGTCGATGATGTGGATCGAGCCGTCGCCCTGGCAGGCGACAAAAAGTTCGTTGCCGCGGAAGGTGAAGTCCATCGGCTGGCTGCCGACCGGTATCGCGGTCTGCCTGCTGAAGGCGGCGTCGCTGACGGTGACCATGTCGCTGTTCAGGCTGCTGACGACGACAAGGCTGCCGTCCGGCGAATAGCGCGCAATCTGCGCCGCTTTCGGCACGCCCTCAAGCGTCGCCGTGCGGCTGACCGCGCCCTTGGCGGTGTCGATCAGGAAAACCACCGGCGCCTCATCGCTGACCTCGACCACGGTGGCGCCGTCGTTCGAGACGGCGATGCCGGCCAGCGCCTGCGGCGTCTTGATCTGGCCGAGCAGCTTGCGGTTCGGCAGGTCGATCACCGACACCGAGGCGTCTTCCTCGTTGTCGGTATAGAGGCGCGCACCGTCGGGCGCGATGCAAAGCCGGTGCCCGTTGGTCGAGCCGCTGTCGATGGCGCCGATCATGGTGTTGGTCTTCGGATCAATCACGGCCACCACCGCGCTGTTCTCGCAGGTGATGTAGATCAGGCCGTCGGGGCCGAGGCGCACCGTATGCGGCGCGATGTACGGCGACAGGTCGATGCTCTTGGCGACCTTGCGGCCGATCAGGTCGATGACATGCAGCACATGGCCGGGGTTCGGATTGCGGCCGTGAATGCCGTCGCCGTAGATCGGCACGTAGGCAACGCCTACGTCCGGCATCACCAGCAATTCGTGCACGGTGCGCTGGAAGCCGTCGAGCACGGTTTCCGTTTCATAGGTGGCGGGATTGATGAACAGGATCTTGCCGCCGATCTTGTCGACCGCGATCATGCCGCGCACGTCACCGCTCATTGCCTCGCTCCCCGTTTTTATTTGGCTTTGCCCCAGGTGCCTTCGGCCTTGTCGAGCCGCACCGACCAGTATTCCCAGGCCCGCGCCACCGGCCCGGGCTGCAGGTTGAAATTGCCGGCCAGCGTGGTCTCCGCCGCGTTCAACGGCGAGACGTGGCCGAGACTGTGGGCCTGGATCTGCATCGCGGCGTTGCGCGCGGTGTAGATGGTTCGAAAGGCCAGTTCCTGCAGCGACCGGCCGGCGACGGTGGCGCCATGGCGGCGCATCAACACGGTCCAGTTCGGACCGAGCGCGCGCGCCAGCGAGGCGCCTTCCTCCGGTTTGCCGACGATCAGCGTGGTGTCGCCGAACGCGTCGCGCGCATCCCAGAACGGTACCTGTTCGCCCATGGTGGCGCCGAGGTGATAGACGGGCTTGAGCTCAACGCCGGATATGCAGAACGGCAGGATCGACGCGTCATGGTGATGGCACACCGCCATCACGTCCGGCCGCGCCTTGTAGATCTCGCCGTGAATGACGCGCTCGCTGTAGGGCCGGCGATCGGTCGGCGTCACGAGGTCGGAATCGACCGTGAACTCCAGAATGTCCTCGGCCTGAATCAGTTCAGGCGCGCGCGAATAGGACATCAGATAGCGGCCGGGATCGGTCGGATGCCGCATGGTGACGTGGCCGAAGGCATCGAGCACGCCTTCATTGGCGATCATGCGGTTGGCGCGCGCGACCTGCTCGCGCGCCTCGTCGAGGTTGGAGGACACCGGCGCTTCCTTGTTTGGCTGGGATTGTTCTACCGCGTTTCGTCGCGCGGCGACCAGTCCGGCGGCGCCAGTTCGAAACCACCGAAGTCGAATCCCGGCGCGACGGTGCAGCCGACCAGCGTCCAGTCGCCGAGGCTTTGCGCCGCCTGCCAGGCGTGGGCCGGCACGACGACCTGGGGAGTTTCGCCGGCCGAAATATCGTTGCCGAGCCGGATGATTTGCTCGCTGGCGCCGTCGACCAGCGACAGCTTCAGCGGTGCGCCGGCGTGAAAGTGCCAGACCTCGACCGCATCGACGCGGTGCCAGTGCGAGCGCTCGCCGCGCGCCAGCAGAAACAGGATGGCGGTCGAGGCGGCGCGGCCGCCGACGGTGTGCGTATCGCGAAACGTCTCGCGGTAATGGCCGCCTTCCGGATGCGGCTTCAGGCCAAGCTGGGCGATGATGTCGGCGGCGGTGGGCGATGGCATTATTATTTCCTCCGCTCATTGCCGCGGAAGCGGGAATCCAGTTTTTGCTCTGGGTCCCCGCTTTCGCGGGGACGAGCGGTTAGGGGTCAGAACTTGTTCTTCCTCGCCCGGATTTCCGTGAACACGTCGGCCGCGGGCTTGCCGGCCATGCCGATGCCGGCGGCGACCTCCGGGATGTCGGCGCGCAGGAACGGATTTTCCTTCTTCTCGGCGCCGATGGTGACGGGAATGGTCGGCTCGCCCTTGGCGATTTGCTGCGTCACCTCGGCGGCGCGGGCTTTCAGCGCCGCATTGTCCGGCTCGATGGTCAGCGCGAACTTGATGTTCGATGCGGTGTATTCATGGCCGCAATAGACCTGCGTGTCGTCCGGCAGGTCGCGCAGCTTCTTCAGCGAGGTCCACATCTGCGCCGGCGTGCCTTCGATGACGCGGCCGCAGCCGATCGAGAACAGGGTGTCGGCGGCGAAGACGATCTTGTCGGCGTGAAACCAGTAGACGATGTGGCCGAGCGTGTGGCCCGGCGTCTCGATCACGTTCGACACCAGATTGCCGACCTTGACCTTGTCGCCCTCGCGCACGGTCTCATCGACCGCCGGAATCTTGTCGGCCTCGGCCGCCGGCGCGACCACGCGGCATTTGTATTTATCCTTCAGCGCCTGGATGCCGTCGGTGTGATCGGCGTGATGGTGCGTGACCAGGATGTCGGTGAGCTTCCAGCCGGTCGCCTTCAGTGCGGCTTCCACCGCCGCCGCCTCGGGCGCGTCGATCGCGGCCGTGGCGCCGGTCGCCGGATCATGCAGCAGCACCCCGTAATTGTCGGAAAGGCAGCGGAACAGGTGGGTTTGTGCGGGCATGGGCGATCCTTTCGTACAGCGTTTACCGTAGCATCTCACTAAGTGTCGTGCACGGAGGCGATTTGCAATGGGCTTCGTGGTAGCCTCAGTGCATGTCCATCGATGTCGTCGATCTCCGGAATTTCTATGGCCACCGGCTCGGCGTGGTGGCGCGCCGCTTTGTCGGCCGCGGCATCCGGTCGCTCTGGCCGGACACCGGCGGCGACCGCGTGGTCGGCGTCGGCTACACGACGCCGTATCTCGGGCTGTTCCGCGAAGAGGCCGAACGCTGCCTCGCTTTCATGCCCGCCGGGCAGGGCGTGATGAAATGGCCGACCGCGCGCCCCGCACTGGCGGCGCTGGTCGACGAGAACGAGCTGCCGCTCGCCGACAATGCGATCGATCGCGTCCTGCTGGTGCATGCGCTGGAAATGACCAACGATCCCGCCGCGCTGTTGCGCGAAGTATGGCGGGTGCTGGGTGCCGGCGGGCGGCTGCTGGCGGTGGTGCCGAACCGGCGCGGCGTCTGGGCGCGCATGGATACAACGCCGTTCGGCCATGGCCGGCCTTACTCGCGCAGCCAGATCAACCAGCTTTTGCGCGAGACGTGGTTCACGCCGACCGGATGGAGCGAGGCGCTCTATGTGCCGCCGGTAGAGCGCGGCTGGTTTCTGCGCTCGGCCGTGGCGTGGGAGCGCACCGGCGCGAGCCTGTCGGCGCCGTTCGCCGGGGTGCATCTGGTAGAGGCGACCAAGCAGGTCTATCGCGCCATTCCGGCGCGGCGCGAGAAGAGGCGGCGGCTGGTGCCGGCGCTCGAGCCGGTGCTGGCGCCATCGCGCCGCGAAGGATGAACGGCGTGTCCCGGGCGCGGCGCAGCGTGAGCCATATGCGCGCTGGCGCGCTATGGCACAACGGTGCGCCGCAGAACCGGGACCTTACCAAACACCGAGCCCGCTAAGGCCCCGCATCACTCCGGCTGACGCGGCTCCTCGCCGCCTTCGCTCGGCGCGGCGGTGTTGCCGAAATTGTCCGGCCGCTCCTGACGGAAATTGCCGGGACCGCGATGGCGGCGGCGGCGGTGTCCGCTGAAGCGATCCTGACGCTCACCACCCTCGGCGCCGGCCGGCGCGGCACCCTGGCCGGGCTGCGGCACCACCGGCTGCGGCTGACCGCCGCCGGTGATGAAGGCGGGCAGGCCGTTGAGCTCCGGCGCTGCGGCGTTGACCTGCGGCTGCCGGAAGTTCTGCGGCTGCTGGTGCTGACGCGGCTGCTGCTGATCGCGCGGCGGGAACGGCTGCGCATCGCGCGGCAGATAAGGTTGTGCCTGCGGTGCCGGCGGCGCGGCCGGTTGCGGCGCGTAGCTCGGCTCGTTCTGGCCCATGTAAGGCTGACCGTCATCGTCGCCATCGGAATAGGTGTCGTCGTTGCCGACGCCCTGCGGCGTGCTCTGGTTGCCCAGTTGCGGCGACGACTGGTTGTTATGGAACGGGTTCTGCTGGCGGAACTGTTCCTGCGCGGCGGCGATCAGCCGGAAATAATGCTCGGCGTGCTGATAATAATTTTCCGCCGCCACCGGATCGCCGGAGCTTTGCGAGTCGCGCGCGAGCTGGATGTATTTCTCGGCGATGTGCGAGGCGGTGCCGCGGATTTTCACATCGGGGCCGTTCGACTCGTAAACCCGGGTGAGCGGATTCTGGCTCTTGCGGTGGCCGCCATTGTTGCTCTGATTGTTGTTATTATTGTTGTTGCTGCGTCCCCGCATGCGTTTTTGACCGTTTCTCATGATGTGCCTGTCCGCAAACCTTTCGCTTTGTTAGCCGGGCGTTTCCCGCCGACGGCCCGTGAGCCACAAGTCCATATGAAGTCATGGCGCGGCCGGACCTGCCGTTGAATGTCCGCGCTATTGTTCGAGCTTTTTGCGATCTAAATCGCGCTAGCTATAGCAACCCCATGGCCGCGATCCTGTCGCAGCGTCGCCACCCTCTCGTTACGCGCACCCTCATAGCCTTGTGATGCACCCAACTGGTGAAGCATCCGACCCGTATTTTGCCGTATCTATTCTGGCGATTTCGTCTGCCGTTTGTTTGTTCGGCTCATCGTCATCGGCCATTCATTCTGGCCTTGCGCCGCCGCCTCACAGAGCGTCTCGCTCCGGGGTTCCTGGCAACGCAACCTCACAGGTCGATTCCGTGAGTGAAGCTAGTCGGTTCCGGACCATAATCCAAGCGGTTTTTTCGCCTTTCAAAGGCCCGTTAGCGGGTCCATTGCGGCGCGATCAAGGCGTCAAGGCTGCGCTCAGGGCACGGGGAATGCCGGCGAGATCGTGCCGCACCACGCCGGCCGTCAATCCCGCGATGGTAAACAGCGCACCAACCGCAGGCTCCTGACCGGCGCCCAGTTCTACGATGAGACGGCCTCCGGGCGCCAGCAGCGAGGGGGCCTGTCGCGCTATGGCGCGGTATACATTCAGCCCGTCGGCGCCGCCATCGAGCGCCAGCGGCGGATCGAAGTCGCGCACTTCCGGATCCAGCGTCGCGATGTCGGCATGCACGATGTAAGGCGGGTTCGAGACAATCAGGTCGAACGGACCGGCGATGCCATCGGCGATATCGCTGGCGACAAATTGCGCGCGCGGCGCCAGACCGTTGCGTTCGGCATTGCCGCGCGCGACCGACAGCGCCGCCTCGCTGATGTCGGTGCCGATACCGCTGGCCTTGGGCAACTCGCGCAACAGCGCCAGCAGCAGCGCGCCGGTACCGGTGCCGATGTCGAGAATGCGCAGCGGATCCTCGCGCAGGCCGCCGCGTGTGATGAAGTCGAGTGCTGCTTCGACGACGGTTTCGGTGTCCGGCCTCGGCACCAGCACGTCGGGCGTGACCTGCAGCGACAGGCTCCAGAATTCCTTTTCGCCGAGAATGCGCGACACCGGTTCGCGGCGCAGCCGGCGTGCCGCCAGCACCGAGACCGCGGCCACGTCGCGCGCATCCAGCAGACGGTCGGATTGCGAGAGCAACTGCGCGCGCGACAGCCGCAGCGCGTGACCGAGCAGCACGCGCGCGTCGGCCTCGGGCGAATCGATGCCGGCTTGCCGAAACGCTTGCGCCATCAGCCGCGTCGCTTCCGCGACCGAAGCGCCGTCCTTGAGGCCGGCGATTAAACGCATCCGGGTGTCCGATGGGCCGGCCGCACCCTCCGTTCATTCCCGCGTAAGCGGGAATCCAGGGCCATGATTGCAGCGCCGGCCATGATCCGCCCTGGGTCCCCGCTTTCGCGGGGATGAACGGAGTGCTGGGCAGCGCGCGCCATGCGCTACGCCGCGTTTTCGGCGGCGAGCAGTTCGGCCTGGTGTTCGGTCACCAGCGCATCGATCAGCTCGTCCAGGGCCTCGCCTTCCATCACCGCGTCCAGCTTGTAGAGCGTCAGATTGATGCGGTGGTCGGTGACGCGGCCTTGCGGGAAATTATAGGTGCGGATGCGCTCGGAACGGTCGCCGGAGCCGATCTGGCCCTTGCGCTCGGCGGCGCGCTCGGCGTCGAGCTTGCCGCGCTGCTGGTCGTACAGCTTGGTGCGCAGATAGCCGAGCGCCTTGGCCTTGTTCTTGTGCTGCGAACGTTCTTCCTGAACGAACACGATGATGCCGGTGGGGATGTGGGTGATGCGAATCGCCGACTCGGTCTTGTTGACGTGCTGACCGCCGGCGCCCTGCGCCCGCATGGTGTCGATCTTGAGATCTTTTTCATCGATGTGGATGTCGACATCCTCGACCTCGGGCAGCACCGCCACCGTGGCGGCCGAGGTGTGGATGCGGCCCTGCGCTTCGGTGTCGGGCACGCGCTGCACCCGGTGCACGCCGGATTCAAACTTCAGTTTGGCGAACACGCCGCGGCCGTGCACCTCGGCGACGATTTCCTTGTAGCCGCCTTTGGCGCCTTCGCTGATCGAGATGATCTCGGTCTTCCAGCCCTGTTTGGCGGCGTAACGCTCGTACATGCGGAACAGGTCGCCGGCGAATAGTGCCGCCTCGTCGCCGCCGGTGCCGGCGCGAATTTCCAGGATGGCGTCGTGATCGTCCATCGCATCTTTTGGAATCAGCGCCAGGCGGATTTGATGCTCCAGCTTTTCGGCGCGCGCCTGCAGCGCCGGCTTCTCGGCGTCCGCCATCTTGCGCATCTCGGCGTCGTTGGCCGGATCGTTCATCATGGCGTCGAGATCGGCCAGTTCGGACGTGACCGCGCGATAGGCCTTGATCGCCTCAATGACAGGTCCGAGTTCCGAAAACTCGCGCGACAGCTTGACGTAGGCGTCGGGGCTCAGGCTGGTCTGCAATTCGCCTTCCACCATCGAATGGCGATGGAGAAGAGCGTCGAGCCGGTGTTGGGGAAGTGAAATCAAGGTTTCGTTCTCATCAATGCGTTGGCGTCAACGGACGGGCGCGCCGGGTTATAGCTGCAAACCTTCGGCTGCGGCGAAGTCTTCCAGTTTGCTGCGGATGGACACGCTGCCGACCGGCTGCGCGAGATAAGGCAGGATTGCCTCCTGGCCGCGCCTGGTATCGAGGTCCAGAAGAAGCGCCTTGACCGGGCCGACCGCGGACGGCGACAGCGACAGGGCGCGGTAGCCAATGATTGCCAGCGCCAGCGCGCCGATCGGCTGCGAGGCCAGTTCGCCGCACAGCGACACCGGCTTGCCGTGCTTGCGCGCCTTGTCGGCGATCTCCTTGAGTGCGCGCAGCACCGGCGCCGACAGCGGATCGAAGCGGTCGGAAACGCGGGTATTGCCGCGGTCGGCGGCGTACAGGAACTGCATCAGGTCGTTGGAACCGACCGACAGGAAATCGACCCGCTCGAACAGTTCGTCGAGCTGGAACAGCAGCGACGGCACCTCCAGCATGGTGCCGATATGGACGCGGTCGGGCAACTGGTGGCCGTGCCGGCGCAGATGCGTCAGTTCGATCTCGACCAGCGACTTGGCCTTGTCGAACTCCTCGACCATGGCGATCATCGGGAACATCAGCCGCAATTCGCGCCCGCCGGAGGCGCGCAGCAGCGCCCGCACCTGGCTGCGCAGCAGGCCCGGGCGATCGAGGCCGAGGCGGATGGCGCGCCAGCCCAGCGCCGGGTTTTCCTCCTCGAAATTGCGCATATAGGGCAGCACCTTGTCGCCGCCGATGTCGAGGGTGCGGAAGATCACCGGCTTTTTTTCGGCGGCGTCGAGCACGCTGCGGTAAAGCGAGAGTTGTTCGCCGACGCGCGGCAGCGTCGGCGCCACCATGAACTGCAACTCGGTGCGGAACAGTCCGATGCCGGCGGCGCCCGTTTCCTCGATGTGCGGCAGGTCGATGGTCAGGCCGGCATTGATCATCAGCGCGACTTTTTCGCCGTCTTTGGTCACGCAAGGCCGCTCGCGCAGCGCGCGGTATTGCGCCTGCTTGCGGGCGCGCAATTTAACCCGCTCGCCATAGGCGACCTCGATATCCTGCGGCGGCCGCAGATGGACGTTGCCGGTGGTGCCATCGACGATCACGGCATCGCCGGGCTCGACCAGGCCGGTAGCGTTCTCGATTTCGCCGACGGTCGGGATGCCGAGCGCGCGCGCCACGATCGAGACGTGCGAGGTCGGGCCGCCTTCCTCCAGAATCAGGCCGCGCAATTTCTTGCGGTCATAGTCGAGCAGGGCAGCCGGTCCCATCGAGCGGGCCACGACAATGGCATTGTCCGGCATCTGCTCGCGGCCCGGCGCGTGGTCCTGGCCCATCAGCACCCGCATCAGCCGGTTGGCGAGGTCGTCGAGATCGTGCAGCCGGTCACGCAAGTAAGGATCGGAGGCGCGCAGCATGCGCGCGCGCGTGTCCGACTGAACCCGCTCGACGGCGGCTTCAGCGGTCAACCCGGTCGACACCGCTTCGCGGATGCGATGCAGCCAGCCCTGGTCGTAGCTGAACATGCGGTAGGCTTCGAGCACGTCGCGATGTTCGCCGCCGTCGGCGACGTCGCGGTGTTCGACCATGCGGTCGAGATCGGAGCGCAGCGTCGAGATCGCGGTGTCGAGGCGCTTGAGTTCGCGCGGCAGATCGTCGGCGATGACATTGGTAATGACCACGCGCGGTTCGTGCAGCACGACATGGCCGAGCGCGATGCCGTCCGACAGCGAGGCGCCCTGGACGTGCATGGTGTGGCGCGCGGCCGGCTCGGCGCCGGGACGGGCGAGGGCGGACAGTTCGCCGGAGGCGATCATCTCCGCCAGCACCATCGAGGTGGTCTGGAGGGCCTCTTCTTCTTCCTCGGTATAAGTTCGCCGCGCCCGGTTCTGCACCACCAGCACGCCGAGCGTATTGCCGGCGCGCAGGATCGGCACGCCGAGGAACGAGTGGTAGACTTCCTCGCCGGTTTCCGGGCGGTACGAGAACGCCGGATGGGCCTGGGCTTCCGACAGGTTGATCGGGTTGGCTTCGCTGGCGACCAGGCCGACCAGGCCTTCGTCGGCCTTCAGCACGGTCTCGTGGACGGCTTCGCGCTTGAGGCCCTCGGTGGCGTACAGCTCCAGGGTTCCGTCCACGCGCAACACGTAGACAGAGCAAACCTCCGCCACCATGTTGGCGGCGATCAGGACGACCACTTTGTCGAGGCGTTCCTGCGCGCTGACCCGCTCCGCCATGACTTCGCGGAGCCGGCGGAGCAGCACGCGCGGACCGCCTAGCGCGCCACGCATTATTGAGGTCCTTTAAGACCTGCGGCCCTCGCCGCAGCCTCGATTTCGGCCCGGTATGTACGAAGTGCGACCGCTGAAGTCCCGCCGGGCCCCCGAGTCGCCTGCCCTCAGGCTATAGCGAATGGGGCGGGCACGGGGCAAGGGACAGCCCCGGACGTTTTCGGGTTCTGCGGCCGCTTCTTATCCCTCCCCCGCAGGGGGAGGGCGGCGCCGCGCGCGAGCGCGGAGTCGGGTGCGGTTTTGCCGGGGCCAACCGCCCCACCCGGCCGCTCGCTATCGCTCGCGTCCACCCTCCCCGAAGGCGGGGAGGGATAGAACGAGCGCCTTGCGTTGGCGCACTACGCCTGATCCAGCCCGTACAGCGTGTGCAGCGTGCGCACCGCCTGGTCGGTCTGCGGCGCGTTGATCAGGACCGAGAACTTGATCTCCGAGGTGGTGATGGCGAGGATATTGATCCTCTGCTCGGCCAGCGCCTTGAACGCGCTGGCGGCGACGCCGGCGTGGCTGCGCATGCCGATGCCGATCACCGACACCTTGGCGAGGTTGGTCGAGCCGTCGATCAGTTCGTAGCCGATCGCGCTTTTGGCCTTCTCGATCGTGACCCGGGCACGCTCGTAATCGGCCGAGGGCACCGTGAAGGTCAAATCGGTGGTGGCGCCGTCGGCCGAGACGTTCTGCACGATCATGTCGACGTTGATATTGGCGTCGGCGAGCGGGCCGAAAATGGCGGCGGCGACCCCGGGCTTGTCCTGCACGCGGCGGATCGAGATCTGCGCCTCGTCCTTGGAGAAGGCGATGCCGGTAACGGTCTGCTGTTCCATGATCTCACTTTCGTCGCATATGAGCGTCCCGGGCGGGGTCTGACGCGGGTCGATGTCTTCGGGTTTGACGAAGCTGGAGCGCACAAAGATGCGCACATTGTGCAGCATGCCGAGTTCGACCGAGCGCACCTGCATCACCTTGGCGCCGAGCGAGGCCAGCTCCAGCATTTCCTCGAAGGCGATCTTGTCGAGCCGATGTGCCTTCGGCACCACGCGCGGATCGGTGGTGTAGACGCCGTCGACGTCGGTGTAGATGTCGCAGCGCTCGGCGCCGATGGCGGCGGCGATGGCCACCGCCGAGGTGTCGGAGCCGCCACGGCCAAGCGTGGTGATCCGGCCGGTGTCGGCGTGGATGCCCTGGAAACCGGCAATGACCGCGACCTGCTTCAGTTCGTCGAAGCGCTTGATCAGTTCGGCGCCGTTGACCTCGGCGATCCGGGCGGAGGCGTGCGCATTGTCGGTGTGGATCGGCAGTTGCCAGCCCTGCCAGGAGCGGGCGTTGATGCCGATGCCCTGCAGCACCAGCGCCAGCAGGCCGGCGGTGACCTGTTCGCCGGTGGCGACGACCGCGTCATATTCGCGCGCGTCGTGCAGCGGTGCGGCGTCGCGGCACCAGGCCACCAACTGGTTGGTGACGCCCGCCATGGCGGACACCACAACGGCGACATCGTAACCGGCGTCGACCTCGCGCTTGACGTGGCGGGCCACGTTGCGAATGCGGTCGAGATCGGCGACCGAGGTACCGCCGAATTTCATGACAAGGCGAGGCATACCAGTAAACCTGAGCGTTCCGGGCGGCAAAAGGGGCGTATTCATACCGGCGGGCCCTGAGGCCCGCAACCTCGGCCGGCCCGGCCGGGCGCGGCAGGCTTAAGCCGCTTTGGCGACCGAGGGAAGCTGCCTCGGCACCTGGGACAAATCGTGCACGAAGCGGCGGTATTCCTCGCGCTGGGCCTGCGCATCGGGCAGCCGGAGCAGATAGGACGGGTGCACGGTGAACAGCACCGACGCGCCGCCGCGCGACGTGATGGTCTGGCCGCGCATCTGGGTGATCTTGATGTCCTTGCCGGTCAGCGCCCGGGCCGCGGTGCCGCCCAGCGCCACCACCAGCTTCGGCTGGAGCAGCGCCAGTTCGCGGTCCAGCCACCAGCGGCAATGATCGATCTCATTGGCGTTCGGTTTCTGGTGGATGCGCCTTTTGCCGCGTGGCGTGAATTTGAAATGCTTCACCGCGTTGGTGACGTAGACGAGGGCGCGGTCGATGCCGGCCTCGGCGATGGCGCGGTCGAACATCTGCCCGGCGGGCCCGACGAAGGGCCGGCCCATGAGGTCCTCCTGATCGCCCGGCTGTTCGCCGACAAACACCACGCGGGCGTCGCCGGGGCCTTCGCCGAACACCGTCTGCGTCGCGCAGGCGTATAGCGGGCAGCGCTCACAGACCTTGGCTTCCTGCTTCAGCGCTGCCAGTGTGCCGGCCTCGTGCACGACGGCCGGCGCATTCATCGGCATGGCGACCCGGCGCGGCATGGTCGGCGGCGCCTCGATCATGCGGCCGGTGCGTCTGTCGGCGTCGGCCAGCATCTGCGGGATCAATGCCGCTTCGGGAAGGTTCTTCCAGTAGCGTACCGGCATTTCCGATTTCATCATTTTCGGATTGACGCGCGCCGGGTTGAAGGTCGAGCGGTAATAGCTGCGCCACCAGTCCTCCAGCGTGTCCTCGGTTGGCGCCTGCGACTTCGGCACGCCCGGCCCGAACGATACGGCGCGCCGGTCCCATTGCAGCGTGCCGTCCGGCGTCAGGATCGACCAGCGCATGGTGGCGAAGCGCTTGACGAAAAAATCCGCCGCCGGTTTCAGGATCAGATGCTGCGGCTCGAACCACGCGATGTAGTGCGGCTCGGCCCCGTCGTCGTCGACTCTGCGGAAGCGCACGAAGGCGGTCATCTTGTGCAGGTCGCGGCGCACCGCCTTTTCCATCTGGCGCAGGCGATACACCAGCGGATCGGAAAACACCGACAGCAGCAGCCGGTCCGTCAGCAGCCGCCACAGCAGTTCATAGAGCAGCGCAAAGCGCTCCGGATCGCGGTGGCACAGCACGTTGCGCGCCAGATCGACATAGGCAGAGGGCACGGTGAACTTGGCGATCGGGGCGTCCGGCGGCGGCGCCGCGCCGAAAAGGTCGTCGCTGCCAATGCTCCAGGTGACGTCGCGCGGGCTCGCCTTGGCCGCCACCAGGGCGCGGACGTGCCCGCGGAATTCATCCAGCGAGGTGTCGTCCTGCATCGTCAGGCGATACATGAGCGCTATCCGAACAGGCTCATCTGCACCGGCTTCGGCGCAAAGCGCGCGTGCAGCGTGGCGCTGTCGACATCCTGCACCGGCCGGTGGTCCGGCGTGATGATGAAGGGCCGGGCGCGCCGCGCGCCGGTCGTCAGCCGCATGACGTCGGCGAGGCGCAGCGTGCGATGCCGCCGCGCCGCGATCATGCGGTCGACGGTGCGTGCGCCCAGCCCCGGCACCCGCAGCAGCACGTCGCGGTCGGCGGCGTTGATGTCGACTGGAAACCGCGCCCGGTTGCGCAAGGCCCAGGCGAGCTTGGGATCGATCGACAGGTCCAGCATGCCGGTGGCGTCGCCTTCGGTGATCTCGGACGCCTCGAAGCCGTAATAGCGCATCAGCCAATCGGCCTGGTACAGCCGGTGCTCGCGCGCCAGCGGCGGCGCCGCCAGCGGCAGCGACTGGCTCGAATCCGGGATCGGGCTGAACGCCGAATAATAAATCCGCCGCAGGCCGTAACTCGCATAAAGCGAGGCGCTGGTGGTCAGGATGGTGGCGTCGTTCGCCGCATCGGCGCCGACGATCATCTGCGTGCTCTGGCCGGATGGTGAAAAGCGCGGCGCCTTGTGATGGGTCTTGCGCTCGCCCTTGCTCTCGTCGATGCGCAGCCGCAGCCCGGCCATGGTGCCGCGGATGGTGCTGGTGCGCTTTTCCGGCGCGAAGGTTTTCAGGCCGGTTTCGGTCGGCAGCTCAATGTTGATCGACAGCCGGTCGGCATAGCGCCCCGCCTGCGCGATCAGGTCCTGGCTGGCTTCGGGAATGGCCTTGAGGTGGATGTAGCCGCGGAAGCCGTGCTCCTCGCGCAGCTTGCGCGCCACCTCGACCAGCATCTCCATCGTGTAGTCGGCGGAGCGGATGATGCCGGACGACAGAAACAGCCCCTCGATGTAATTGCGCTTGTAGAACTCCAGCGTCAGCGTGACGACCTCGTCGACCGTGAAGCGGGCGCGCCGCACGTTGCTGGAGCGCCGGTTGATGCAGTAGGCGCAATCGAAGATGCAGGCATTGGTCAGGAGAATTTTTAGCAGCGACACGCAACGGCCATCGGGCGTATAGGAGTGGCAAATGCCGGCGCCGGTCGTCGAACCGAGGCCTTTCTGGTCGCGCGAGTCGCGCTTCGGCGCCCCGGATGATGCGCAGGATGCGTCGTATTTGGCGGCGTCTGCGAGGATTTCGAGCTTGGACTGGATGGTCGAGGACATGCCGCCGCCTTTGCTTTTGTTCTTGTTTTGTTCGTCTTCGGCGCGCCTGTCAACGCACGGTTTTGTGAGGCAGTTCCAAGGCCTTAGGAGTTCCCGATGAGCCCGACCGGCAATCGCAAGTCCACCATCGACCGCGACGAGGTCGACCGTTTTTCCCGGATGGCGTCGACCTGGTGGGACCCGCGCGGGCCGATGGCCACGCTGCACAAGTTCAATCCGGTCCGCCTCGCCTATATCCGCGACCAGGCGGCGGCGCAGTTCGACCGCGACCCGAAGTCGCTCGACAGCCTGAAGGGCTTGCGCATGCTCGACATCGGCTGCGGCGGCGGCGTGCTGTCGGAGCCTTTGGCGCGGCTCGGCGCGCAGGTGGTCGGCGCCGATCCGTCCGAGGAGAACATCGCGGTTGCCCGTGCCCATGCCGAATCCTCCGGCGTCGCGGTCGATTATCGCGCCACCACCGCCGAGGCGCTGGCGGACGCCGGCGAGACGTTCGACGTGGTGCTGGCGATGGAAGTGGTCGAGCACGTCACCGACGTGAAGGCGTTCGTTGCCTCCTGCGCCTCGATGGTGAAGCCGGGCGGGCTGATGATCGCCGCCACGCTGAACCGCACTTTGAAGAGTTTCGCGCTGGCCATCGTCGGCGCCGAATATGTGCTGCGCTGGCTGCCGCGCGGCACCCATCAGTGGGACAAGTTCGTCACCCCTGAGGAACTCGAACTGGCGTTTGAGCGCGCCGGCCTGCAGGTCACCGGCGAGCGCGGCGTCGTCTACCATCCGCTCGCCGATCGCTGGCAATTGTCGTCCGACATGGACGTGAACTACCTGCTGGTCGGCGAACGGCCGGCGCAAGGAAAGAACACGGCATGATTCTCGAACTGGTCGAATTCATTTCACCGCAAGGCTGGACGCGCGACAAAGTCGCCGAGGAAGCGCGCAAGGTCGCGCCGCACTGGCAGGGCCATACCGATTTGCTGCGCAAGCATTTCATCCTCGAACTGAACGGCAAGACCGGCGGTGGCGTCTATGTCTGGCCGTCGGTTGCGGCGGCCAAGGCCGCGCACAACGAGGAATGGCGGCAGGCGGTCATCAAGCGTACCGGTGCGGCGCCGACCATCCGCTATTTCGACCTGATGCTGCTGGTCGATAACGAGCACGGCACGGTCACCGAGTTTCCCGCCGCGGCGGAGATCGTGTCGACCACGGCTGCATAGCTGCCGTCGTCATGGCCGGGCAACCGGGTGCGGCCTTCGGCCGGCCCGGCTGCGACACTTGTCCCGGCCATCCGCGCCTTAGTAAGAAGCAAAACGTGGATGCCCGGCACAAGGCCGGGCATGACGGGGTTGGGAATGCTCTGGGCCGTCTTCACCTTGATCGCTGCCGCGGCGCAGACCGCGCGCAACGCCATGCAGCGCGAGCTGACGGCCACGCTCGGCACCGTCGGCGCCACCCATGTGCGCTTCCTGTTCGGCTTTCCCTTCGCTCTGGTCTTTCTCGCCGGCGTGCTGTTCGTCACCGGGCGTGACCTGCCGCAGCCGCCGCCGGTGTTCTGGCCCTGGGTGATCGTCGGCGCCCTTATGCAGATCGCTGCCACGGCCACCATGCTGTCGGCGATGAACCAGCGCTCCTTCGTCGTCGCCTATGCCTATATCAAGACCGAGCCGGTGCAGGTGGCGCTGTTCGGTCTCATCTTTCTCGCCGACCGGCTGACGCCGCTGTCCGCCGCCGCCATTCTGATCGGCACCGCCGGGGTGATCGTGATGTCGCTGAAACCGGGCGCCAGTCAGGTCAGCACCTGGCGGTCGACCGCGGTCGGCCTGTTGTCCGGCAGTTGCTTCGCGCTGTCGGCGATCTCCTATCGCGGCGCCATCCTGTCGCTCGAGGACCCGAATTTCGTGGTGGCCTCGACCTTCTCGCTGGCGGTCGGGCTGGTGCTGCAGGCGGCGCTGCTGTCGGCCTGGCTGGTGTTGCGCGATCCCGCGGTGCTGCGCGCGATCGCCAAGGCGTGGAAGCCATCGCTGTTCGCCGGCTTCATGGGTGCGTTTGCGTCCCAGTTCTGGTTTCTCGGCTTCGCCATCACCTCGGCGGCCAATGTGCGCACGCTGGCATTGATCGAGGTGCTGTTCGCGCAGGGCGTCACGCGCTTCGTGTTCAAGCAGCCGACCACGCAACGCGAGGCGATCGGCATCGTGCTGGTGGTGATCGGCGTCGTGCTGGTGCTGTGGGCGCATTAGCCAAATCCCGCGTCGTGCCTCTTGACTTAATACCTAGGTTTAAATACTCTGCCTTCGTCCGGTCCATCGAGGGGCGTCTCCGGAGACGCAACGAAGACGGGACCGGATGCGGCGCCCGCGGGCGGGGCTCGTAACCCCGCACCCGGGAGGCCCTGGGGAGCCGTCCGGCCTCACTACGGGGGTCTGCCTTTAATGGCTGCACGTGGCCCCGACGAAGGCGGGCGAAAGTCCGCCGGATAGCGATGCCCAAAAGGCGTCGGTCGGGCGCCGGGAAGCACGGCCCCGGGGAACATAAGTCGCCGCCAGCGGA
>JALHNV010000067.1 GCA_022843325.1 Pseudolabrys sp. | reverse complement strand
CCTGCGCCGCCGGTTCACTTGCAAAGCCGCCGCGCCATCTGCCGGCTAGTGCGCCATCAGGATCGGCACTGGCGCCTCATGCATCAAATTGTAAGTGACGCCGCCAAGCAGCCACTCACGCAGGCGCGGATGGCCGTACCCGCCCATGACAAGCAGGTCCGCCTTCCTCGCCTCCGCCAGCAACGCGGCGCCAACGTCTCCGTTGCGGCTGGCAATATGACGCACCTCGGCATGGATGCCGTGATGTTTGAGATGAATGACGGCTTCGGTCCCGACCGGGACTCCCTCTTCGGCCGGCGGCTTGTCGGTAACGAAGGCAACCGTCACCTGTTGAGCTTGGCGGAGGAATGGCATCGCTTCGGTCATCGCCCGCGCCGACTCCCGACTGCCATTCCAGGCCACCAGGATGCGGTCGAATGCCGGCACCGGCCGTTCCGTCTCCGGAAACAGATAGATGTGCCGGCCCGATCCAAACAGCACGCCTTCGACCAGGCGATCCGGGTCCATCGCGCCGTTGGGACGCAATGCGACGAAGGTATCGGCCGAGCGCGCCTCGCGCGAAGCGATATTGGCGATGTCGTCGGCCAGCACATCGAAACGCCGGATTTCCACCGGCCGCGCGGCGAGCTTCAGCCGCCTGTCTATCTTGACCTCCGCCTTGTCACCAATCTCGCGCGCGAATTCCAGCTGTTCGGTACGGCTTATGCCCTCGAGGATCTGGGCGGGCAAGGGCAAGGGATTGAGCAGCAGGGCGACGATTTGGCTGTCGAACTGTCGTGCAATGGCGGCGGCCGCTTCAAGCCGCACTTCGTCAGCCAGACTGCCATCCAACCACACCATGACGTCTTTGATCATCATTGCCTCCGCCGCCGCGACGCAACCGGTTCTTGCGCAGCCTGGGCCATCGGATCGATGGCGCCTTTACGGCTTCCTACACAATGCCAGCTCGAAATGGCTGTCACTGACGGCTGTCAGGAGCGCGACAGGTCCGGGTAACGTCGCAACCCTGGTCAAGGTCGGAATCATGACCGGCTCCGCTCCATGAGTGCGCGCACCAACCGGCGCAGCCCGTGCACCTGGTCGATCAGGTCGAGCACAACGGGAATGGCCTCGTCGTTCAAACCGAAGTCCCCGCGCAGCTCGGTGATCAGCCGCGCGCGGGCAAGATCGACGTCGGAGAATTCGCGGCCAGCCAGATCGCCACCGGGCCGCAGCCAGCCGGACATCACCCACGCGTCGACAGCGCGGGCATCGAGGCGGGCCTGCATGAGGAAGTCGGCGGTGCGCATGATCAGGCCTCCGCCGAGGCGTGCGACGGCGCGGCTGTGCCGGACTGCCATTGCGCGATGAGCCGCTCGAGCTCCGGATCGCGCTTCTCAGGCAGCACGATCTTGAGCGCGACATATTCGTCGCCGCGCGTGCCGTCACGTCGCGGCACCCCCTTGCCCTTTAGGCGCAGCACGCTGCCGGTGTTCGACCATTTCGGCACCTTCATCGTGACCGGGCCGTCCGGCGTCGGCACGCTGATGCGGCCGCCGAGCACCGCGTCGGCGAGCGGCACCGGCAGTTCGACGCGGATGTCGTCGCCGATGCGCTGGAAAAGCGGGTGCTCCCGCACCTCGATTTCAATGAGCGCATCGCCGTCCGGGCCCCCGTTGAGCCCCGGCCTTCCCTTGCCAAGCAACCGCAGCACCTGGCCGTCGCGGATACCGGGCGGGATCGCGACATCAAGGCTCGATCCGTCGGGAAGCGTGAGTTGCTGCTTGCCGCCGTTGATCGCATCGAGGAAATCGAGCGTGAGGTGAAAGTGCAGGTCGGCGCCGCGCCGCCGGACATTGGCCCGGCCTTGGCGGCCGAATATTTCGGCGATGATGTCTTCGGCGCCGGCAAAATCGGCAAAGCCGGCATCGCTGGAGTAGGCGTGGCCGCCGCCGGCGGCGAAATCGCGATAGAATCCCTGCGCCGGCCGCTCCTGACCGGCGGCGTCGATCTCGCCGCGATCGAAACGCGCACGTTTCTCGGGATCGCCGAGCAGGTCATAGGCGGCTGATAGTTCCTTGAACTGATCTTCCGCCGCCTTGTTGCCCGGGTTGAGGTCTGGATGCAGCTTCTTGGCGAGCCGACGATAGGCCTTCTGGATGTCGTCTTGCGCAGCATCCCGTTTCACACCCAGAACCGTGTAAGGATCGGATGCCAATGGAGTCTCCTCTCGCTGATCGGCTCAGTGGCGCGTTCAAGACAGCCCCTTGTCTCGAGGACCGGGCAGCGTCCCCCAGCGCACCCCGAGATCGCCGCCTGCCGGCTCGGCAACGGTCTCTCCGGTCAATCGCTTGCCAGATTTCTTCGACACCACGACGCGCGCCGGACGCAGCAGCCGGCCGCGCAGCGTGTAACCATTCTCCACCACACGTGTGACCACGCCCGGCGGCTGCAACGGGTCATCCTCCTCCATGATGGCTTCGTGAACATTCGGATCGAAAGGTTGTCCCAGCGCCTCGACCGGCTGCACGCCGAAACGTTCCAGGGTTTGCAGGAAGACGCGCAAGGTCGCCTGCACCCCCTGCAGCAGGGTCGAATCTTCTACGCGGCGATCAACCAGCTGCGTCTGCGCCGCCTCGACCGTCCGTTGCAGGTTGTCGACCACGGTCAGCAATTCGCGGGCAAACTCGGAGATAGCGAACTGGCGCGCATCGGCGATCGCCCGATCGGCCTGGCTGCGCCGGTTCTCGGCTTCCGCCAAAGCCCGCAGCATGCGGTCGCGCAGCGAGGCGTTGTCCTTCTGCAACTCCCTGTTCTCGCGCAGCAGCGTCGCCACGTCGACGGCGTCGGTCGCCACTTGTTCGTCGTCGATGCTGTGCGGTGAGCCTGTCATGCGCCGACCTAAGCCGCTTGGGCGAACGTGTTGCCGTTGATGACGAGCTTGCCGTCGCGCACCGTGACCGCCACCGTCTCGCCGTCTTTGATGGCGCCGGCAAGCAGCATGGTCGCCAGCGGATTTTGCAGATGGCGCTGGATGGCGCGCTTGAGCGGGCGCGCGCCGTAGATCGGATCATAGCCGGTGTTGGCAAGCCAGCTCTTGGCCTGCTCGTCGACGGTGAGCACAATCTTGCGGTCGTCGAGCAGCTTCTGCAGCGCCTGGAGCTGGATGTCGACGATCCGCTTCATCTCGGTGCGGCCCAGCCGGTTGAACAGGATGATCTCGTCGAGCCGGTTGAGGAACTCCGGCCGGAACGAACGCCGCACCACCTCCATGACCGGCTCACGCGCAGCCTCCGACGGCTGGCCTTCCAGCAGCGCCGCAAGAATATCGGCGCCGAGATTCGACGTGAGGACAATGATGGTGTTGCGGAAGTCGACAGTATGACCCTGTCCGTCGGTCAAGCGGCCGTCGTCGAGGACCTGCAGTAGAATGTTGAAGACGTCGTTATGCGCCTTCTCAACCTCGTCGAACAGAATCACCTGGTACGGCCGCCGGCGAACGGCTTCGGTCAGCGTGCCGCCCTCTTCGTAGCCGACATAGCCGGGTGGCGCACCGATCAGCCGCGCGACGGCGTGCCGCTCCATGTATTCGGACATGTCGATGCGCAGCATCGCCTGTTCGTCGTCGAACAGGAACTCGGCCAGCGCCTTGCAAAGCTCGGTCTTGCCGACGCCGGTGGGACCGAGGAACAGGAACGAGCCGATCGGACGGCGCGGATCCTGTAACCCGGCGCGGGCGCGGCGAACCGCCTCAGCAACAACCGCGATCGCCGGCTCCTGGCCGACCACGCGCTCGCGCAGCTTCTCCTCGATGTGGAGCAGTTTTTGGCGTTCGCCTTCCATCATCCGGTCGACCGGAATGCCGGTCCAGCGCGACACCACCTCGGCCACCTCGTCGGCGGTGACCTCCTGCTTGAGCATCTGGCCCTGCGCCGGGGTCTCGGTCAGCTTCTTTTCGAGTTGCGGAATGACCGCGTAGAGCAACTCGCCGGCGCGCTGCAGATCGCCCTGCCTTTGGGCCTTTTCAAGCTCGCCGCGGGCCTGCTCGAGCTGCTCCTTGGCCTTCTGCACCGCGCTGAGCTTCTCCTTTTCCGCGCGCCAGCGTGCGGTGAGATCCGCGCATTTGCGATCGAGTTCGGCGATCTCGCTCTCGACCTTCTTGAGGCGCTCCTTGGACGCCGCGTCGCTCTCCTTCTTGAGCGCCTCGCGCTCGATCTTGAGCTGGGTGATGCGCCGGTCGAGCTCGTCGATTGCCTCCGGTTTGGAATCGGCCTCCATGCGGAGCCGGCTCGCGGCCTCGTCGATCAGATCGATGGCCTTGTCGGGCAGGAAACGGTCGGTGATGTAGCGCTGCGACAAGGTCGCCGCAGCGACGATCGCGCTGTCGGTGATTCGGATGCCGTGGTGAACCTCGTACTTTTCCTTGAGCCCGCGCAGGATCGAGACGGTTTCCTCCACCGTGGGTTCGCCGACGAACACCGGCTGGAAACGGCGCGCCAACGCCGCGTCCTTCTCGATGTTCTTGCGGTACTCGTCGAGCGTGGTCGCACCGATGCAATGCAGCTCGCCGCGCGCCAGCGCGGGCTTGAGCATGTTCGAGGCGTCCATCGCCCCCTCGGCCTTGCCGGCGCCGACCAGGGTATGCAACTCGTCGATGAACAGGATCACATCGGCCGCCGCCTTGACCTCCTCGAGGACAGCCTTGAGGCGTTCTTCGAATTCGCCGCGGTATTTCGCGCCGGCGAGCAAGGCGCCCAGATCAAGCGAAAGCAGGCGCCGGTCCTTCAGCGTCTCCGGTACGTCCTCGTTGATGATGCGTTGCGACAAGCCCTCGGCAATGGCGGTCTTGCCGACGCCCGGCTCGCCGATGAGCACCGGGTTGTTCTTGGTCCGGCGCGACAGCACCTGGATGGTGCGGCGGATTTCCTCGTCGCGCCCGATCACCGGATCGAGCTTTCCCGCCCGGGCCTCTGCCGTGAAGTCGCGGGTGTATTTCTTCAGCGCGTCGTAGCTCTGTTCGGCCGACGGACTGTCGGCGGCGCGGCCCTTGCGCAGATCGGCGATGACCTTGTTGAGCGTCTGCGGGGTGATGCCGGCCTTCTTCAGCACCTCCGCCGCCGCACCGGCTGCAGTGGCGAGCGCCAGCAGCATGTATTCGACGGTGACGAACTGATCGCCGGCTTTCTGCGCCATCTGCTCGGCCTGGTCGAACACGCGCGCGGTTTCCGGCGCGAGATAAACCTGGCCCGCGGCATTGCCTTCCACCCGCGGCAACTTGTCGAGCTCGCGATCGACGGCCTGCGCGACCTGCGATGCGGTGCCGCCCGCGGCATCGATCAGGTTGCCCGCGAGACGGTCCTCGTCATCCAGCAGCCCTTTGAGCAAATGCAACGGGGTGAACTGCTGATGGCCGCGGCTCAACGCGAGGCTCTGCGCCTTCTGCACCAGCGCCCGCAGACGATCGGTGTATTTCTCGAACTGCATGGTGGTCCTCCCGCCGCCGTCAACTTGCCTTCCGCTCGCGCGTGTCGACCTCTTCGAACTCGGCATCGACCACCTCCGGCCGCTCCGATTCGCCAGAGGTCGCGCCGCCTCCCGCCGCACCGGACGCGCCGGCGGTCTGTTGTGCGGCCTGCAGCAGACGCGTGCTGGCTTGGCCGACGGCCTCGGCCGCCTGACGGACCGCCGCGGCATCGTCGCCCTTCATGGCGTCCTTGAGCACGTTCACGGCCGCCTCGAGTTCACGACGCAGATCGGCAGGCGCCCGACCCTCGTTTTCCTTCAATGTCTTCTCCGCCGTGTAGACGACGGCGTCGGCCTCGTTTTTCGCCTCGACAAGCTCCTTGCGCCGCTTGTCTTCTTCGGCATGCGCCTCGGCCTCTTTCACCATTCGGTCGATATCGGCCTGCGAGAGGCCGCCGGAAGCCTGGATACGGATGGTCTGCTCCTTGCCGCTCGCCTTGTCCTTGGCGGAGGCGTTGACGATACCGTTGGCGTCGATGTCAAAGGAGACCTCGATCTGCGGGACGCCGCGTGGCGCCGGTGGAATGCCAACCAGGTCGAATTGCGCCAGCAGCTTGTTGTCTGCCGCCATCTCGCGCTCGCCCTGGAATACGCGGACGGTAACTGCGGTTTGGTTGTCTTCCGCGGTCGAGAACACCTGGCTCTTCTTGGTGGGGATCGTCGTATTGCGATCGATGAGCTTGGTCATCACGCCGCCCAAGGTCTCGATGCCGAGCGATAGAGGCGTCACGTCAAGCAGCAGCACGTCCTTGACGTCGCCTTGCAGAACGCCGGCCTGGATCGCCGCGCCAATGGCCACCACCTCGTCCGGGTTCACGCCTTTGTGCGGCTCGCGACCGAACAGGTTCTGCACAGTATCCTGCACCTTGGGCATGCGCGTCTGCCCACCGACGAGCACGACCTCCTCGACTTCAGAGGCCTTCAAGCCGGCGTCCTTGAGCGCTGCGTTGCAGGGCGGCACGGTGCGTTGAACGAGATCGTCCGCCATCGCTTCAAGCTTGGCGCGAGACAGCTTCATGGCGAGATGCTTCGGCCCATTCTGATCGGCGGTGATGAAGGGCAGGTTGATCTCGGTCTGCGTCGCGCTGGAGAGCTCGATCTTGGCCTTTTCAGCCGCGTCCTTCAGCCGCTGCAGCGCCAAACGGTCCTTGCGGAGGTCGATGCCCTGCTCCTTTTTGAACTCGTCGGCGATGTAGTCCATGATCCGGTTGTCGAAATCCTCGCCGCCGAGGAAGGTGTCGCCATTGGTCGATTTGACCTCGAACACGCCGTCCCCGATCTCAAGTACGGATATGTCGAAGGTGCCACCGCCAAGATCGTAGACCGCGACCTTGCCCGAGCCCTTCTTTTCCAGGCCATAGGCGAGAGCGGCAGCGGTTGGCTCGTTGATAATGCGCAGCACTTCAAGGCCGGCGATTTGCCCGGCATCCTTGGTCGCCTGCCTCTGCGCGTCATTGAAATAGGCGGGCACGGTGATGACGGCCTGCGTCACCTTGCTGCCGAGATAGGCTTCGGCGGTTTCCTTCATCTTGGTCAGGATGAAGGCGCTGATCTGGCTGGGGCTGTAGGTTTTGCCTTTGACCTCGACCCAGGCGTCGCCGTTCGGCCCTGGCACAATCTTGTAGGGCACCATGCCCTTGTCCTTTTGCGTGATCTGATCGTCGTAGCGGCGGCCGATCAGGCGCTTGATGGCGAAGATCGTGTTCTCCGGATTGGTGATGCTCTGCCGTTTGGCGGGTTGACCGACCAGCACTTCGCCGTTTTCGGCGAAAGCGACCGTCGATGGCGTGGTGCGCGCGCCCTCGGCGTTCTCGATAACCTTGGCTTTGTTGCCTTCCATCACGGCAACGCAGGAATTGGTCGTTCCGAGATCGATTCCGATAGCCTTGGACATGACGGTGCTCCTGTGCGTGCGCGTTTAATCCTTGAGCAGAATGCGTTTCCGGGCGCGAAACACCCAAAGCGAGCTTTTGACAGTGGCCGTTGTTGGCACGATGAGCCCCGCCGCCACCACGAGTTGCGGGAATGCCGATTCTTGGCCTGGGATCGGCGCGCGTGGTCCCGCGACGGCCGGCGTACGCCGTGAAAAGGCAACGATCTCGCCAGACATGTGCGCGGCCGTGATGACTAGGGGCCGATCGATCATGGCATCTGCTCTCCCGTTGATACGTAGAAGTTGGGGACGCGCTCTACGAGGGGAGGAAAAGAGCGCGTCCCCGTTGGAATCCGCCATGGGGGTCAGGCGGCTTCCTTGACTTCGATTTTGGTCGCGGTGCTGGGCGTCGGCTTCGGGATCGTGATCTTCAGCACGCCCTTGGACATGATTGCCTGCACCTTCGACGCGTCGATGCCCGGCGGCAGCTGGATGACGCGGTAGAAAACGCCATAGGTTCGTTCGGCCACGTGATAGGCCTTGTCATCCTTCCCGTTGTCGTCGTCCGCTTTGGACTCGACCTTTTTCTCGCCGCGGATGGTCAACACGTCGTTCTCCAGAGAAATATCGACGTCCTTGCGCTCAAGACCCGGCAGCTCGGCGACAACCTCGATTTCCTTGTCGGTCTCGCTGACATCGATGCTCGGCATCAGCATGCCCGCGCCATTGGAGTTCGTGCCGCGCGCGAAATCATCGAACAGACGATCGACCTGACGCTGAAGCGAGCCGAACAGGCTGAAGGCAGGCGGCATCAAAACGCCTTGGCCGCGGAATGGAACTAGCGGTCTCAGATCCATGGTAGTCTCCTTCAGTTGCTGATGCAGGTGGGAACGCGCGGTGCGCCGGCGTTCCTTGGGCGATCGCGCGCTACGGGCTGACGACAATCTGGTCGATGACGCTGGTCACGCCGGGCGCAGCCCAGGCTGCGCGTTCCGCCTCCTCGCGCTCCATCCACGAGCGCACGGTGCCCTTGAGTGTCACCACGCTGCCTTCGGCCTCGACGTCGATGCGGGCGGAATCGACCTCCGCATTCCGCCGGAACGCTTCCTGGATCTTGCGCTTGATCTCGCTCGGCTTGGCCTTCGGCTCAAGCTTGATCGAGTTGGTGACGCCCTTGACGCCCTTGATCCGGCGCACAGTGTTTTCGGCAGTCGTACGCTGATACTGCCATTCGACCTGGCCCTCGAGCGTGATCCACCCGCTCTTGACGATGACCTGGATGCGCTCCGACGATATCGGGAGCTGACTCTTGAGAGCGGTCACCGCGTCTCGTGCGATCTCGGGATCGGGCCGCTCGTCGATTCTCGGCAAGCGGACTTCCAGATCGTTGGCGACAGCGGCCACACCGGAGACGCGCTTCGCCGCCGCTTCCGCCGAGTATTTATCGACGAAGCTTTTGACGAAGCCGGCCAAGGTGACGACCCCTCTGTTCACGGACACGGCGATATCGGTCGCGTCGATATCGGGATCCCACTTGAGCTCCTCTTTCACATCCTGTTCGATGTCGCTGTCAGACCGCATGAGGACCTCCTGATGGACATTCGATGCGGAAAACTACCGGGAGCGCCGGGATCAGCCATGACGGCCGTCATTTTTTGCATCGATCAACACGGCCGCGCGACGGAACCACACTTTCGCCGCGGTGATCGCGCGGTTGAGCCGACCGCGTTGGCGGACGCCGGAGATGCCGTCATAGGGGATGAACTTGATGCCGCACCGTTTGGGCGGCTTCGGCTCGACGCCATTCGGATAAGTTAGCTGACCGCCGGGGCGTAGCGCGCCGATGGCGGATGTCCTCGTGACGGCTATCGACAGAAAGATCGGCGCCCATCCCGCGCACGGGTCCGGGCCATCGATGGCGATGCCGTTGCCAGCACCCGGACGCCGCGCAGCTTGGCCAACTGGTTGTTATGCATGTCCGAGCGGCTCGCTGCCGAGCCATGGATCTGGGCGGAGCGAGCTTAGCGGCAGGTCGTCGATGCGCTTGTCGATCTCGACCTCATGAACGCGCACCGCCTTGCCGCCGTGGCGCCGCAGGATTTCCTGCGCCATGGCCTCGCGCTCGGCTGACCGTACCCTCACCCAAAGTATGCGGCCATGCTGATCTTCGATCCGCTCAAGACCCTGCACCTGCTCGCGGCGAAGCACCCGCGCCAACATGAGGCCGGCGATGCCGCCGGCGCCGAGACCCACCAAAGCGGCGAGGATCGCCGCCGAGAGCGTGCTGCCGCCGGCGTAGACGATGCCGAGGCCGGTTGCGAGACCGGCCGCTGCGCCGATCACGCTGACGGTGGCGACGAGCGCTACCGTGATATCGTCGCGCGTGAAAACCGGCGCCCGTGGCACCGATCCGACATCGGCGAGCTCTTCCGCGGCCACGTAGACCTGGATGCGCTTGCGCACTTCATCCATTGACGCCAGACGGTCGATATCGGCGCGATCAAAACCGCTGAGCAACAGGTCCTCGACGGCGTCCTCTGCGCGCGAATGGAACACGCCCGCGACCTCGCGACCCTGATCCGGTCAAGCACATCTGAGGAATGGTCCAAGGCGACTTCCTCCCGGCGACGAACGGCCTGCGACTGACCCGAGATACTTGAACTCCGCGAGCTTCTTCAGTTCGTCTTGGCCGCGCCTGGCATGGTGCGTCCTTCGCGGGAATTGCGAAGCTGGCGCCGCGACACCGCCAGGAGGCGGTCCCGGCCCTGGCGACCAGTTAGACGGTCCGGCGCAAAACCGCCCTGACGCGCGTCATTTTTTTGGATTTTTCGGCAGACGCATTCCTCACGCCGAACGCGCCGCCTGGCGGTGGTTCGCCGGCTCGCTGCGCTCGGCGAGACGGCTTTCGTCAGCGCGATCGGAAAGCGCTGCCGCGATCGCATCGTCGACGCGATCGAGCCAGACGAATTGCACCTGCTGGCGGGCAGCTTCCGGCACGTCTTCCAGATCCTTTTTGTTACGCGATGGCAACATGACCGTCTTGATTCCGGCACGGGCCGCCGCCAGAACCTTCTCCTTGACGCCGCCGATCGGCAGCACGAGGCCGCGCAGCGAGATTTCGCCCGTCATCGCGACATCGCTGCGCACCGTACGTTCGGCGAACAGAGAGACGAGCGCCATAAACATGGCGACGCCTGCGCTCGGTCCGTCCTTGGGGATTGCGCCAGCAGGCACGTGAACGTGAATGTCCGACGTCGCGAAGACCTGCGGATCGATGCCGAGCCCCGTCGCCTGCAACTTGACAAGCGTCAGCGCCGCCTGTGCGCTTTCCTTCATGACGTCGCCAAGCTGGCCGGTGAGGATCAACTTGTTGCGACCGGGCACACGCGTCGCTTCGATAAACAGGATGTCGCCGCCGACCGGCGTCCAGGCGAGCCCGGTGGCGACGCCAGGCACGCTGGTGCGCACGGCAACTTCATTCTCGAACCGGCGCGGACCGAGGACGGCATGCAGATCGCCGCGGTCAACGCGGACATGGTCGGCGCTGCCTTCGGCGATGCGGATTGCGACGTGTCGGCAGACCGCCCCGAGCAGCCGCTCAAGATTGCGAACGCCCGCCTCCCGCGTGTAATCGCCGATGATGTCGCGGATCGCGGCCTCGGTGATATCGCATTGGGCGGCGGTGAGACCCGCCGCGGACAACTGGCGCTTCAACAGATAGCGCTTGGCGATCTCCACCTTCTCCTGCTCGGTGTAGCCGGGGATTTCAATGATCTCCATACGGTCGCGGACCGGCCCTGGAATCGTGTCGAGCACGTTCGCGGTGGCGATGAACATGACCTTGGACAGATCGAAAGCGACGCCGAGATAATTGTCGCGGAAGGTCGCGTTCTGCTCCGGATCGAGCACTTCGAGCAGCGCCGAAGAGGGATCGCCGTGAAAGCCGATGCCCAGCTTGTCGACCTCGTCGAGCATGAGCACCGGGTTGCGGGTTCCGGCCTTGCGAATCGACTGGATGATGTTGCCGGGCAGCGCGCCGATATAGGTGCGGCGATGGCCCCTGATCTCGGCTTCGTCATGCACGCCGCCAAGCGACAGGCGGGCGAGCTTGCGGCCGGTCGCGCGCGCGATGCTCTGTCCGAGCGAGGTCTTGCCGACGCCGGGCGGGCCGACGAAACAGAGGATCGGGCCCTTGCCCTCGGGATTAAGCTTGCGGACCGCCAGATATTCGAGGATGCGGCGTTTGACCTTGGGCAGGCCATAGTGATCCTCGTCGAGGACGCGCCGCGCCTCGGCGACATCGATGATATCGGGACTGAACTTCGACCACGGCAGCTCGACCAGCCACTCCAGGTAGGTTCGGATCATTCCGTATTCGGCGGCGGCGTCCGGCATGCGCTCCAGCCGCCTGAGCTCCTTGCGCGCCTGCTCTTCGGCCTCCTTTGGCATGCCGGCCTTGTCGATATTTTCCCGCAGCTCTGCGATTTCCTCAGACTTCTCGTCGGCCTCGCCGAGCTGCTTCTGGATCTGACGGAGCTGCTCGCGCAAGATATGCTCGCGCTGCTGCGACGACAGCGACTGCTGCGTCTGCTCGCCGATCTCCTTGGACAGTTTGAGCACCTCGATGCGCTGGACCAGCATGACCAGCACCTTGTCGAGACGCGGTTTGACGTCGATCGTTTCCAGCACCTCCTGCTTGTCAGCTGGTTTGGCGTCGGCGATGCCGGCAACGAAATCCGCGAGCGCCGACGGCGATTCCAGGGCCTCGATCGCGGCCACCATTTCCGGCGGGGCATCTGGTACCAGCGCGAGCGCCTCGCGGGCGCGCGCGCGCAGCAATTCGACGCGGGCCGTGATGTCGGGCGTGATCGTCTCCGATACGCCAATCTCCTCCACCCGCGCGACCAGGAATGGGTAGCCGGGAACGAATTCGACCGCCCGAAAGCGGCGCATCCCGTTGCAGATCACGTGATGCGTACCGTCGGCGCCGGTAATGTAGCGCAGAATCTGCGCCACGGTGCCGACGCGGTAAAGCTTGTCGGGCGCCGGCTCATCGAGGCTTGGATCGGTCTGCAGCAGCACGCCGAGCGGCCGTTCGCCGCGCACCGCTTGCTGCGCCGCCGCGATCGAGGCCGGTCGCCCAACCGCGAACGGCATCACCACGCCAGGGAACAAAACTGTCTGCCGCACCGGCAGGATGATCATTGCATCCGGGGGCAGCGGCGGAAGTGGGTCGCTCGACTGAGGCTTTTCATTATCGATCGTGTCGACCATGATTCACCGCGCTTTGGTGAGGGTGATGAAAAGGCTGCCGCTGTGGATACTCTGGCTGGCGATGTGGAAACGGCCTGATGACAAGAGAACGTGGCGCTCGAAACGGCCGTAGGGTATTTCAAGACGCTGAATGGACGCCCCGCGCATCATTGCCGGCAGACGGCGGATGCCCGAGATCACCAGCGCGTCCCCATCGACAGTAATTTCGATGTCGCCGCGTTCCACGCCGGGCAGCGCCAGCACGATCAGCATGCCGTCGGGCACCTCGAATACATCCATCGGCGGCTGCCACGCCGCGCTCTGGATGCCGGGGATCCCCGGCCGGAAGAATTGGCGATGCATCCGCTCCATGCGTTCAAGGACCGCGCAAGCTTCCGACCACATCCAGTCGTTCGGATCGGCGGCCATGATGCGTCCTCCCCGCGCCTGCCAGCGCCAAGCTAGACCGGCATTCTGATCTGCATATTTTCCTTCACCGAATGCACCAGATCGCTGAAAGCAAAGGAGCCATCATGCCGCCGCCCGTTGATAAAGAAGGTGGGCGTGCCGTTGACGCCGCTGCGCACACCTCCGATGAAATCGCTCTTCACCTTCGGCAGGTAGGTCCCGTTGACCAATGCCTCGCGCACCGCCGCTTCCGACAGACCAAGCGCGCTCACCAGCGTCAGCAATAGCGGCAGACCGAGTTGATCCTGGTTTTCGTAGATGCCGTCATGCATCTCCCAGAACCTGCCAGAGGATCCGCAGAATTCCGCGCTCTCAGCCGCAGCCTCCGCGTGCGGATGAATCTGGCTCAGTGGGAAATGGCGGAAGACGAAGCGGATATTGTTACCGAAATGCTCGAGCACAAGGTTGACGATCGGATGCGCCGCCGCACAATGCGGGCATTCGTAATCGCCATATTCAACCATGGTGACCGGCGCCGTGAGCGGGCCAAGAACATGATCACGCGGCGTGAGAGGAGCTTTGAGTGTCGACATGCGATCCATCTCCTTCCTTCATTTTCTCCAACGCGTCTAGAATGCCATCGGCGCCAGGGTTGACGGCGATCGGCGAGGCATAGCTCCAGAAAATCACACCCTTGTCGTCGAGCACGAACAGCGCGCGCTCGCACACGCCGTCGCTCTCGCGATAGGCCCCGTAGCTTTTGGCGACTGCGCCTTTCGGATTAAAATCGGCGAGCAGCGGAAAATGCAGCCGGCGCGCCTCGACATAGGCCTCGTGGCACCAGACGCCGTCGACTGAAATCCCCATCAATTCGGCGTTGTACTTGCGGAACTCGGGCAACACTTCGTTGTACAGCGCGAGTTGATCGCCGCAGACCGGGCTCCAATCCGCGGGATAGAAAGCGAGGATAACCGGCTTGCCCTTCAGTTCACTCAGCGAGAGATTCTGATCGGGAGTCACGCGTAATGTGAAATCGGGCGCTGTCGTCCCGGCGGGGAGAATGCTGGCCATCGTTGCGCGCTCCTGGGTTTCTCCGACGGGTTGCTGCCCCGTCATTGCAGTGTATGGCGGCGGCGCCGCCGCAACCTTGACGGCCGTCAGGGTAAAAACATCTCACTGATCTTTTCTTCGGGGGTGCGCGCGGACACTCAATCCCGCGATTACGTATTCTTACGATAAGTGATTTTTCCACCTTCTCATGAACTTGGACCCGCGCGAAACTGTTTGCATGGGCGGCCGGATCGGCACGCCCTGCATCTGCACAGGAGGTGATCCGGTGAACGCAATCGCCCCGTCACATCTATCTGCGCGATCTCGTCATCCGTCGTCATCGATACCACACCCGCTGCAGCGCCTCGATGCGGTGGCCATTATCAGTTCCTGCGGGCCACGGCAGGAACTCTGCCGAGAAGGGCAACCGGCGAGCACCATCTACCGCGTCATCGCCGGCGCAGCGCTACGCTCCGTCATCCGGCCTGACGGCCGGCGGCAGGTGGTCGATCTCTTATTCCCTGGCGATTTCTTCGGCCTGACGGCCGGTGCCGACTACGACAATACGGTAGAGTCCGCGGCGCGCGGAACCATCGTTGCGGGGTATCCGCGCAAGCGCGCGGAAGCGCAAGCCGACAGCGATCCGAAATTCGCGCGCGAATTGCGCCAGATCGCCTTTGACGAGCTTTCACGATTGCAGGCGCAACTCTTGATCCTTGGCCGCGTTACCGTGCCGGAAAAGGTCGGCTCCTTCATCGTCGCTGTGGCCCACCGCCTGTCGCCCGGTTGTGGCGACCGGGTCACCCTGCCTATCTCGCGCTATGACATTGCCGACTACCTCGCCGTTTCCGCGGAAACCGTCAGCCGCTCATTGAGCGAATTGCAGCGCCGCGGTGTGATCCGGCTTACCGGAACGCGGGTTCTGCAGATCCTCGACCGCGAGGCTCTGGAGGAGCATGACCACCACGACTGGCTTAGCTCCCTACCTTCGCGGCGGGCGCCTTCTCAGCTGCCTCCGGCAAGTTGTGCAAGCACGCCAAGCCGCACCGCCTCGGCGAACTGATTGACGCCGAGACGGTCCATCATGCGCGCCCGATGGACCTCGACCGTGCGGACGCTGATGCCGAGGTCGTAGGCGATCACCTTGTTAGGTTGCCCGGCGACCAGCGCTTCGAGAACCTGGCGCTCGCGCGTGCTGAGCATCCCGATCAGGGCGACCGCCGCGACGATGGCCTCCGACCGCAATTGCGGCGTCCTTTCCTTCAACGCCAATTCGACCGCGCCTAACAACACTTCATCCCCGAATGGCTTTTCGATGAAGTCGACGGCACCGGCTTTCATCGCGCCCACCGCGCTTGCCACATCGCCTTGTCCCGTCATCACAATGACGGGAAGCTGGGCGTTCACCACAAGAAGCCGCGCCTGCACCTCCAGGCCGCTCATTTTCGGCATGCGCAGATCCGCCAACACGCACCCGGCCGGCAGGCCGGCGGCGACAATGAGAAACTCGCTCGGCGTGGCATAGAGACGGGATGGTATGCCGGCTGAATCCAGCAAGCGGCCAAGCGACCGGCGGATGGCCGCATCGTCATCCAGGATGTAGACAATTCGCTCGACGACCATCGCTCCGATCACTCCGTGGACATCGCCGGCAACGTGAAGGAAAAGACGGCACCACCGCCTTCATTGGGCCGATAACGCATTTTTCCGCCGTGGACATCCACAATCGAGCGGCAAATCGAGAGGCCCAATCCCATGCCGTTGCGTTTTGTGGTGTGAAACGGCTCGAACAGATGCTCGACCACATCTTCCGGCAGACCTACGCCGCAATCCATCACCGTGACCTCGATCGAATCCTCGTCCAGCCGCGCCGTCGTCACGTCGAGTTCGTTCCGTTCGCCAAGCGCCATTGCTTCCTGCGCATTGCGCATAAGGTTCAGCATTACTTGCTGAAGCTGGATGCGGTTACCAAGCACGGTCTCGGCGCCGGCATCGAACTGCAGGCGCACCTTCAAGCCACCGGCTCCCGCGCCGGCGCAAACGAGACCGCTGGCCTCGCTGATGAGGGCTGGCAGATTTTCGATCCGCATTTCCGTCTCGCCGCGGCTGACAAAGTCGCGCAGGCGCCGGATGATCTCGCCGGCGCGAAGCGTCTGCTCGACCGCCTCGTCAAGAACATCGCGCACCGTGTCAAGCCGTTGATGGCCGCCATTGGCCATCATCCGGCGCGCCGCATTGACCGAATTAACAACGGCGGTGAGCGGCTGGTTCAGCTCGTGCGCCAGCGCGCCCGCCATGTGACCCGCTGCGCTCAGCCGTGACGCATGGAAGAGCTCCAACTGCAACTCCCGCGCCCGGCTGTCGGCGCGCGATCGCTCCGTGGCCTCCACGGTGAGCCGGTCGAGGGCGTCGGCGAGTTCCGACGTCCGCTCGACGACCCGGCGCTCTAGTGATTCATTGAGCCGGCGAAGATCGGCCTCGTGTGTCTTGCGATCGCGCAGATCGCGGCTGACCGTCGCCATGTTCATGGGCCGGCCGCAGCGCGGATCGTCGATGCGGAACCAATCGACCAGGAACGGAATGATCTCGCCGGTCGTAAAGTTGCGCAGATTGACCTCGCCGAGCCAGCGCCCCCTCTTCATCACCAGCGGCATCAGCTCGCGGTGCGCCCTGTCCCGCTCTTCGGGGGCAAAAAAATCGAAGATATCGTAGCAACCCGCGCTGGCGGAATCGGAAAGGCCCAGGAGTTCGCGGCCGGCTGAATTGATATAATGCGGCTTGCCCTCGAGAGAGGAAAAACCGACGAATTCGGAAGAACGATCAATTAAAATGAGGAGCCGCTGCTGCTCCGCCGTCGCCTGCCAGCGTTGCAGGGCGATCGTGGTGTCGTTGGCTGCGATACCGAGCAGAAGGCGGTGGATTTCGCTGGGAAATTCGGCATGGGTTGCGCCGACGACGATGAGAGCCTCGCGGCTCAAACCAATGGGGACGGCCGTGACGCGCAACGGGCCCGGAGGACCCGGGCTCTCGATGAGGACGACCTGCTCGCGGCGCGCCTGCGCAGCGCCGACAATCGCCCTTTCGATCAGAAGAGTCGACGCGCCGGCCAACGCCGAACTCGTCCGCGTAGCCTTGGCGGCGGGCTCTCCATACAGACTGGGCACCGAGACGTGAACAACGTCAGCGTTGAGCATCGACAGCAACGCGGCCGCAATACTGTCGACGATCTGCTGCGGATTGTAGTCTCTCCAGATCGCCGGCAGCATCGTCAGCGCAACGAGGTCGCGGATGCAACGTTTGAGTGCTCGAGTATCAGCCAGCTCATCGACCCAGGGCATGACGTAGACCTACTGAGCAACGGAAACTCTGCGCCCGCTTTACGGTACGCCAGTACAGCAATCGTCATCGCGCTAATGTAGAAGTCCGATGACGCAGGGGCCATCGTGTCCGGGTAACGTTCAATGGACCCGTGTAGTTCGCTGCTCGCGGGAGCTGCGACAACTAACAATCAGAAAGGCTTCGAACCACAACCAATAGCATTATGCAGTCGTAAACAATTGAATACCCAATCCGAAACTATTGCAATGACTGAATCGGCACGCCTGCGCATCCGCGCAGCAATGTCTTGCTCACGTCACAACTCGCGCAAAATTCTTCCCCGCAAACCGCGAGAGTTCCAAAATGCGCGCAGGCTGATGCGCATTGAGCCTGCCGGCGAGCGGGACACCATCGGCAGACAAAGCTTGTGTTCGGCGGCCACCTCGATCAAAGCACGGCGCTGACGTCGCTCATGCTATGGCCTTTTTGCATGGCCGCAGGCTCAGCTCGCTGGCTGGGTAATGCCGGCCGCCGGACCCCGGCCCCGCTGGGAGCGCAAGCGGAATGCGAGCACGATCACCACGATGCCGAAGACCAGAGAATAGGCGCCAAGCCACCAGGTAAGCACCACCGCGCCGGCAACCGGCGCGAAGATCATCAGTACGCCAAACGCCAACGACACGACGCCGCCGAAGGCCATCCAGCCCCGGCTATAGTTGGCATTGACGTTGTAGGCCGCGGCCAGCATCAGGCAACCGGACACGATCGACCACGCGGCGACCAGCAGCACGAAGAAAAGGACCGTGATGCCGGGCCAAAGGAAGGCAATCGCCGCCACCGCCACATTGGCAATGCCGTGGATCAGCGGCATGCCCCAGCTGTCGCGCCGCACCATGCCCCGCACGGCGGCATATAGCGCAAAGCAGCCATCGACCAGCATATAGGCAGAAAACAACAGCACCAGGGCGAGGATGGTCGCCACCGGCATGATCAGCGCGATCAGACCAAAGATGACGCCGAGCAGGCCGCGCAAAGCAAGCAGCCACCAATCCTGGGACAAAGCTTCGCCGAGACGGCGCCAGGGCGCGCCGGATGTCGTTTGGGAGTTCGCGGTCGTTGTGCTCATATTTGCCTCCGTGGCTGATGATTGGTGATGTGCACCCGGAGTGAGCGCTTCGACCGCGCTCATGCCGACCGCTGTTGTCCTATTGTCCTGTCTTGCGGCGCAGCGGCGAGTTGGGCGGCGATCCGCGCGACATGGCCGCCCTGGAATCGCGCCGCCTCGAGCTCGATGGACGAGGGTTTGCGGCTGCCATCGGCCCCGCTGATGGTGGCGGCGCCATAGGGCGAGCCGCCGAGAATTTCGGTGAGGCCCATCTGGCCCTGGAACGTATAGGGCAATCCGACCACCACCATGCCGAGGTGCAAAAGGGTCGGCACGAAGGTGAGAATGGTCGACTCCTGGCCGCCGTGCTGGGTGGCGCTTGAGGTGAAGACGGATCCGGCCTTGCCGACAAGCCGCCCCTCGGCCCAAAGGCTACCGGCCTGGTCGACGAAATTGCGCATTTGGCTGGCGACGCAACCGAACCGCGTCGGCGCGCCGAAGATGATGGCGTCGTAGGAAGGCAACTCGTCGATGGTGGCAATCGGCGCTGGCTGATCGAGCTTGAACCCGGACTTGCGGGCAAGGTCGGGAGGAACGAGTTCGGGCACGCGCTTGATGACGACATCCCCGCCCTTGGCGCGAACGCCCTCGGCCTCGGCCTGCGCCATCATTTCGATGTGGCCGTAACTCGAGTAGTAGAGGACAAGCACGTGTGCCATCGCCCACTCCCTGATGAGGAGCGCAGCACAGACGGAAGCACGTCAACGCGCACTGACTGCCGTCAGATTCTACGGTAGCCGCAATCGCGATTACGTATTTTTACGTAATCGCCCTCGGCGCAATTTTGCCTGCAAGTTCATGTCCAGCCCACGTCGTGCCGACGCAACAACAACGAGGCGGAGGCGGCTGGTGTCATCGGAGGGTAGACGATGACGGTCCGCACCCGCCCCCGGGATGGAATGCCCGGTCCAGAGATCGATGCCGTCCTGCTGCGCTTCACGCGGGCGGAGGATATCGCGCCTCTTCTGCAGGAGTTCCTTGACGCCGCCATCGCCTTGGCCCGTACCGACTTGGGCACGATGCAACGATTCGACGACGCGGACGACTGTTTGCGAATCGTCGCCAGCCGCGGGTTCAGCGACGACACACTTGGATATTTCGGCATCGTGCGCCGCGACACCAATACGACCTGCGCGGTTGCCTTGACGCGCCGAATGCACGTCTTCGTCGAGGACATCGCCACCAGTTATCTCTTCATCAACACACCGGAATTGAAGATCATGCGCGGCCTTGGCATCGTGGCCGTGCAATCGCTTCCGCTCATCAGCGAAAGCGGCCGCTTCTGGGGCGTCGTCACCACTCATTTCCGCGAATCCCGTTCCGAAAGTGACGCCGAGCACACCCGGCTTTCGGAGCTTGCGCTTCAAGTCGCTAACGGCCTTGAGCACCACGCGCATTCGCGCACCGCGGAAAAGCCGGACGGCGTCGGGTCCGTTCCCGCGCGATCAGAGACCTAACCTAGCGCAACACGGTGATGCCGGGGGGCACGATAAGGCACTGTCGATACGGGACGCAAAAGCTTTGAGGGGAACACATGCACGCAGGTACCGAACCTATCCCTTTTGGACGCACCATGCTGCGGGAGCACCGGCACGTCTGTGCCTTTTTCAACTCGTCGGAGGAGGAATACGACACGCTATTGCCCTTCATCTGTGACGGTATCGATTGCGGCCAACGCGCAGTTCACATCCTTCCGGCCCAGCACAAGGAAGATCATCTGCAACGCTTGCGTGCCGCCGGCATCGACGTCGAAAGACTTTTACGGAGCCGCCAGCTCGAAGTTTCACTGCCGCAGGACACCTATCTGAAGTCCGGGCGCTTCAATAAAGAGACCATGCTCACCCTCACCCAGGAGACGTTGAAGTCCGGCACGGCGCTCGGTTTTCCCCTGACGCGCTTGATCGCCCACGCCGAAACGGCGGTCGACGACTGGAAGAGCGGCAACGACTGGGTGGAGTACGAGACGCGCCTCAACAGCGTCTTGCCGAACTACGACGATCCTGTGATATGCGCCTACGATAGCAATCTGCTCACCGCACCACTTGCCCTCGACATTCTCCGAACGCATCCAATGGTCATTATCGGCGGCGTTTTGGTCGAAAACTCCTTCTTCACCCGTCCGGAAGACTTCGTCCGGGAGGTCCAGGCGCGCACGGGACCAAGTCGCCTCTATAGAGGATGAAGGTTGCGCCGTTTTCGCGGCCTCTGTTCAACGTCAAAAGCCTGCCCACCCTCGTTCTTATTACGAAGGACGGCCGTCCGTTTCGAAAGTTCGGCAATTCACGGCGCTGTTCCAGAGTACCGACGAGATCGACCTCTGCAGCCTTCCGGCGAACACCGCCACAGCGACCGAAATAACGCCGCCGTCCGGTAAGTGAGCGGCACCCCCTAGAGGTGCCGCCGGAAAAACTCAATCGTGAGCCCCAGAGCCCGATCAGCTTCGGGCTTACTGTACGTCTTCCCGCCAACGCGAGCAAAGGCGTGGTCAGCGCCGGGATACTTGTGGATTGTCACCAGCGGATTTGGCGATAGCCGCCGTTCCAGCAACTCGTTGACCTCGGCCTGGACCCAGCGATCCTTCATCGCCATGTGCAGGACGAACGGCCGGTGGAGATTCTTTGCCTCACTGATACGGTGCTCGATGTAGGTGCCGTAATAGGCAACCGCGCAATCAATCTCTGTGCGGCAGCACATCAGATAACAAAGCTTGCCGCCGAGACAATAGCCGACGGCGCCAACCTTGCCATTGCATTCCTCGAGCCCTTCGAGGTAGTGCCGGATATCCTCCATGTCCTGCACGCCGAGATCGTAGTCGAAGTCGTAATAAAGATCGAAGGCCTTCTTGATGTCGTCCGGGTTGCCGTCGGACAGTTGGACTCCCGGCTCCTGCCGCCAGAAAAGATCCGGCACGAGACAGATGAAGCCGGCCTCGGCAAATTCATGGGCGTGGTGCCGCATGGTTTCGTTGACGCCCCATATTTCCATGATGGCGATGACCGCACCCACCGGCTTCTTGTCCGGATAGGCAATGTAGGCGCCCATTTCGCCGTCGCGCAGCTTTACCTTGATATTTTCTGTTCTCATGGTCCCGGTCCTTACAGTTTAAGCAGATCGCGGGCGTTTCCCGCCCAGATAAGATCGAGTTCGGCCTTCGGCAATTCGAGCGCTTCGACACCGCGAATGGTATCAACGATCAGCGACCGCCCCTGATCGGCATCGAAGGGTGCATCGGTCGCAAACAGGCAACGCGAGGTTCCAAAGAAGGCGTGGCCGCAGCGCGTCGGGGCAACCTCGCCGCCTATAGCCGTATCGGCATAGAGCATTCTGAAATAATCGATTGGCGGCTTCTTTAGTCCGCGCTCTTCCGCCACCGGATTGCGCTCCGGTGTCCCAAAGAATATCTGCTTGAAGCCCAGATTAATCTTGACCGGAAAGTACGGAATCATCCCGCCCATGTGGTGGGTAATGATCTTCAGGTTTGGCAACTCGTCGAGCAGCCCGGAATAAATCAGTCGTGTCATGCACGCGGTGGTCTCGTAGGGCCAGCCGAAGCTGAACCAGACTTCATCTTCGGACTGCGTCTCACTGGCATAGTCCGCAAAGTTCGGACCACGCATCGGATGCACCCAGATTGGGAGATCGTGCTGTGACATCAACTGGAATAAGGGCCGAAAGTCGGGCGCGCTCAGCGGCTTGCCGGCGACGTTGGTGAAAACCTGGACACCGCGCGCGCCAAGTTGATTGATGGCCCGATCGGTCTCGGCCAGCGCCGCCTCCATGTTATTCATGGGCAAAGCGGCCGTGAATGTCGGAAAGCGGTCCGGGTGCTTCCGGCAGACTTCGGCCAGGGAATCGTTGGCAAGCCGCGCGAGGTCTGGCGTGACATCAGGCCCCGCCACCAGCTCCAGCGGAGGATTGGCAAGCGACAGCACCTGTTGCAGGCCGTCGAATTCATCGAGCAACCGCAATCGCGCATCAACGTCGACAAGGGCCTTCAGGCGCGGAAACGCCGTGGTGGCAACGTGGCCCGGAATAAGTTGTGTCAGCCGATCAAGATAGGGTTTCGGCATGAAATGGTTGAATACGTCGATGATCATAAAGTCTGCCCGTGTTTCTGGTTTGGATGTTGAGAAAGCGATGCCAGGCCTTTGCCTGCGTCTTTGGCAGCCCGCAGGCGAAGATGTCGGCCCAGGACGAAAGCACGTGCCTGTCGATGCCCTGCCCATCCATCGCAACCCGTCGCTCCGCCATCGGCTCTATCGACTTGGCGAAGAACGGACGCACCTTCAGTCGATTCAAAGTGGAAGGCGCACGTACAAGATGGCGGATGCTGAACGACGGTAAGGCCGAACTCCCTGGCACGACTTTCGCCCGCGTCGAGGATAGAAGGCGGCACGCAATGGGCGCGAACATCAATCGGCATGCTATTTCCCTGCCTCGGAACAATCGCTAATCAATGACCCACTAGCCGTTCGTAGGCGTATCGCGCACGGGATTTAATTGGTAACAAAAGTCATTGATATCCTTGGAGACCGGCACTCGTGCCAATGAAGCTTCAGAAGCCACAGCGCGCCTTCCTCTATAGCGACCTTGTTATTGCGCTGCGGTCCCGCATAGCACGCGGCAGCTATCCGCCCGGCAGTCGGCTGCCGAGCCTGAGCGCGCTTACCAGCGAGTTCGGGGTCAGCGCCATTACCGTGCGCCGGGCCTTGCGGGAGTTGACCTATGAAGGACTGGTTGAGGGCCATCAAGGACTCGGCGTTTTCGTAAAATCCAAGCCGCGAATCCACCGCGTCCTCGCCGGCGACCCGGATCGCTCGATCGGCGACGAAATCGGACGTGCGGGCTTCACGCCCCGCCTCGAGGAAATCGATTATTCGGTCATCAAGGTCGCCGACGACATTGCGGCCCGACTCGGCGTCAGACCGGGCACCAGCGTCTACCGCCACCAAAAACTGACCTTCGCCAACGACGAGCCGGTCGCCTTGCACGTGCTTCACATGCGTCCGGCGCTGGCGCGCAGGCTGCGCCCCGAGCTGTCCAAGCTGTTTCTTTTCGCACTTCTGGACCGCCACCGGATCGTCATCGACAACCTGAAATGCGAATTCAGCTCGGCCGCATTGACCGAAGAGCACGCGCGCCTCTTCCAGTTGCCGCCAGGCCGCCCCATGATGCGGGTCGACTACACCGCCATCGA
>JALHNV010000066.1 GCA_022843325.1 Pseudolabrys sp. | reverse complement strand
AATCGAGCTTCTCGGAAGGCGCCAAGTCCGCGTTCGCAGCGACCGGCGGCACATCGACCAAGGGTTCGATCGGCGCGAGCGCGTCCGAGGCCGCACCGTCCGCTGCGGCCGACGGACCGCCCGCATGGGCCCGCCGAATGAAGCGCTCTCAGGCCTTGAGCCACGGTGTGACCACGGCAGTCCACGCCGTGCGCAGCGGCGACAGCCACGGCGGCGGCTCTTCCATCAATCTCTCCGGAGGCGACCGCTGATGTTCAAACGACCCTCAACCCACTACGGCAAAGCTCCCGAACCCGAGACGCCCTACCAGCGCGCCGCTCAGGTTTGGGATGAGCGCATCGGCGCCGCACGCGTCCAGGCGAAGAACTGGCGCTTCATGGCGTTCGGTTCGCTGCTTCTGTCCGCCAGCTTCGCGGCGGCGTTGGTCTGGCAATCGGCGCGCGGGACGATCGTCCCTTGGGTCGTCCAGGTGGACAGGTTGGGTCAGGCGCAGGCCGTCGCGCCCGCTGTCGCCGACTATCGCCCGACCGATCCGCAGATCGCCTTTCATCTCGCGCGCTTCATCGAGCAGGTCCGCTCGATTCCGTCCGACGCCATCATCGTCCGGCAGAATTGGCTGCGCGCGTACGATTTCACGACGGACCGCGGCGCGATGGCGCTCAACGACTACGCGCGATCCAACGATCCCTTCACGAAGGTCGGCCGGCAGCAGATCGCCGTCGACGTCTCCAGCGTCATCCGGGCGTCGCCCGACAGCTTCCGTGTCGCCTGGGTCGAGCGCCGCTACGAAAACGGCCAGCTCGCCGAGACAACCCGCTGGACCGCAATCCTCACCATCGCCGTGCAGGCGCCGCGCAACGCTGACCGGCTGCGCGCCAACCCGCTCGGCATCTACGTCAACGCCATCAACTGGTCACGGGAGCTGGGGCAATGAGAAAGCCGATTTTCTGTAAAGCCGACAAACCGGCTTCTCGCACTTCCACATTTGCGGTTCTCCTGCTGTGCACGTCCGCGCTCGCCGGCTGCGCCACGGCGAGCAGGCCGCCGGAGATCTCTTATGATGATGCGGTGCCGGCGGCCCTGAGCGCCAATCCTCCCTCTCCGGTGCGGGTCGTCGAGCTGCCTCGACCTCTGCCGCTCCCCGGTCAGATGAAGCCAGTCGAGCCTTCCCGCGGCACGCCCGAGCCCGCCGAGCCCACCGCACGCGTCAACCAGGCCAACGCCGCGGCGCGCGTGCAGCCGGTCCGCGACGGCTTCATCAACGCCATGCAGGTCTATCCCTATACGGGCGGCGCGCTCTATCAGGTCTACACCGCGGTCGGCCAGATCACCGACATCGCTCTCCAGCCGGGTGAGCAACTGGTCGGCTCCGGCCCGGTCGCCGCCGGCGACACCGTGCGCTGGATCATCGGCGACACGTTGAGCGGCTCGGGCGCGACCCAACAAGTCCACATCCTGGTGAAGCCGACCCGCGCCGACCTGATGACGAATCTGATCATCAACACCAATCTGCGCACCTATCACATGGAGCTGCGCTCGACCGAGCGCACCTATATGGCGTCGGTCTCCTGGCAGTATCCGCAGGATCAGCTCATCGCGCTGCGCCGCCAGAACGCGCAAGCGGAAGCCAGCAGTCCCGTCGCCACCGGCGTCGACCTCGCCAACATCAATTTCCGCTATGCCATCGAAGGCGACCGCGCGCCGTGGCGACCGTTGCGCGCCTACGATGATGGTCGCCAGGTCTTCATCGAGTTTCCGCGCGGCATAGGTCAGGGCGAGATGCCGCCGCTGTTCGTGGTCGGTCCGGAGGGCAACACCTCCGAACTCGTAAACTACCGCGTCCGCGCCAATTACATGATCGTCGACCGCCTGTTTGCCGCCGCCGAGCTGCGCTTCGGCGCCGGCGACCGGCAGAAACGCGTCCGGATCGTCCGCACCGATGGAAGGCCCGCGTCATGAGCGAGCCCGAACCCCGGAAAGAGGAAGACGAGACCCCGCTGACCGGGTCGGCCGGCGACGCGGCCGCCCCGATGCGGCTACGCGCGGACGCGCCGCGCGTCACGCGGCTATCCCGCAAGGTGCTTGCCGGCCTCGGACTCGTGGCGAGCGTCGGTATCGGCGGCGCACTCATCTACGCGCTCCAAACCCGTGATGGCGGGAGGTCCACCGAAGAACTCTACTCGACCGACAATCGATCGACCGCTGATGGCCTGGCCGGATTGCCCCGCGATTACAGCGGCGTTCCCCAGCTCGGTCCGCCGCTCCCGGGCGACCTCGGGCGACCCATCCGCGGCGCGCAAAATCGCGGCCAGCCGTTGCCGAACCAGCCCAATCCGGGCTTAAGCGCGGAGGAGCAGCGGCGCCTGCAGGAGATCGAAACCGCCCGCGTCAGCAGGCTCTTCAGCGGCACCGAGAACCGGCCCATGGCCTCAACGGGCGCCGGCGCCGCGACGATCGCGCCGCCGCCCGCGCCGGACCTCACCGGCCTTGGCCTCGCGCCGCCACCCGCCACTCCATCGGCTCAGGATCGGCAGCTCGCATTCCTCAACGCGGCCGCCGATCGGCGCACCGTCGCACCGGATCGCGTCGCCGCACCGGCGTCGCCGTACATCCTCCAGGCAGGTGCCGTGATCGCGGCAGCGCTCATCACCGGCATCCACTCGGATCTCCCGGGCCAGATCACCGCGCAGGTGACGGAGAATATCTACGACAGCCCGACAGGTCGCATCCTCCTAGTGCCCCAGGGCACCCGAGTGATCGGTCAATACAACAACAGCGTTCAGTTCGGTCAAAGCCGCGTGCTCCTGGTCTGGAATCGGCTGATCTTCCCAAACGGTCGCTCCATTGTGCTCGAGCGCCAGCCGGGCGCCGACGTCGAGGGCTACGCGGGCCTGCAAGACGGCGTCGACTACCATTGGTGGGATCTCGCAAAGGCGGCCGGCCTCTCGACGCTGCTGAGCGTCGGCGCGGAGCTTGCGACCAATGACGACGACCGCTTGATTCAGGCGATCCGCAACGGCGGCCAGGACACGATCAACGATGCCGGCCAGCAGATCATCCGCCGGCAGCTCAATGTCGCGCCGACGCTGACCATCCGACCCGGCTTCCCGGTCCGCGTGATTGTCACGCGAGACCTGATGCTCGAACCCTACGGAGGCTGACCGATGGGCAAGCTAAAACTCGGACCGCTCGAAGACGACAAGCCGGTGAAGATTTCGGTGGAACTGCCCGCGACTCTTCACCGCGATCTCCTCGCTTATGCCGAGATTCTTGGTCGCGAAAACGGGCAGACCGTCGAGCCCGCCAAGCTGGTCGCGCCGATGATTCAGCGCTTCATGGCAACGGATCGGGGGTTTGCGAAGATGCGCCAAGGGTCCCGTATCCGTTCGCAACCGGCGGGCAGCGCTCCTCCAAAAGGCGAATGAAATTTCGCAGCGCTGGATTCTCGTTGCTCGGCATCCAATAGGCGCAAAAGCCGACGCGGGTTGAGCCGTTCCCATCGCGACTTTCGCGGAACACCATCCCGGGTGGCACTGATCCCATGCAGGATTCGCAGACCACTGTGATACCTCGTCCCGCGCTGACCAGGCTCTTCAGGCTCTCCGCGTTGACATCGTGATGGTTGATGTCCAGCGACTCACCCGGAGCCACTAGCTTGGCGGTTAGAATATCCTTGATCTCGGGCCCGGGATCGCGCGTGCTCAGCACGAAACGTTCACGCTTCAGGTCCGCCCAATTAAGGATGTCCTTGGCCGCGAGCCTATGCATCTCAGGGAGCGCAATTAGAATCCGCTCGCTCCAAAGCGCCATCGATCCACAGCCTTCCGCGTCTGGCTCGCCAGTGACGATCGCAATATCGATCGTCCCGTTTCGCAGGCCGATGCATAAACGAGAGCGTTCATCTTCGACCGCGTTGATGCGTACTTGTGGGAACCGGTGCGAATAGTCGGATAGCGTGCTGCGCAGATTTCCGGCCGAGAGCGAGGTGTAGAAGCCGACCGCTAGGTATCCAGCCTCGCCACGCCCAACGGCTGTCGCGCCGTCGACGACGAGCTGCAGTTCATTGAGAACCCGCCTGACGCCGCTGACAAAGTCTCGACCTGCTAACGTCGGCCTGACGCCGCCATTCGTCCGCTCGAACAGAACGACCCCGAGGTATTCCTCCAGATGTCTAATTCGTCGGCTGAGATTAGATTGCTTGAGAGCGAGCAAATCTGCCGCCTTACGGAAGCTGCCACAGCGCTCCGCCGCTTCAGCATATCGCAGATGTTTAAGGTCGATTGACACAAGAACGCTCGCCCCCTGCGCTAAACACCGCTGCGGGAGATCGCCTGTGTGCCGTGAAACCGGGAAGCGCCCGTTGTGTGCCGACGGCCCGCCATACCGTCAGGTTACCCATCAGAATGCGATCTGCGCGCGACCGCCGATGGCCTGATAGTCCGCGCCAACGTCGCCGCCACTGTTCCGCTTATCCACCTTGCCGTTGATGTAGTTCAACATGAAGCGCATGTTGTTGTTCACATACCAGTTCAGGCCGAGCGTGACGTTCTCCTGCCGACCGCCGAGGATATCCTTGTCGTTGAGGTCGACAACGCTGTAGCGCGCGGCAATCTCCCATGCACCCCAGTCGCCCGTCCTCCAGTCGAAGGGACGACTTGGCGTAACGCCCCCATAAGAGCCGGAGTTTGCGCTGTAGCTTCGCTTCTCGCCGGTGAGGATATAACCGCTTTGGAAGTAATAGCCACTGAAGTCGAGGTTGGGCCCGTTGCCGGGGGTCCGCTCGACGTTGAAATCGAAATACTCGCCCTGGAAGTGGAAGCTGCCGAGTGTTCCGGCCAGTTCCGCGCTCAAGACGCGCGCGGAGTCGATCGGAAGAGCGCCAGTACCCAAAATACGGTTGCCGTCGATGCGCATCTCGATCCGGTCTCGGAGGTTCAGTTCTGAAGCGCCCGTCGGTGCGTCGAACAGGTACTGCACGTCGCCGCCGATCAGGAGCGAGGCATCGTTGGTCAGAACCGGCAGGAAAACCGCCCGTCCGGTTACAGCGGCCTGCCTTGCATCGCGCGATCTCCTATCGGAGGCCGGTCCCGAGAGGAAGGCGCCCGCCCACCATCGTCGGTCGTTGGCGGTGATGCCGAAAGCTGAACGCGTGGCGCCGCCGATGCCGGCGGCGACTTCCACGGGCGCGGCTCTCTCCATAAAGGTGATGTTGTTGTTGCTTGTAGCTCGGTCGAGCATATAGGGCACGCTGAGAATACCGCCCCAGATCTTGAATGGTTCGAAGCCGCTATAAGTAAGATAGCCCTTGTCGAGGACCACACTGGTGGCGCCGCCGGACCCGCCGCCCTCAAAGACGAAGCTGTACTCCCAGTCATCCAGGAACGTACCGATGACGCCGAACTGCGCTCGGCGCGCGATCACGCCGCCGACAAGGTCCTGCGGCGTCGTGGCTGCAGTGTTCGGCTGGTAGTTGTAGCCGCCGAAGTCGAGTTGCAGGCGGCTCGTGAGCGAGATGCAGTTTCGCCCGTCGGAACTGCAGATCGTCGGCCGGTTGCTGGAGGACATCCGTATGCTGGGCGAGTCGGCGGGCGGCGCCGTTTTGATCGCAGCCACCTGCTTGACAGTCCTTCTAACTCCCTGCCGCCCCTTGGCAACGTCCCTTTTCAGGACCGCGACTTCTTTCTGCAGCTTGCTGATCTCCGTCTGCAGCACTTCCAGCCGGGCGACGGCGGAATCCTGCGCGGCGGCGGGCGCGCCAGCGAGAACCGCAACAGCAGCAATCGCCACCGTGAGATGACTCCGTATCGTTCCGTGTAAATGCATCTCTACCCTATGCGAATACCTACTTGGTTTCAGCGGGCGCGTACGTCGCCTTGGGACGATCGCTACGCTAGCGCCGACAAGAGCAGCTCCGTGCAGATCCGAGCCGCTTCACTTGATGTGCCTGCCCATTAGGATCCTGCTCGTACTGATGCTCAGACCCAGACACAAAGTTAGTCTTTCAGTGGCTTTGGAATGGACCGTCCTTTGTCCTTTTCAGCCACGATGAATTCGAGAAAGCGGAGCCGTTCCGTCGAACTCGGATTCCAGTGCGCATGAGTGGTACCCGCCGGAACGAACAAACTATCGCCCGCTCGCAAGGTAACCGGTGGCTTGCCTTCCTCCTGCCAGACTCCGGTTCCGGAGAGGATGCGGAAGGTGATAGCCGCTGGATGAAAGTGCCGCGGATTGATGCCACCCGGTTCATATTCGACGTGGTAGACGGCGACTTCTTGGTTCGCCGTATCGGGCACGGCCATTTTCAACAATGGCGCATGCGGGACTACTCCTCGCTTTTCTTGGGCGGAGACCGGCTGGGCGTAGAGCATGCATAGAACTCCTGCTGTTAAAATGCCGATGCTGAAGTGAGAACCTTTGATCACGCCTTGCCTCCCGACGTTGCGAGATGTCTGACCGCCGGGCTGCCAGAGCCGGGTGCGCATATGGCGATCGACCCCATTGAAAACAGAGCCCGAACTCGTAAGTCCGATCGTGGTGCCCTGCTCATAGTGTCCAATAATGGAAGGCACATTGGCGTGCTGATGGTTGCGCCGCAAATGCTTTTAACTTAGTGTGTAGCCAACAAAAAGTTGGGGTCCATATGGCGCGGCGATTGCCTTCATTGAACGGACTGCGCGCGTTCGAAGCGGCCGGCCGGCATGGCAGTTTCACCGCTGCGGCGCGGGAACTGAACGTCACACAAACTGCAGTGAGCCGCTTGGTTCGCCTGCTGGAGGACCGTCTCGGCTTTGCGCTGTTCCGACGGCATGCGAGCGCGCTCGAGTTGACCGCTCAAGGACAAGCGCTGCTGCCCGGTCTTACCGATGCTTTCAATTCAATCGCCCGCCTCACCGAAAGCGTCGCAGCGATGCGCGGCGGCCCTGTGCTTACGGTGGGAGTGGGACCGACCCTCGCGGTCAGCTGGCTGATCCCACGGCTGGCGAACTTCTATCGCAGCCATCCCGACATCGAGGTGCGCGTGGCGACCGGAGGCGCGACCCGCGCGGTGCGTGACGACTGGACTTGCACCATCCGGCGCGATACCGACGCGCTGCCGGGCTATACTGCTGAGCGCTTGTTCCCCAGCGCCGTCGTGCCGGTCTGCACGCCGGAACTCGCGTCAATGCTGCGCTCACCCGACGACTTGCTCAACGCAACTCTGATTGTCGCGTCCAACATGCCCAACGAATGGCCACACTGGTTCGAGGCGGCGCGCCTACGCTCTCCGCTCCATTCCGCCGGGGAGGTGTCATTCGAGAGCAACGCTATGGCGATGCAGGCGGCGCTGGATGGCGTCGGAATCGCCATCGCTCAATTCCCTTATGTCAGCGATGCCCTGGCAGCGGGCCGCTTGGTCGCACCATTCCCGATCGTCGCGCCCACAGGAGATGGCTGGCTTCTAGAATACCGGCCTATTCATCGGGAAGATCCAGCACTTCTAGCTTTCCGCGAATGGCTGCATCAGGAAGCTGAATGCGAACGTCAAGTTGAAACCGAGTTCGTGAACCGAGGGTCAATGAGGACAATAAGACCGCGTGCTAGCGTCCGTAAGCGTCAGCGGCGAGATCGCTAGCGAATTCTGATCCTAGCTGAACTGATCCGGTTCCTGGATCATCCTCGACGTGTGAGATTTCATACCTCTGCCCAAAATATCGTCGCAGATTTCCAGATGAAGCCTAGGCTCCTTGGCCAAGCGGCGGCCTAGGGCATAGAGAACTTTGTCGGGCCGCTCCCCGGCCGTGGCCCGCGTGGCGGCCTGCGCAGCGTCCGGTAACTGCGGCGTCGAGGCGAGCCAAAGCGGATGAACACCGCGCCTTCCTAGCTTGCGGCTGGCGCACGACAAAAGCTAGTTGATCCCCTGGACTTGGCGAATGCGGCTGAACAACAGCGCGTGCTCCCACCTTCGAGTACGCCGGAATTCGAGGACGTCGTCGAACGAAGAGGGCCACGGGACCATCCCGACTTAGTCGTCCGGCTGGTCCAGCCCGCGCCAGGCTTCGCGCACCTCTTCGCCTTACGATGGGCGGGATGATATCCCTGTCCGTGTGGCTTTACCTTTTTGGTGACGATGCAGCGCGCACTGCTAAGCGGGAGGACCAAGGTGGCGCACTTCCCAACTCCCGCAGGGTAGGAACTCCCCCGTCAAACTGCCTTCTCTGCGCAGTTCACGAGCGTACGCCCATCTCTATGGACGACCTGCAATCAATCGTATTGGCTTTGGCGAGGCTCGGATGCTCGCGGCGGCATTCGCAGGTCGAAGGTCGGAATATCATAGCGTCCCAGCGGAGACGTAATTATTAGTTTCATCCACGCTGGGGCAACCGAGAGGATTCGAGCTTGTGACCTTTGCCTTCGGAGCGCCACAGCTCTTTTGAGAGATCGATGCATCGATCACCCGGTCAGACAGCTTTCTATTTGTACGCCACGGTATCCTGCTATCCGACATCTGAATTTCCTCTCTTCCCTTTCGGGGCCTATCGCGCTCATTTCCTAAAAAGGAGGAGCTGAGGAGACGATGATGGCTCACCGAAATAACAGTCCAATCAAGCGGACCATCCGTCGACAGCAGCTGCGCGAAATGGTGCCGCTCGCCGACAGCACCATCTACGAAATGGAGCAGCGCGGGGAATTTCCGCAGCGGTTTGCACTCTCGCCGCGCTGCGTCGTCTGGGATCTGGCGGAGATCGAAGCCTGGCTAGCCTCGCGCAGGTCGGCCCCTATTACCCGCGCGCCGTCGCCCGATGTCAGGCAACGGCGCTCGCGCCCAGTTCGAGAGCCGGGTCCGGCTCAAACATCGGCATCGAAGGCGGGATGAGTACGGGCGCTCGTTTCTTGCCTTCGGCCCAAGCGTCGATGATGTCCGACCATTCCTGCATCATATGGCGGCGCTGCGCTTCATACTCCGCCTTGTTGTATACCCCGCGTGAGGATCGGCCATCCTCGTGCGCCAAGCACTTCTCGATCCAGTCGCTGTTGAAGCCCAACTCGTTCAGCAGCGTGGAGCCAGTCCTCCGCAGGTCGTGGACGGTGAAGGGCTCAAGCGGTAACCCCTCCTTCTTCGCTTGCTCGACAACCGCGTAGGTGACGCGATTGAACGTCGCGCGTGACATAGGGGCATTCGCGTCGTAGCGCGACGGCAGGAGGTATCTCGAATTGCCGGCGCAAGTCTTCAGCGCAATCATGATATCGAGCACCTGGCGCGACAGATAGACGTTGTGCGCTTTCGAGCGCTTCATCCGCTCCTTCGGGATCGTCCAGACCGCGTTTTCGAAATCGACCTCGTCCCATGTGGCGTCCTGCAACTCGCTCTTGCGCACCATAGTCTGCAGGTAAAGTCGCATGCCGAGCCGGATGGTCGGCAATGTCGCCACCATTTCGAGCAGCTTGAGCATGATCCTAATCTCGGTGGGCGAGAGCGACCTGTCCTTCGGCACGAATGTCGCGATTGATGCCGGGCCCACATTGTCAGCCGGGTTGGCGACCCTCTCGCCGTGCAGAATCGCGAAGCCGTAGATCTGCTTGAGAATGTCGCGGACGTGGATCGCCGTCGCCGGCGCACCGCGAGCGACGATGGCTCCACAATGGGCCCGCAAGTCATCCGGTGTGATCTCTTTCAGAAGCCTGCTTCGCCACTTAGGTAGCAGCTCGCGCTCGAAGATGGATCGCCGCATCGCGCGCGTGCTGTCCGCCATCGGTGCGCCGGTCAGCCATTTCTCGCCAAATTCGCCAAAGCTCTTCGCTTCCAGGAGACGGCGCTTATCGCGCTGCTTTTCGATCGCCGGTGATCGCCCCTCGGCGATGGCCCGTTTGGCGTCGATGCACAGCTCCCGAGCCCGAGCCAGCGACAGCCCGGCTGGACCGTATTTGCCGAAGGTGACGGTCTCACGCCGCCCGTTCATCCGATAATCGAGCTGAAAAGTAAGCGTTCCGGACGGTCTTACGAGCACATACATGCCGTCGCGGTCCGTGACCTTGTAAAGTTTGTCTTTGGATTTCAGATGCTTAAGGGCTGCATCGGTCAGCATTTTGACCACCTCCACGAAAAAAGACCGTCAGGCCATTTTCTGGCTTCCTCTTGTAAAAATCTCTTTTTCTTCCAAAGACTTAGATAGAAAAAAAGACCGTCAGAGGCACCCAGGACCCTGACGGTATAAGATGAAATCGGCTTTCGCAATGGGAGACCATACCGTCAGAGAGTCCGTCAGCCACGATCTATGCCAGCCGATAGTCCTCGAACGAGGATGGAGAGTTTTATTTTTAATATCAGGGTGTTAGATCGTATTTACGGACACTGTCGGATACCCCGGGATAGGCAAAAATCATTCCCACTCAATCGTGCCCGGCGGCTTGCTCGTCACATCATAGACCACACGGTTGACGCCCTTGACCTCGTTGATGATGCGCGTCGCGACGTGCCCTAAGAATTTCATGTCGAACGGATAGAAGTCGGCGGTCATGCCGTCGACCGAAGTCACCGCGCGCAGGCCGATGACGTATTCGTAGGTGCGGCCGTCGCCCATCACGCCGACGGTCTTGACCGGCAGCAGCACGGCGAAGGCCTGCCAGATGTCGTCGTACTGGCCGGTGCGGCGGATTTCCTCGATGTAGATTTCATCGGCCAGCCGGAGAATATCGCACTTCTCCTTGGTGACGGCGCCGGGAATGCGGATGGCCAGGCCCGGCCCCGGGAACGGATGACGGCCGACGAAGGCCTCGGGCAGGCCGAGTTCGCGGCCAAGCGCCCTCACCTCGTCCTTGAACAGTTCGCGCAGCGGCTCGACCAGCTTCATCTTCATGCGCGCCGGCAGGCCGCCGACATTGTGATGCGACTTGATGGTCACCGACGGACCGCCGGTGAACGACACGCTCTCGATCACGTCGGGATAGAGCGTGCCCTGCGCCAGGAAATCGGCGCCGCCGATCTTCTTGGCCTCGGCGTCGAAAACGTCGATGAACAGGCCGCCAATGATCTTGCGCTTCTTTTCCGGATCGTCGACGCCGGCGAGCGCAGTGAGGAAGGTCTCCTCGGCGTTTACGTGCACCAGCGGAATATTGTAGCTGTCGCGGAACAGCGCGGCGACCTTGGCGCCTTCGGCCAGCCGCAGCAGACCGTGATCGACGAACACGCAGGTGAGCTGATCGCCGATCGCTTCGTGGATCAGCACCGCCGCCACCGCCGAGTCGACGCCGCCGGACAGGCCGCAAATGACACGGCCCTTGCCGACCTGGGCGCGGATCTTCTCGATCGCCTCGTCCTTGAAGGCGCGCATGGTCCAGTCGCCGGTCAGCCCGGCGATCTTGCGCACGAAATTGCGGATCAGCGCGGCGCCGTCCGGGGTGTGGATCACCTCGAGGTGGAATTGGGTGGCGTAGAATTTGCGCGCGTCGTCGCCGATGATCGAGATCGGCGAATTCGGCGCCGAGCCGAGCACGCGGAAACCGGGCGGCAGTTCGGTGACGCGGTCGCCATGGCTCATCCAGACGGGGTACTTGCCGCCCTTCTGCCAGACGCCGTCGAAGATCGGGCTGTCGGCGACGACCTCGACTTCGGCGCGGCCGAATTCCCGGTGATGGCCGGCCTCGACTTTGCCGCCGAGCTGAACCGCCATGGCCTGTTCGCCGTAGCAGATGCCGAGGATCGGCACGCCCGCGTCAAAGATCGCCTGCGGCGCCAGCGGCGCATCCTTGTCGAGCACTGAGGCCGGCCCGCCGGACAGGATCACGGCCTTGGGCTTCATGGCGTGGAAGGCGGCCTCCGCCTTCTGGAACGGCACGATCTCGCTGTAGACCTTCTCCTCGCGAATGCGGCGCGCGATGAGCTGGGTCACCTGCGAGCCGAAATCGACGATCAGGACCTTGTCGTGCAGATTCTTGTCCAACTGGTGCTCCGCCCGGCATCAGGTCCGGGATCAAGGGTTCCGGGATACGGCCACGGTCCGAGGCCGCTTTGTGGGTTCGGCCGCCCTCCGGGTCAAGCCGGCGTCAGGGTCCGGTTAACTACGCCCGAATTCGACCTATTCAGATAACCCTCCATTAGCCCCGGCGTGAGAGACAAAGGCCAAGAGTCTCGTCATTTCCACACGTTTGGGGACGCGCGTTTTGGCCTACCACGTCGATCACGTCCCGCTTGCCGCGCGCCCGGCGCCCGCCGGCGACCGCCGCGCCACGCTTTTTCGCGAGAGCCTGCGGGATCGCGCCGAACGTTTGACGCTCGGCCTCGCCTGGGCGCTGATGCCGCGGCGCATTGGCGGTCTGCCGAGCCTTGGCCGGATGTGGATCGAGGAACTGATGGCGCCCGATTTCGCCCTGCCCGATCCGCAGCGCGCGCTCGACAAGCCGGCGGGTCTGGCCGGCATCGTCCACGATTTCACGCTGCCGACGGTGCTCTCCGCCTACCGGCGCGGTCTCTATCCCTTCGCACACATCGCGCCGCTGAAATGGTGGTCGCCGCCGCAGCGCTCGCTGCTGTTCTTCAATGAGCTGCACATCGCCAAGCGGCTGCGCCGGCAGATCCGCCAGGGCCAGTACACCGTGACCTTCGACACGGCCTTCGATGCCGTCATTGCCGCCTGCGCCGGGCAGCGCACCGGCCGCTGGCACGTCACGTGGATCACACCAAAGATCATGCATGTGTTCGCGCAGGCGTTCGATGCCGGGCACGCGCATTCGTTCGAGGTCTGGAACGACAAAGGCGAGCTGGTCGGCGGCGGTTATGGCCTGGCGGTCGGCAATTCCTTCGTCACCGAGTCACAGTTTTCGCGCGAGCCGAACACCTCGAAGATCGGCTTCACGGTGCTGAACTGGCATTTGGCGAAGTGGGGCTTTGCCTTCAACGACGGCAAGGTGCTGACGCCGACGACCAAGGACATGGGCTTCCGCGAAATCCCACGCACCGACTATCTGGCGCGACTCACGCTGGCGGCGGAGCGCCCGGCCCGTGTTGGGCGCTGGCACACCGAGGCCGATCTTGCCACCGTCGCCGACTGGCGCCCGGAGACGCAGGCCGCGGCCTAGTCGCCCTTCGGCGCGATGACCGGCCCGAGCAGCGGAATTCCCCCGATCAACTGACCCAGACGGGACCGGTTGTCCGGCGCGACCTCAGGATTGGCCTGCGCGGCAACATGTGGGATCGAGCCTGGCGGCACAGGATGGCTGGGCTTGGCCACAGCCGGCGCCGCCGCCACCGTTCCGGGCACGTCAGTGGCCGGCGGCAAAGCCGGCGCCACCGTTGCGATGGCAGGCGCTGCGACCGGCGTCGCCGGGGGTGCGGGATTTTCGGCGGGCGCGGCGGGCCGCGCAGTGGCCGGCACAGCAAGCTTGGCTGGGGGCGCGCCCATCTGGATCGCGGCAGCCGGAACAACGGTAGCCTCCGGTTGCGCCGGATGCTGCTCCAGCGCGCCGCGCACGGCGGCCAGCCAGTTGACGTCGGACTCGGCCGCCGGCGCCGGTGCTGTGACAGGCACAGCGGCAGCGGCCGGCGCAGCCACGGCCGGCTTCGCCGCGGTGTCGACCTTCGGCTCGGGCCTGGCTTCCGATTTGGCTTCGACTTTCGGCTCGGGCTTAGCCTCGACCTTGGTTTCAGCCTTGGGTTCAGCCTTGGGTTCAACCTTGGCCTCGACCTTGGGCACTGCGACCGCCGGCTTGGCAACGGCCGGCGCGGCCGTCACCGCCTTGTCGACTGCCAGCAGCGACTTGAACGCCGCCGTCGCATCCGGATCGATCTCGGCGCAGGTCTGCTCGAAGGTCTGCACGTCGCGGCGTACCAGCATGCGCCGGGCCGACGCATCGACGCTCTTGTCGAGCGTGGCGATGATGCCGGCGCGCAGGCTCTGGCAGGTGGTCTCGACCGAGAAATTGGCGCGGTACAGCGAATAGGCAGTGAACAGACCAATGGGGATGGCCAGCAATGCGCCGGTCATCTGCAACAGGCCCATGAAGCGTTCGCCCGGCGGCCGCTTGGGACCATGGGGCTCACGCGGTTCGCTGTGCCGCGCCGACGCCTTCTGCTCCCCGTCGTGAAAGGGATCCCGGGTCGCGACCAGCATGACGAAAAAGCCTCAAATAAAAGGGGTAGCGCCCGCCAGTCACGAAATCATCGCGGAGAATTTTGGCCTAGATTGGGGCGCAATCGCGGTATTCGCCCCGGTTGCGGCTTTTGCGCCTCAGGTGTTGCGCCGGAGCACCGACACGAAGAAGCCGTCGGTACCGGTGGTGCGCGGCGTCATCAGGATGCCTTCGTCCGTCAGCCGCGCCGCCTTGGCAAAGGCCTTGCCGATATCGGCGCCCAGCGCCTTCACCACCTCGGCAGGCTCCTGAACGGCGAAGTCCGGATGGCGCGCGAGGAAGCCGCGCACCTGGGCGCCGTTTTCCTCGTCCAGCACCGAGCAGGTGACATAGGCGATGCGCCCGCCGGCCTTCAGCAGCGGCACGGCGCGGTCGAGAATCTCGGCCTGCTCCTTGCTGCGCTGCTCCAGCGCGCCGGGGCGCATCCGCCATTTGGCGTCCGGATTGCGCCGCCACGAACCGGTTCCGGTGCACGGCGCGTCGATCAGCACCAGGTCGATACGGCCGGCCAGATCGTCGATCTCGCCGCCGATCGATTTCGGCGTGCGCACCTGCACGTTGCGTGCGCCGGAGCGGGCCAGGCGATCGTGAATCGGCGCCAGCCGCCGCTTGTCGTCATCGGTGGCGAATATCTGGCCCTTGTTCTGCATCATGGCGGCGAGCGCCAGCGTCTTGCCGCCGGCGCCGGCACACAGATCGACCACCTGTTCGCCCGGCTTGGCGCCCGAAAACAGCGCCGCCAGTTGCGAGCCTTCGTCCTGCACTTCGATCATGCCCTTGATGAACGCAGGCTCGGCGTGCACCGCCGGACTTTTCGCATCGGCCGCCATCTGGATGCGCAGACCCCAGGGCGACCACGGCGACGGCTCGGTGTTGAGATCGGACAGCCGCGCCGACGCCTTGTCGCCATCGGCCTTCAGCGTATTGACGCGCAGATCGAGCGGCGCGCGCGACGCCAGCGCCGCGCCCTCTTCGGCGCGGTCGTCGCCGAACACGCGGGCGAATTGCGGGTCGAGCCATTCCGGATAGTCGCCGGCCACGTGCGGCGGCGCTTCCGACATATCGGCAGCGTCGAGCCTGCCGCGCTCCGCGTCGGTCAGCGCTGCTGGGCCGTAATTCGAACCGTCCGCGAGCTTGGCAATCGCGTCGGCGCCAAGGCCACGCTCGCGCTTGAGCATGCCAAGCAGAACGGCGCGGGCATCGTCGGCGCCCATCAGCCAGGCGCTGGAGGCGCGGCGGCGCAAGGCGTCGTAGACCAGGCCGGCGATGGCGGCGCGGTCGCCGGAGCCGGCGAAACGATGCGCCACGCCCCAGCTCTTCAGCGCATCCGGCGCCGGACGCCGGTCGGTCTCGATCGCGGTGAAAACTTCGATGGCTGCCGCCAGCCGGGCCGACGGGGTCATGACAATCCTAACATGATACGCACGATGAAGATCAGCCACATCGCCATCAGCACCAGCGCGCCGACCATGTAGACGGCGCCCCGCTGCAGCACGCGATTGCTGGTTGTATGAATGTACGCCTGACCGAGCCGCGAGGCGATAAACACCCAGGCCATGATGACGAACAGGTAGTCGGCCTTGCGCGTCATGATGGCCAAAATCGTCAGCACGTAGAACAGCACCGGCAGCTCGAACTGGTTGCTGAAGCTGTAGGCGACCTGCTGGGTACGCGGACTCCAGTTCGGCTCACGCAGCGCGATCTGCTCCGGCTTGGCGATACCGGCGTTAAAGTCGGCGCGGCGCCGCACACCCATCAAGAGCAGCAGCGCAAAGGTCAGAATGACCTCGACGAACAGCGGCAGCAGCACCCATTGAATGGCCATATCAAGTACCTAACGACGAAACGTCTCTCAACGACGCAAAAGCTAAACCTGGCTCGGATAATTCGGGCTCTCGCGGGTGATCAGCACGTCGTGGACGTGGCTTTCGCGCAGCCCCGCGCCCGAGATACGCACGAACTCCGCCTTCTCGTGCAGATCGGGCAGATCCTTGGCGCCGACATAGCCCATGGCGGCGCGCAGGCCGCCCGCCAGTTGATGCAGCACGCCGGCCACCGGGCCCTTGTAACCGACCTGACCCTCGATGCCTTCCGGCACCAGCTTCAGCGCGTCCTTGATGTCCTGCTGGAAGTAGCGATCGGCCGAGCCGCGCGCCATCGCCGTCACCGAGCCCATGCCGCGATAGCTCTTGTAGGAACGGCCCTGGTACAGGAAGACTTCGCCGGGCGTCTCGTCGGTGCCCGCCAGCAGCGAACCAACCATGGCGACGTCGGCGCCGGCCGCCAGCGCCTTGGCGAGATCGCCGGAATACTTGATGCCGCCGTCGGCGATCACCGGCGTGCCGGTGGCCTGCGCCGCCTCGACCGCATCCATGATGGCGGTGAGCTGCGGCACGCCGACACCGGCGACAATGCGCGTGGTGCAGATCGAGCCCGGGCCGATGCCGACCTTGATGGCGTCGGCGCCCGAGTCGATCAGCGCCTTGGCGCCTTCGGCGGTGGCGACATTGCCGGCCACCACCTGCACCAGGTTGGACAGCCGCTTGATGCGGGTGACGGCGTCGAGCACGTGTTGCGAATGACCATGCGCGGTATCGACGACGACGAGGTCGACGCCGGCGGCGATCAGCTGCTCGGTGCGCAGGAAGCCCTTGTCCCCGACCGTGGTAGCGGCGGCAACGCGCAGCCGGCCCTGATCGTCCTTGCAGGCGTTCGGGTTGGCGACCGCCTTCTCGATGTCCTTGACGGTGATCAGGCCGACGCAGCGGTACTGGTCGTCGACCACCAGCAGCTTCTCGATGCGGTGCTGGTGCAGCAGCCGCTTGGCCTCGTCCTGGCCGACGCCCTCGCGCACGGTGACCAGATCGTCCTTGGTCATCAGTTCGGCGACGCGCTGGCGCGGGTCGGTCGCAAAGCGCACGTCGCGGTTGGTCAGAATGCCGACCAGCTTGCCGGCTTTGCCGTTGGTGGCGCCCTCGACGACGGGCACGCCGGAGATGCGGTTTTCCCGCATCAACTCGAGCGCCTGCTGCAGGGTCGCGGTCGGCTCGATGGTGAGCGGGTTCACCACCATGCCGGATTCAAATTTCTTGACCTGCCGGACCTGCGCCGCCTGCTCTTCCGGCTCCATATTGCGGTGGAGCACGCCGATGCCGCCGGCCTGCGCCATGGCAATCGCCATAGCCGACTCGGTCACGGTATCCATGGCGGAGGCGACGATCGGGATATTGACCCGGATCGATCGGGTGATGCGCGAGCGGACATCGACTGCGGACGGCAGCACGTCCGACAGGCCGGGCCTGATCAGGACGTCGTCAAAAGTCAGTGCTTCACGCAGATTTCCGTTGTTTCTTGCGGCCATTGCCAACTCCGTCACACCCGAAAGGGAAAAGGCCGCCTGTCACCGGATTACGAGAATCCCGGCGGCGAAGAGATGCTTCGCCCGACGTGTCGGCCCGCTTTTGGGTTGGCGGTGGTCGTTAGCATGGGAATGCCGTGATTCCTAGGGTATTCGGCGGTTGGCAGCCATGAAATCGACAGTCAAATGGGCCTTCCTTCCGCCATCGCTTTCCGCTTCAAGTTGCGCGGGTTTTCGCCTCCCCCAAGCCCCCGCCGGGTCTCTTTTTACATGATCGTGCGCCATGCGCCGTGATCGCATAGTTCCGCTGATCGTCGCGGTCGCCCTGTTCATGGAAAACATGGACTCGACCATTATCGCCACCTCGCTGCCGGCGATCGCGGCCGACCTCCAGACCAATCCGCTGGCCCTCAAGCTCGCCATCACCTCCTACCTGCTGTCGCTCGCCGTCTTTATCCCGGCCAGCGGCTGGACCGCCGACCGGTTCGGCGCCCGCACCGTGTTTCGCGCCGCCATCGCCGTGTTCATCGTCGGCTCGATCGGCTGCGCGCTGTCGACTTCGCTCGGCGACTTTGTCGTCGCCCGTATCATCCAGGGCATGGGCGGCGCGATGATGACGCCCGTCGGCCGACTGGTGCTGGTGCGCAGCATCCCCAAGCGCGAACTCGTGGGCGCCATGGTCTGGGTGACGACTCCTGCGTTGATCGGCCCGGTCATTGGGCCGCCGGTCGGCGGCTTCATCACCACCTTCGCGAGCTGGCACTGGATCTTCCTGATCAACGTGCCGATCGGTCTGATCGGCATCGTGCTGGCGTCGCGCTACATCCCCGACATCCGCGCCGACAGGCGGGAGCCATTCGATCTCTCCGGCATGATCCTGATCGGTTTGGGTATCGCCGGCGTCGCGTTCGGCTTCTCGGTGCTTGGCCTGAACTATTTGCCATGGACGGTGGTGACGACGCTCATTGCCGGCGGGGCCTGTTTCATCGCCGCCTATCTCGTGCATGCACGGCGCATCGACAATCCGGCGCTCGACCTGACGCTGTTCCGGCTGCCAACCTTCTTTGCCAGCGTCGCCGGCGGCTTTGTCTTTCGCCTCGGCCTCGGCGCCCTGCCCTTTCTGCTGCCGCTGCTGTTGCAGATCGGCTTCGGCATGACGCCGTTTCAGTCCGGCATGATCACCTTCGCCACCGCGCTTGGCGCCATGGGCATGAAGTGGGCGACGACCAAATTTCTTCGCCGCTTCGGCTTTCGCAATATCCTGATCGTCAACAGCCTGATCAGCGCCGTCTTCCTCGGCGTCTGTGCCACCTTCACCAGCGCGACGCCGGTGGCGGTCATGGTGACGATGCTGTTCGTCGGCGGATTTTTCCGCTCGCTGCAGTTCACGGCGATCAACACCATCGCCTATGCCGAGGTCGAGCCGCACCGCGTCAGCCGCGCCACCGCGCTGGTCAGCGTTGCGCAACAGCTAGCCGTGTCGTCGGGTGTCGCGGTCGGCGCGCTTGCCGTGGAACTAAGTGTTCGATTTCGGGACACCGGTCCATTGTCTGCCGCCGATTTTTCGCCCGCCTTCCTGACGGTGGCGGCGATTTCGGCGACCTCCATATTCATATTCATGCGGCTTTCGCCCGATGCCGGCGCTGAAATGGCCAATCGCCTCCCCGCCGACGACGAAACGACGGACCGTCGCGAGGCGTGAGCGCTGCAGCGGCGATGCTGTTGCATCCCGGTCACGTGCGACAACGCGTTAACCATGTTTGGACGTTAACCTATGGAAAGCGCCTGTCGTTGCAGCTATTTTGGCGACTGGATGGTTAATGAGGTGCGCTTGTCGGTCGACTGAGCGTTTGGAATGCAAGGTCAGTGTAATGCGTACGAAACGGCCACAGTGGCTGATCGGGACCACCGCAGTTATGGCGCTGACTGTTGTCGCCGCCTTGACCGACGCTGCGCAGGCACAACGGCAATCACAGACTAACGGCACGCGCGACTTGCGCATGTGCGCCACACAAACAGAATCACTCTCGACAGAACGCATCAATGCCTGTGGTGCTGTGCTCAGGTCGGGACGCTTGCGCGGCGAACCGCTCGGCGTTGCTTTTGCGTTGCGCGGCCTCGCCTATCTCGACCGCGGCGACATTCCGAACGCGATCGCCGACTTCAACAACGCGATAAAATTCGCGCCCGAGTTTGCGCCCGCCTACCAGAACCGCGGCAACGCCTGGTATGCGCGCGGCAATTACGGCGAGGCGCTGTCCGATTACGACGCGACGATAAAGCTCGAACCTGATTCCCCTTCGCCGTATATCAACCGCGCCATTGCCCGCCGCGACCTCGGTTACAACGAAGGCGCGCTGGAGGACTTCCAGAAGGCGATCAGCCTCGGCGCCAACCGCGCCGCGCCCTATAGCGGCCGCGGCCAGCTTTATCTGCGCAAGCGCGACTACGCGAAGGCGGCGGCCGACTTCGACCGCGCCGTGCGGCTCGATCCGGACGCGGCGCATTATCTGTTGCGCGCCGAAGCCCGTGAAGGCACCGACGATCTCGATGGCGCATTGCGCGACTATGCGGAGGCCGCGCGGATCGACCCGAAGAATGCCGCGGCATTCAACGCCCAAGGCCAACTCTGGCGACGCAAGGGTGACCTGGACAAGGCCATCGCCGCCTATGATCGCGGCATCGCGGTCGACGAGCGGCCCGCGCTCGGCTACCGGCTGCGCGCCGAGGCCTATATCGCCAAGGGCGACCGCAAGCGCGCCTATGCCGACATCGCCAAGGCGCTAAGTCTGGCGTGGTCGGTCAACGGACTGCGGGTTCGCGGCACGCTGCGGCTCGAAGACGGCGACCTCGACGGCGCGATCGCCGACGCCAATGGCATCTTCAAGATCGACGCGGAAAACCGCGATGCCTACATTCTGCGTGGCACTGCGCTTGCCCGAAAGAAAGACTATGACGCGGCGCTGGCGGATCTCGACAAGGTGCTGACCGAGGACTCCCAGGATGCGGCCGGCTTCGCCGCGCGCGGCCATGTCTATTTCGCCAAGAACGATACCGAACGGGCGCTGATCGACTTCAGTCAAGCCATCGCCCTTGGCGTGGAAGGCGCAGCGCCCTACCGCACGCGTGCGGCCATCTTCAAGAGCAAAGGCGACACCGTCAGGGCGATCGGCGATCTCGACGTCGCCATCCAACGCGACCCGAAACCGGCGGATGCTTATTTCATGCGCGCCGGGCTGTGGCAGGCCAAGGGCGACACCGACCGCGCGCTGGCCGACATCAACGACGGACTATCGCGTCAGCCCGGCAATGTCGCCGCCTTGATGTCGCGCGCGCAGATCAAGGAAAGCAAGCGCGACACCGCCGGCGCCATTGCCGATTACGACGCGATTATCGCCCGCGAGGCGAACAATGCCGCCGTGTTGCGAGCCCGTGTCGCGCTGCTGATGAACAGCAAGAACTACGCCCGGGCGGCGGAGGACTACGACCGCCTGATCCAGCTCGACCCGCGTAACGCACAGACCTATTACCTGCGCGGCCTGGCGCGCGAGCAGAACAACGAGCGCGACAAGGCAATCGCCGACTACAAACTGGCATTGGCCCGCGACCGTAATATGGCTGAGGCCGGCAAGGCGCTGACGCGCATCACCGCCGAAGAACGTCGCACGAAGCTGGCAGAGGAAGAAGCCCGCACCAGACAGGCGGCGGAAGAACGCCGCCTCCGGCAACAGCCCGGCCCTCGCGGAGCGACCGTGGAAGCGGCGCGTGCACCGGTGCCGGCGCCCGCGGCCGCAGAGCCAACGGTGACGGCGTCGATCCCCCTGCCCCGGACATCGCCGGTCGCCGCTACGCCGGTTGCACCTGTCGCTCCGATCGCCGTCAGCGATACGGCCCGTCGCGATGTTCCCGTTCCGAGCCCGCGTCCGGTCGCGGAGGCGCAGCCGGCCGAGCCTCTGGCCGAACGCACCGCAGTCCGTCCTGCCGTCAGCGAAGAGCGCGTGACGCGGCGCGACGGCGAGCCAGCACAAAAGCGGATGACCGCACGCGAACGCGCGAATGCCGAGCGCGCCGAAGAGCGTGAAAGAGCGCGTGAGCGCCAACGCGAGATCGCTGAACGCCGGCAGCAGCGTGAACGCGACGCCCGCCGCGCCGTCGCCGAGCGGCAGCGCAGCGCGCCGGTGGTGACGCGTCAGGCTCCGCCGGAGGTGCGCTATTACCGTGCCGGCTCCACTGAATCGCGCCGCCGCGAAACCCGCTTCACCGATATCTGGCGCTAGCCGCGGTAACCCGTCGCCAGCAGGTACAGTTCGGCTGAGTCCGAGCGGCTGGCGCCGGGCTTCACATGCTTGACGATAGCGAAGTCGCGCTTCAGGCCGGCCAGCAGTTCGGTCTCGGCGCCGCCCTGCAGCACCTTGGCGAGAAACGTGCCGCCCGGCGCCAGCACTTCGCGGGCGAACTCGCCGGCGGCCTCCACCAGCGCCACGATCTTGATGTGATCGGTCTTGCGATGGCCCGTGGCGTTGGCCGCCATGTCGGACAACACGACGTCGGCCTTGCCGCCCAGCATTTCCTTGAGTTTGTCGGGCGCTGCGGGATCGAGAAAATCGAGCCGGGTGAATTCGACGCCGGGCAGCGGATCGATCTCCAGCAGGTCGATGGCGATTACCCGCCCCTGCTGCGGGGCGGCGACGCGCTTGGCGGCAACCTGGCTCCAGCCGCCGGGTGCGGCGCCAAGATCGATGACGCGCTGGCCCTTCTTGAGGAAGCGTGCCTTGTCGTCGATTTCCGCCAGCTTGAAGGCAGCGCGCGAGCGCAGGCCTTCGCGTTTGGCGCGCGCCACGTAAGGATCGTTCAGCTGGCGTTCCAGCCACAGCTTGGACGACAGCTTGCGGCCCTTGCCGGTCTTGACCCGCACCGCCAGTTCGCGCGAGCCGCTGCCTTTGCCGCCGGGCGCGGTCATGAAGCCGCGGCCTGGCTGCCGCCGCTCCAGGCGCCGTCGTCGCGCATCATCTGCACCAGCATACCCTCACGCAGCCCGCGATCGGCGACCCGCAGCCGCGCGACCGGAAAGGCGCGGCGGATCGCTTCGAGAATAGCGCAGCCGGCCAGCACCAGATCGGCCCGTTCGGCGCCGATACAGGGGCTTGCCACGCGTTCCTGGTAGGTCATGGCCAAAAGTGTCTCCGATACCCCATCGATGTCCTGCGCGCTCAGCCAGCAGCCGTCGACGCGGTTGCGGTCGTAGCGCTTAAGATTGAGATAAACGCCGGCGATGGTTGTCACGGTCCCGGACGTACCCAGCATATGCACGCCGCGCAAGCCATCGCCGCCGTGTTGGGCGGCAAAAGGCGCGATCGACAACGCCACCTCGGCCACCATGGATTCGTATGTTTCACGGGAAACATCATGCCCGCCGTGACGCTCGGCCAGGGTCACCACGCCATGCGGCAGCGAAATCCAGCCGCGGATCTGCGGTAGCGGAGGGCCGCGCCGGGCCGCCGGCGACCGGGTGAGCCGAACCAGTTCGGACGACCCGCCGCCAATGTCGAACAGCACAACGCCGTCGGCGGCCGGATCCATCAGCGAGGTACAGCCGGTGGCGGCCAGCGCCGCTTCGGTGCCACGATCGATGACCTCCAGCACCAGCCCGAGTTCCCGTTCGACGCGATCCCGGAACGCAGCGCCGTTCTCGGCGGCACGGCAGGCCTCGGTGGCGATCAGCCGGGCGCGGGTCACGCCGCGGTTTCTCATTTTGTTGCGGCAGATTTCCAGCGCGCCGAGGGCGCGGTCGATGGCCGCTTCACTGAGGCGGCCCGAGGCGCTGACGCCCTCGCCGAGCCGGATGATGCGGGAAAACGCATCGATAACCCGGAAGCCATCGCCGGCCGGGCGCGCCACCAGCAGGCGGCAATTGTTGGTGCCGAGATCGAGCGCGGCATAAGTCGGCCCGCCCCGATCCCCGGCAAAACCAGGTTCGAACCGCTCAGCCGACCGCCGACCCCACCGGGGCCGCAACGGCGGCGCCCGATCAATGGCAGGGTCGAGGCCCGGGATGTCCCCGGCCTCGCCGCTCATAGCCTCAAACCTTCCTGCCGCATCTGCCGCCTTCGCCTCCCGACGTCCCGCGGCCCACGGCATTGTTCCTTATGGCGAAAAGTGTAACAGCGCCCCGGCTTCGCGCAACCCTCGTAACCATTTGGCATTCTTGTGGAAGCCCCCGGTCTGCTTTATCTGGGAAGCTCCCGGCTCAACCGCATTGGCAAATATCAATATGGACGACAGAACCTCCGAAAACACGCTTTCGCTGACCAAATTTGGGGTCGGCCAGCCGGTTCGGCGCACCGAAGACCCCAAACTGGTCAGCGGCCACGGCCGCTATAACGACGATATCAGCCGGCCGGGGCAAGCCTACGCGGTGATGGTGCGCAGCCGGGACGCCCACGGCGTGATCAATTCGATCGATGCGAGTGCCGCGCTGGCCATGCCGGGGGTGCTGGCGGTGCTGACGGGGGCCGATCTGGCCGCCTATGGCGGCCTCAAATGCACCTTGCCGCTGAAGAACAAGGACGGTACCCCGCTCCGCTACAAACCCCGGCCGGCGCTGGCGACCGACAAAGTGCGCTTCGTCGGCGATCCGGTCGCCTGCGTCATCGCCGAAACCGCCGGCCAGGCGAAGGATGCCGCCGAAGCGGTCGCCGTGGACATCGAGCCGCTGCCGGCCGTGGTCAGCGCCCGTGACGCCGCCAAGCCCGGCGCACCCGTGCTCTATGACGAAGTGCCGGGCAATATCGCGCTCGACTACCACTACGGCGACGCCGGCAAGGTGGCCGACGCTTTCGCCAAGGCCGCGCACGTCACGAAGCTGCCGCTGATCAACCAGCGACTGGTGGTCGCATCGATCGAGCCGCGCTCCGCGATCGGCGAATATGAAGCCGGCAGCGAAAAATGGACGCTGCACTCCTGCAGCCAGGGCGTGTTCGGCCTGAAGAACATGCTGCGCGACATTCTCGGCGCGCCGGCCGACAAGGTCCGCGTTCTCACCGGCAATGTCGGCGGTTCGTTCGGCATGAAGGCCGCCGCCTATCCGGAATACATCTGCGTCCTCCATGCGGCGCGCAAGCTGGGCCGGCCGGTGAAGTGGACCGACGACCGCTCGGGCAGTTTCGTGTCGGACCATCACGGCCGCGACTACGACATGACCGTCGAGGTCGC
>JALHNV010000065.1 GCA_022843325.1 Pseudolabrys sp. | reverse complement strand
GAGCCTGGCCTATAGTTCGGCGCATGATCCTGCGCACACTCCTGCTTGTCGGACTGACCGTTTGGCCCGTCGTGGCCGACGCATGCTCGGGCTGCGGATGTCGCGGCGGGCCGGGCTATCGCGGCCCCAGCGGTCGCTGCGTCGGCTGGGCCGATATCGGCAGGACCTGCGGAAGCCCCCCGACGACCCGCTGCACGGCGGAAGGCCCGAACGCCGGCGCGGAAGAAGCGGCCGAGAGGGGTGCGAAAGCATCGCGGTCAAAACGACCTGCTGACATCGCCAGGGAATAGATACTGGCGGAAGGGGTGGGATTCGAACCCACGGTACCCTTGCAGGTACGCCGGTTTTCAAGACCGGTGCCTTAAACCACTCGGCCACCCTTCCGAACGCCTGCGCCAGCTGCCAAGGCGCCGCGCCACGCCAGTCCAATGGTCGAACTTGCGCGCGCTTGCAAGTGCGCCGGTCGCGGGCTAATCCAGAATCGCAAAAGCAGCAGCGGAACCAAATATTTACCACGTTAACCAAGGGCCTGTTTCCGGAAATGGCTCTTCGGGGTAGTGTTCGGAGTCTGAAGCGGGGATTGTGCGAAGCGGATGGGTGAATTGGGGGCCAAAGGCCGGATCTCTTTGTGCGCGCGCTTTGTGGCGCTCGGCGCCTGTGGCCTGCTGCTCGCCAATTGTTCCGGCGGCACCTCGAGCAAGGTCGACCCCAAATACGGCGTCACCGCCAGTCCGCGCGTTGTCGGGCCGGGCGAGCCGGTGCCGAAGGGCGGCGGCGTCTACCGCGTCGGACGGCCCTATGTCATCGCCGGCCGCACTTATGTGCCGGCCGAAAATCCCAGTTACAGCGCCGTCGGTATGGCGTCCTGGTATGGCGACGATTTCCACGGCCGCTACACCGCCAATGGCGAAGTGTTCGACATGGAATCGATCACCGCCGCCCATCCGACGCTGCCGCTGCCGTCCTATGTGCGCGTCACCAATCTGCAGAACCGCAAGTCGATCGTGGTTCGCGTCAACGATCGCGGTCCTTTCCACGCCGACCGCGTCATCGATCTCTCCAAGAACACCGCCAAGCTCCTCGGCCTGCACGGCCACGGCGTCGCGCGAGTCAAGGTCGACTATGTCGGCCGCGCGCCGCTGGAAGGCTCCGACGACCGCAAGCTGATGGCGACGTTGCGCGAAGGCGTACCGGCCAGTCCGCCGGTCATGGTGGCCGAGGCGCGGCCGACCGTGCGCTCCGCGTTGCCGGTTGCGATCGAGGCCGAGCCGGCCCCGGCGCCGGTCCGGATGGCCTCCAGCAAGAATTATGCGCCGGCGTTTTTTGACGCCCGGCCGATGACGGAAGTCGCGGCGCCTGCTGCCCGGCCGCGCGCTGTCCAAACTGCATCGGCGCTGCCGCCGCCGCAGGCAATGCCCTCGGTATCGCCAGTCTCGGCCTATGCCCCTGTCCAGGCCCAGCCGGCCGGGTTCATGAGTGGCCGCGGCCTTTACTGAGCCGCATTTTTCGGTCACACCGCCGCCTCATTCTGCCGTCCGCGATGCTGGCGGTTCGAGGGCGTTGATATGGCACGATCAAACCTCCGGTTCGGATCTCTGCTGGTGGCCGCGCTTCTGGCGCTCGGGCTCGGGCTCGCCGGCATGAGCGATTCCGCCGACGCGCAGAAGAAGGATGCCGCACCGAAGAAAGAGGCCACCAAAGCGGCGCCCAAAAAGGACGAACCGCCAATCACCGCCCCGCATGCCATGCTGGTCGATGCCGACAATGGCGCCGTCCTGTTCGAACGTGACGCCGACAAACTGGTCTATCCCGCCAGCCTGTCCAAGTTGATGACGGCTGAGTTCGTCTTCAACGAGATCAAGCAGGGCCGAATCCGGTTAACCGACGAGTTTCCGGTCAGCGAGAACGCGTGGCGCAAAGGCGGCGCGCCGTCCGGCGGCTCGACCATGTTCGCCGCGCTGAACAGCCGCGTGCCGGTCAGCGACCTGATCCGCGGCATGATCATCCAGTCGGGTAATGACGCCTGCATCGTCCTGGCCGAGGCGATCGCCGGCACCGAGGCCGAGTTTTCCGCCAAGCTGACCAAACGGGCCCGTGAGATCGGCCTCGCCAAATCGACCTTCGCCAATTCCAACGGTCTGCCCGATCCCGGCTCGCAGGTGACGGCCCGCGAACTGTCGATCCTGGCGCGCCATATCATCAAGACCTATCCGGAGTTCTACCCGATCTACGGCGAGACCGATTTTCTCTGGAACAAGATCAGGCAGTCGAACCGCAACCCGCTGCTGTCGATGGGCATCGGCGCCGACGGCATGAAGACCGGTTTCACCAAGGAGGCCGGATACGGTCTGGTCGGCTCGGCGGTGCAGAACGGCTTGCGGCTCATCGTGGTGGTCAACGGGCTCAAGACCGCCAAGGATCGCGCCGACGAAGCCAAAAAGCTGCTGGAGTGGGGCTTCCGCAATTTCGAACAGCGTATTCTGTTTGGCCAGGGGCAGACCTTGGGTACGGCAAAGGTCTATGGCGGCGCGACCGGCAGCGTGCCGCTGGTTGCGGACGGCGAGGTCAAGGTGATGATGCCGAAAACCGGCGGCGAACGTCTGATTGCGCGCATCGTCTATACCGGTCCGGTGCCGGCGCCGGTCCAGCAAGGTCAGCCGGTCGGCACGCTGAGGGTGTGGCGTGGCGACAGCGTGATCCTGGAAGTGCCTCTCAAGGCCGGCGAAAGCGTCGGCCGAGGCAATATCCCCCAGCGCGCGATCGACGCCGCGACTGAATTGATGATCGGGCTGTTCCGCGCCGGCGCACAGCAGCTATGATCATCTTCGCCTGCGCGCGCGGGCGATAACGTAAAAGGTTTTGCTCGCTTGCGCGGACATTTCATCACCTTCGAAGGCGGCGAGGGCAGCGGCAAGTCGACCCATGCGGCGGCGCTGGCGGAGCGCATCAGGGCGCGCGGTCGTGAGGTCGTGCTGACGCGGGAACCGGGCGGTTCGCCCGGCGCCGAAATCATCCGCCATATTCTGCTGTCCGGCATCGCCAAGCCGATGGGCGCGGAAACCGAGACCATTTTGTTCGCTGCCGCCCGCGACGATCACGTACGCACCACGATCGCGCCGGCGCTCGCGGCCGGCAAATGGGTTATCTGCGACCGCTTCATCGATTCCACGCGCGTCTATCAGGGCACGCTCGGCAAGGTCGATGGCAAGCTGATCCGCGGACTGGAGCGCGTCACAGTCGGCGCCGCCATGCCCGAACTTACCTTTCTGCTCGACGTGCCGGCAACGGTCGGTCTGGCACGCGCCAAGAGCCGGCGCGGCGCAGGCACGGCCGACCGGTTTGAATCCGAGTCGGTCGAGTTTCATGAACAACTGCGGCAGGCCTTCCTGGAGCTTGCCGTCCACGAACCGAAACGTATCGTCGTGATCGATGGCCGCGCGCCCCGTGAGGTGGTCGCGGAGCGTATCTGGCAAGCGGTCGAGCGCCGCCTGCTGGACGACCAGACCCGTGTCGCCGAGGCCGTGACGCCGTGAGCGACGACGATCACACGCTGCCCCTGCCGCGGGAGACCGCTGTGCTGTTCGGTCAGGCGGAGGCCGAACGGGCCTTGCTCGACGCCTACAAAAGCGGCCGCAGTCCGCATGCCTGGCTGATCGGCGGTCCGCCGGGCATCGGCAAGGCGACCTTGGCCTATCGGTTCGCACGCTTCGTGCTGGCGCACCCTGATCCGCAGTCGGCGGCGGTTCAGGCCGCGACGTCGCTGGCCGTTGACCCCGAGCACCCGGTGGCGCACCGCATCGCCGCGCAGGCGCAGGGCGACCTGCTCGTCCTCGAACGCACCATCAACGAGCAGACCGGCAAGCTGTACACCGTGATCCGCGTCGACGACGTGCGCCGCACGGTGTCATTCTTCGGCTCGACCCCGGGCGAGGGCGGCTGGCGTATCGCCATCGTCGACGCGGTCGACGATCTGCAGCGCGAAGGCGCCAATGCGCTGCTCAAGGTTCTGGAGGAGCCGCCGGCGCGTACGCTGTTGCTGCTGATCAGCCACGCGCCGGGCCGCGAATTGCCGACGATCCGCTCGCGCTGCCGCCGCCTGCTGCTGCGGCCACTAGACGCCGGCGACGTTGCCCGCGCCGTTGCATCCGCCACCGGCCGGGATTCCGCCGGCGGCGACGTGGTGCAAGCCGCGGCAGCGGCCGAGGGCAGTGTTTCGCGGGCGCTAAGCCTGCTCGACGGACCGGCGCTGGCCCTGCGCCAGCGCGTGCTGGACCTGTTTGACCAGTTGCCAAGTCCCGATCCGCGGGCGTTGCATGCGTTGGGCGATGCGCTCGGCGGCACCGATCCGCGGACGCTCGCGGCCTTCATGGACCTTGTCAATGCGTGGTTATCCTTGCGGCTTGACGGCGCCGCCAGCGACGCCGGCCGGGCCATCCGGGTTGCCGACGCGTGGGACAAGGTCAATCGCGTCGCACGCGACGTTGTGACCTACAATCTCGAGCGCAAACCGATGGTTTTCGCGGTGTTCGGCGCCTTGTCGGATGCCGTACGGCGCTGACAGGACAGAAAATAAACCTGCCGCGCGGCCGCGGCAGGTTTCTCATCGTCAGATCATGGCTGATCAATCGGGCGCGGCGCGTCAGAAGCCGCGGCGGCGGACCTTTTTCGCCGATTTGCGGGCCGCATAGCGGGCATCGCGGGCGGCTTTCTGCTCAGCCTCCAGGGCTGCTTTCTGCTCGGCCTTTTCCGCTGCCAGCCGGGCCTCGGCCTCGGCGGCCTCGCGCTGGGCCTGCGCTTCGCGTTCAGCTGCAAGTGCGGCTTCCCTGGCCAGTTCGGCTTCGCGCACTTTCTTTGCGGCTTCGCGCTCGGCGGCGCGGACCAGACGGGCCTCGTTGATAGCCTGTCGCTGGGCGCGTTGCTGTTCCAGGGCCGGATCGGCAGAGGCCGCCTTGAACTTTTCCAGCATCGCCTTTTTGATCGCCGCCGCGCTGTTCCGACGTTCCAGAATGTCGGGAGTCTTGAAGTTGCTCATAGGTGTCCTGTGTCGTGTGGATGCCTGCATATATGGTTTAAAGCCGGCATCTACAATATCGGACGGCGGGAATATACCTGATTTGACCGTGAGAGCGGGGCGGTGGCCGGCTCGCCGTGCGTGTCGCTTTTGGCCGCATGCCGGCATGTGCCGTCGCGGGCCGCCTGTTTCAGGCCCGATTTATTCGCCTTCAATGTGCAATTTTGACCAGCGGCATCTGTGCCGGCTGCCGCGTTTCAACGCAACATCGAGCCGTCGCGCCTTTGATTCGAATGCGCATCAAGTCCGGCCATCGCGCTGCCGGATAATCGGTGGCGAACGGCCCAATGCGGCAAATTCCTGGGAGTTTATTCGGCGGGCGGCAACGGACGAACGCCACCGGCAGCCGTCAGTTGCGATGCCACGCCATTCAGAAAATGCTCGCGTCATGAAATCGTCAACCGACACACGCTCACATTGTCACCGCCTCGCGACGTTTGTGCTCGACTAAAGTGAGGCACAGGTCGACTGCGCGGACGCATTCGGCCGCGCCGGAACTATGCTGCAAGGCAGCAACCACGCTGAGTTCCACCCCGCGTGCTTTGCTGGTGTTACGAGTCATGATAGGCAAATGCCGGGCGTCGATCACTGGCAGTCATGGGGTCCGGCCATCGACCAGTCGCAATCCAGCGGGCAACACTCAGATCCGCTCGCGCATGCGGTCATGTCGGCGCGAGCGTGCAACGTCCTGCTGGTTTATCCGCGCTTTGCAGCCGATACGTTCTGGAATTTCTCTGAAACCTGCGACGTCTTCGGCGCGCGTTATCCGGCCGCACCGCTCGGGTTGATCACGGTCGCTGCTTTGCTGCCGTCCTCATGGAATGTGCGCCTGGTCGATCGCAACACCGGTGAACTTCACGCCGAACAAATCGCCTGGGCCGACCTGGTCATGACCGGCGGCATGTTGACGCAGCAGCACGATACGCTGAACGTCATCGATCTCTGTCACGCGCAAGGCAAGAAGGTCGCTGTCGGCGGTCCAGCGGTCACGTCGACCCCCGACGTTTATGGCAGTGCCGATTTTCGCGTACTGGGCGAGGCCGAAGGCATCATCCACGAATTCATCGCAGCGTGGGAAAAGGGCGATACCTCCGGCACCTTCGAAACCGAACGGTTCACCGTCGACGTCACGAAGAGTCCGATCCCGCGCTTCTCGCTGCTCAATTTCGACCACTACCTTCACATTGGCGTCCAGTTCTCGCGCGGCTGTCCGTTCACCTGCGAATTCTGCGACATCATCGAGCTGTACGGCCGGGTACCGCGCGCCAAGAGCAATGCGCAGATGCTCGCCGAACTCGATGAGCTTTATCGCCTCGGGTATCGCGGCCATGTCGACTTCGTCGACGACAATCTGATCGGCAACAAGAAGGCGGTCCGCACCTTCATGCCGGAGCTGAAGGATTGGCTGGAGCGGCACGATTATCCCTTCGAGTTCACCACGGAGGCGTCGGTCAATCTGGCCGACGACGACGACTTCCTGCAGGCGATGGCGGAGGCCAATTTCGTCGGCGTGTTCATCGGCATCGAGAGTCCCAATTCCGACACGCTGGTGGCGACCAAAAAGAAGCAGAACACCCGCCGCAGCCTGGTCGAGAGCATCCACAAGATCTATGCCGCCGGGCTTTGGGTCACTGCAGGCTTCATCGTCGGCTTCGACACCGAGAGGGGATCGGTCGCCGACGCCATGGTCGAACTGATCGAGGATGCGGCGATCCCGGTCAGCATGGTCGGCCTGCTGTATGCGCTGCCCAACACGCAGTTGACCCGCCGGCTCGAAAAGGAAGGCCGCCTGCATCCGCCGAAGGATGTGCGGCGCTACCGCTACGGCGACCAGTGCACCGAGGGACTGAATTTCGATACGCTGCGCCCGCGCGTGGAAATCCTGCTCGATTATCGGCGCGTCCTGGAGCGCCTCTTCGAACCCGCCGCTTACGCCGGCCGTGTCGAACGGCTGGCGGGCCTGCTCGACTGCTCGCGCCGGCGCACCGGCACGGGCGCCAATGGGCGCATGGACCGCAACAGCGGCACCGAGATCATGTATCGCGTGATGAACGACCTCGGCGACGCCCGGCCGGAATTCTGGCCAGCGATCAAGCGGGCTCTGGTGCGCAATCCGGCAGCGGCGCGATGGCTGGTGGCGCTATCGGCGATCTACCTGCACCTCGGTCCGTTCTCGCGCACCGTCATCGGCGAGATCGACCGCAAGCTCGAGGGTCTTGCCGGCAGCGAGACGGCACCACTTCGCGTCCAGGCGGTCGAGGCAGCCGTCGCTCACCGGCACTGATTTTCGACGAGGCGGTCCCGCTCGGCTGACCGGCACCTCCGCGCCGGTCAGTATTTCCGCGTTCGCAGCACCGCTAGATATGCGCGACCTCGAAGGCATTGACCCACATCGCGCAGATGCCGGAGCGGACGATATCGGCGCGGGTGAACTCGATCACCGGAACCGGCAGGTCTTGCGCATCGATCATCTCGATCACCGTGCGGAGCCCGCTGCCGCTGTCGAGATCGCACTGGCTGACGTCGCCGTTGATCACGACGGTGCAGTCCTCGCCGATGCGGGTGAGGAAGGTCTTGATCTCGGCCGGCGTCGAGTTCTGCGCCTCGTCCAGCAGCACGAAGGCGTTTTTCCAGGAGCGGCCGCGCATCACCTCGAACGGCACAAGTTCGATGCTGCCGTTTTTCAGCGCGATGTCGTAGGCGGCCTTGCCGATCCGCTCCTTGATCGCCTCGGCCACCGGCGCGGCCCAGGGCGCGAACTTGTCCTCCAGGCTGCCGGGGAAATAGCCGAGCGAACGCCCGCACGGCACGTTGGGCCGGGTCAGGATGATCTTGTCGATTTTTCGGGTGCGGAACAGGTCGGCGGCGTGGGTGGCCGCGATCCAGGTTTTGCCGGTGCCGGCAGGGCCGAGCACGATGACCTGGGGATTATGGCGGAGAGCGTCGAGATACTCGGCCTGGGTCGGATTGAGAGCCTTTATCGGGGGCAGCGCGCGTTCAGTTTCGAACTTGGGGTCCTTGAAATTGATGATCTCGGCGGATCCGAACTGGCGTTCGTGGCGGCGTCTCTTCTTCGCGATATTCTTACCCAAGGGCGGACTCCTTTTGGTGACTTGAAGGATGAACGCATCGGCCGGCGTGCTTCATGACGACGCGCCATAAGAAGCATCGAACGTGCCAAGTTTCGGACTGAACGTGGGGGTGCGAGGCAGGCGCGCCGTGGTGGGTCGACCGGCATCCGGGAGCGAAAAGGTCCCGCGTGACCCGGCCTGCAATCGATCCGTGAACGACGAACCGCCATGCCATCAGGCTAGGCGATTCGCGTGACAGTTTCCTAAATATATTGCGGTGCAGGGGAGGGTCGTCACGGCAAGGTCGGCTGGGGAGGTCGCGCTCGCCGACTTTGGCTCTTTCTTCGAGCAGACGCTTGTCCAGGGGCCCCGTCGGCCGGATGCGATGACGACGTCGGCGGATATTCGCAACGACGCGGTGCCGCAGGCCTCATGAACGAGGGGGCGGGCTAGGCGGCCTTGGCTGCTGCTGTCTCACTGGCGGCGCAAGCCTCCCGCGCCATGGTCTCGAACCGCCGGGCCAGCGTGCAGAGCTCCTCGGCGACGAAGCGATCAACGGTCGCTGTCGCGGCACGGCGGCAGTGTTCGGCCTGGCTCAGAAGATATTGCTGCGACGTCATCGGGCTCTCTTCGCTTAAGCGCTAACAACCGAGCAAAGAACGTACCAAGGCACCCTCGGTTCCCGGCGACGCGCCGGCGCTTTGACGCATGGATAGATGCCCGTTTTCGATGTCGGCGCGATGACACCCGCCGCCGCGTCATCGGACCCAAGTTCCCGGATTTGTTGGCAATTTAGCCGCCTCATTTACAGCCGCTTAACCATGCCCCGGCCATAGTCGGCCGCGGCAGATGTGCCGGCGTGCGGGTGTTCCAGTCCAGTTGAGTAGGCGTTCATGAGGGTTGCGACCGCGACGATTGCCTCTTCGTACCCTCGGCAGAATGCTGTTCTTTCCGCTGGTGCCGTGCGGCGGGGGCTGCGCGCCATCGGCGTCAACGCCGCCATGGGCGCCAGCGCCGCCATCGCCGTCGGCGTCACCGGCCTCATCGCCACATTCGCCGCGACCTGGGTGGTGAGTGCCGTTCTGGCCACCAATCCGAGCGTCTACGCCAAGCCGATGCGGGGGCCGGGTGGCCTGGTGAGTGCCGAAGGCACCAGCCTCGACCCTGCCTGGAAGCGGGGTTCGGCCAGCGCCATCCCGGTCGCCCTGCTGCCGCCCGACGACGCCGGCCGGCCCTCCATGGCCGTCCTGCCGTCGAACGCCACGCCCATTCCCGCGCTTAAAGTACCCTTGCCGCAGCGCCGTCCTGCGACGCTGGCCGCAGCGCCGGGACCCGCCGCCGAGACCATTGCGCCCGTCGCCGCGCTACCGGCGTCCGCGGTCGCGCCGATCGCAGTCCCGGCACCCGTGCCGCCCCCGGTGGCAGAGGCGCCCCGCGTGGTTCCGCCGCGGCAGGCCCACAACAAGGGCGCGCCGCTGCCCGATCCCGATGGCCGCACCGCGGTCTATGACATTTCGGCGCGCACGGTCTTCCTGCCGAGCGGCGAGAAGCTCGAGGCGCATTCCGGCTTCGGCGACAAAATGGACGATCCGCGCCACGTCCACGTCCGCATGCGCGGCGCGACACCGCCGAACGTCTACGATCTGCGGCTGCGGGAGCGCCTGTTTCATGGCGTGCAGGCCATCCGCCTGACGCCGGTCGACGAAGGCCGCATGTTCGGCCGCGACGGCATCCTGGCGCATTCCTATCTGCTGGGGCCGAACGGCCAGTCAAACGGCTGCATATCGTTGAAGGACTACGACAGGTTCCTGCAAGCCTTTCTGCGTGGCGAATTCGACCGCATTGTCGTCGTCCCCGAGGGCGGCACCAAGATCGCGGAAGTGGTGCGGTCCCGCCGCGGGCAGTCGAGCCGCATGGCGTCCAATACGACCATCCGCCGGGCGGCGGCGCAGAGCCAGCCGCAGCCCGAGCCGAGCGTGCTGACGTGGTAGAGGAGGGCGGTCACTGACCGTCCCTTCGCCGATCCTTTCTTGCTCCCATTATGGGATCGTGCTAGTCTGTCACGATGCGGATCATCGCCCGCCGCACGTTGCGGGATTTCGTTGATAGTTTGGCCGGCCAAAGAGACCAGTCTGCCGTGAAGTCGGCATTGGAGGCCTGGTTCAACGAAGCCAGCGCGGCAAATTGGCGAAATACCGCAGAGGTAAGACGGCGCTACGCGAAGGCGAGCATCATCAATGCTGAACGTATTGTCTTCAACATCAAGGGCAATGATTACCGTCTCGTCGTATCGGTCGATTTCGAAAAAGCCATCGTCTGGATAAAGTGGATCGGAACGCACAGGGACTACGACAAGATCGACGTGTCAAAGGTGCAGCATGGCGAATAATCTGAAGCCGATCCGGACCAAGGCGGATTACGAGGCCGCGCTCGGCGAACTGGAACAGCTCTGGGGCGCCAAAAGCGGGACGCCGGAAGGCGACCAGCTCGATGTGCTGGCAACACTTATTGATGCGTACGAGTCCCGGCACTTTCCAATCGACCCGCCCGATCCAATCGCGGCCATTCAGTTTCGGATGGAGCAGCAGGGACTGACCCGGAAGGACCTCGAGCCATTGATCGGCACGCGCGCGCGTGTCGCCGAGGTCATGAACCGCAAACGCAGTCTCTCGATCGACATGATCCGGCGTCTTCATGAAAAACTCGGCATTTCCGCCGAGGTTCTGATCCGGCCCACGCGCGCTGAGAAGGCGGCGTAGATCGCAGATACCGGCGCTGGCTAACTAGCGCCCTCGCTTGCCCCCGCCGCCTGCGATTGTTACCTAACGCTGCGACTCCGCGCGCCGGATTTCCCGGCCGTCCCGATTCCATAAAAGCGATAAATGTCCGACAAATCAGCGTTTTACATCACCACCGCGATTTCCTACCCGAACGGGCCGCCGCACATCGGCCATGCCTATGAGGCGGTCTGCACCGACGCCATTGCCCGCTTCATGCGGCTGGACGGCCACGACGTCTATTTCCTGACCGGCACCGACGAGCACGGCCAGAAGATGCAGCAGACGGCGGCCAAGGAAGGCCTGACTGCGCGCGAATTGCGTGACCGCAACGTGCCGCGCTTCGAGGCCATGGTGGAGCGCCTGAACTGTTCGAACAACGACTTCATCCACACCACCGAAGAGCGCCACTACCGCGCCTCGGAGGAAATCTGGCGCCGCATGGAGGCCGCCGGCGACATCTATCTCGACAAATACGCCGGCTGGTACTCGGTGCGCGACGAGGCCTATTACGCCGAAGACGAGACCCATGTGAACGAGCACAAGGTGCGGCTCGCGACCAAGACCGGCACGCCGGTCGAGTGGGTCGAGGAGGAGAGCTACTTCTTCAAGCTGTCGGCCTACCAGGACCGGCTCTTGAAGCTCTACGCCGACGTGCCGGACTTCGTGCTGCCGAAGGAGCGGCTGAACGAGGTCGCCAGCTTCGTCAAAGGCGGCCTGAAGGATCTGTCGCTGTCGCGCACCACGTTCGACTGGGGCATTCCGGTGCCCGGCAACCCGAAGCACATCATGTATGTGTGGGTCGATGCGCTGACCAATTATATCACCGGCGTCGGCTTTCCCGACGATCAGAGCGCCATGTTCAAGCGCTACTGGCCGGCGTCGCTGCACGTCATCGGCAAGGACATCGTGCGCTTCCACGCCGTGTACTGGCCGGCGTTTCTGATGTCGGCCGGGGTCGCGGTGCCGAAGCGGATTTTCTCGCACGGCTTTCTGTTCAACCGCGGCGAGAAGATGTCGAAGTCGGTCGGTAACGTGATCGACCCGTTCACGATGACGGATGCCTATGGCGTCGATCAGTTCCGCTATTTCTTCATGCGCGAGGTGCCGTTCGGCCAGGACGGCAGTTACAGCCACGAGGCGATCGTCAACCGCATCAATGCCGATCTTGCCAACGACCTCGGCAATCTGGCGCAGCGCTCGCTGTCGATGGTGGCAAAGGCGTTCGGCGGCACGCTGCCGGAGCCGGGGGCTTTCACCGCCGAGGACGACGCCATTCTGGCGGCCGCGGACGGCATGCTGGCGGCCGCACGCGAGCACATGAAGACGCAGCAGCTGCACCAGTACCTCAATGCCGTCTGGTCCGTGGTCGCCGATGCCAATCGCTATTTCGCGTCGGAAGCGCCGTGGGGCAAGGCCAAGACCGATCCGGCGCGGCAGGGCACAATTCTGTACGTGACCGCCGAAGTGTTGCGGCAGGTCGCCATTCTGGCGCAGCCGGCTATCCCGGCCTCGGCGGGCAAGATGCTCGATCTGCTTGGCGTGCCCGCTACGGAACGCGATTTCGCGGCGCTGGAATCCGGGCGGCGCCTCGCCGCCGGCGCGCAATTGCCGGCGCCGCAGGGCGTTTTCCCGCGCTATGTGGAGCCGGAAACCGAAGCCGGCACGGCGGACGCCAAGCCGCCGAAACCGCCCAAAAAAGCAAAGCAGCCGTGATGCTGGTCGACAGCCACTGTCATCTGGACTTTCCGGATTTCGCGGCCGAACTCGACGCCGTGGTGGATCGCGCCCGCGCCGCCGGCATCGGCCGCATGGTGACGATCTCGACCCGCGTTCGCCACCACGCCCGGCTGCTGGCGATCGCTGAAAAATACGACGACGTGTTCTGCTCGGTCGGCACCCATCCGCACAATGCGCATGACGAGCTGGACATCGGCGCCGCCGAGCTGATGGCCATCGCGCAGCATCCGAAGGTCGTCGCCATTGGCGAGGCCGGGCTTGACTATCATTACGACAAGAGCCCGCGCGACGCGCAGGCACAGGGCTTCCGCCAGCACATCGCCGCGGCGCGCCAGACCGGTCTGCCGCTGGTGATCCATTCGCGCGAGGCCGACGCCGACATGGCGCGGATCCTGATCGAGGAAAGCGGGAAGGGCGCCTTCCCGGCCGTGCTGCATTGCTACACCGGCGGCCGCGACCTGGCGTTCAAGGCCATCGAGCTCGGCCTCTATATCGGCTTCACCGGCATTCTGACTTTCAAGAACGGTCAGGACCTGCGCGACATCGCCAGGGATCTGCCGGCCGAGCGCATTCTGGTCGAGACCGACGCGCCGTACCTGGCGCCGCTGCCGTATCGCGGCAAGCGCAACGAGCCGTCTTACGTGGTGGAAACCGCGAAAATGCTGGCGACCGTGCGCGGCGTGACGCCCGAGGCGATCGCCCAGCAGACCACGGAGAACTTCTTCCGGCTGTTCAACACCGTGCCGCGCACCCTCGCCGCCCAGGCGGCCGGATGAGCCTGACTTTCACCATCCTCGGCTGCGGGTCGTCGATGGGCGTGCCGCGCGTCGCGCTGGGCTGGGGCGACTGCGATCCGAACGAACCGAAAAACCGCCGGCGCCGCTGCTCGCTGCTGGTCGAGCGCCATGGCCCGGACGGCGTGACCCGGGTGCTGGTCGATTGCTCGCCGGATATGCGCGAGCAACTGATCGACGCCAAGGTCGACTGGATCGACGGCGTTTTCATCACCCACGAGCACGCCGACCATACCCACGGCATCGACGATCTGCGGCCGCTGTTCGTGAACAGACGCCGCCGCGTCGACGTCTACATGGACGAGGTCACGGCCGCCATCATGCATGTGCGGTTCGGCTATTGCTTCAAGACGCCGCCCGGCAGCCAGTATCCGCCGATCCTGACCGAGCATCGGCTGGTGCCGCGGCAGCCGGTGGTCGTCAACGGGCAGGGCGGCCCGATCGCGGCGCTGCCGCTGCTGCAGCACCATGGCGACATCGCCTCACTCGGCTTCCGCTTCGGCAACGTCGCCTACTCGACCGATCTCAAAGGCCTGCCCGACGACAGCGTGGCCGAACTCGCCGGGCTCGATGTCTGGATCGTCGACGCGCTGCGCCGGACGCCGCACCCGAGCCATTTCCACCTCGACGAGACGCTGGCCTGGATCGGGCGCATCAAGCCCAAGCGCGCCATCCTGACCGACATGCACACCGACATGGACTACGCCACGCTGCGCGCCGAATTGCCGGCCCATGTGGAGCCTGGCTATGACGGCATGCGGATTGAGGCCGAGTGATGTATTGCATCAAAATGTCATCGCATGATGCTGTTTTATATAGAGAAATACTCCCAGCGTCATGTTTTACATGAACGCATATATATTCCATAATATGTCTTATGCGAATCCGATGTGTGAGGCGCGGCGGCGCGCTGGCCTTGCTATCGTCAGGCTTTGCCGCGCCTGGGGTCTTGGCCTGTGAAGCCGTCGCGCGATATCTCCCGGCTGATCGAGATCATGGCGGCCCTGCGCACGCCCAGCAGCGGCTGTCCGTGGGACCTCGAGCAGACCTTCCGCAGCATCGCGCCTTACACGATCGAGGAAGCCTACGAGGTCGCCGATGCGATCGAGCACGGCTCGCTCGACGAGCTGAAGGACGAACTGGGCGACCTGCTGCTTCAGGTCGTGTTCCACGCCCGCATGGCCGAGGAGCAAGGGTCGTTCGCGTTTGCCGACGTCGTCGAGGCCATCACCACCAAGCTGGTGCGCCGCCATCCGCATGTCTTCGCCGATGCCGACGGCAAGACCGCCGAGGCGGTCAAGGGCCTGTGGGAGACCATCAAGGCCGAGGAGCGGGCCGCCCGTGGCGATACCGTGCCGATAGGCGCGCTGGCCGGGGTGCCGGTCGCCCTGCCCGCATTGACCCGGGCGCTGAAGCTCCAGGACAAGGCTGGCCGCGTCGGCTTCGACTGGAACGATCCGCGCGCGGTGCTCGCCAAAATCCGCGAGGAAGCCGACGAGATAGAAACCGAACTCGACCGCCGGGACGCCGCCAAGGCCGGCGCGGAAGTCGGCGATCTGCTGTTCGCGGTGGTCAATCTGGCGCGGCATCTCGGCGCCGACCCCGAAGGCGTTCTCCGCGCCACCAACGCCAAGTTCGAACGCCGCTTTGCCGCCATCGAGCAGGCGCTGGCCGCGCGCGGCCGGAAGCCCCAGGACGCGTCCCTGGCCGAGATGGATGCGCTCTGGGACGCCGCCAAGGCGGCCGAGAAGCCGCCCGTCAGGTGACGCGGCGCCCTACGCCACCCCGAACCGTGCCTTGACCTGCGCCGCTTTGTCGGGATCGGCGCGCACGGTCACGGCCAGCCGGCCGTCGTCGGCCATGTCGCGCGCGAGCACCTCGGCGTTGCGGTAGAGCCAGCTCAGGCCGGCACCGTCCGACGGATCGAGCGACAGCGCGATGGTCTCGCGGCGCTCGCCCAGCCGTGACTCGATCGCGCTCACCAGCGTCTCAATGCCCTCGCCGCTCAGCGCCGACACGGTCAGCGGCCGGCGCCCGGCCGGTTGCCGTTCGGCCAGATTGGCGAGGCGGTCGCGGCCTTCGGCGTCCAGCCGGTCGATTTTGTTCCAGACCTCGATCAGCCGCGGATCGGTGGCCTCGATGCCGAGCTCGCCCAGCACCTGCTCGACGTCGCGCGACTGCGCGCCGGAGTCCTCGTGCGACATGTCGCGAACATGCAGGATGACGTCGGCCTCGATCACCTCCTCCAGCGTGGCGCGGAACGCCGCCACCAGCCCGGTCGGCAAATCGGAGATGAAGCCAACGGTGTCCGACAGGATGATGCGGTTGCCAAGCGGCAAATCGATCGCGCGCAGCGTCGGATCGAGCGTGGCGAAAAGCATGTCGGCAGCCATCACGCTGGCCGCGGTCATGCGGTTGAACAGCGTCGACTTGCCGGCATTGGTGTAACCGACCAGCGCCACGATCGGATACGGCACGCGCTTGCGGCTGTCGCGGTGCAGCTTGCGGGTGCGCTTGACCTTCTCGAGCTCTTCCTCGATCCGGAAAATACGATCCTCGATCACGCGGCGGTCGGTCTCGAGCTGGGTTTCGCCCGGGCCGCCGAGAAAGCCGAAGCCGCCGCGCTGGCGTTCCAGATGGGTCCAGGCCCGCACCAGCCGCGTTTTCTGATAATTGAGATGGGCCAGTTTGACCTGCAGCGCACCTTCTTTGGTGCGCGCGCGCCGGCCAAAGATTTCCAGGATCAGCCCGGTGCGATCGATGACCTTGGCGTTCCAGGCCTTCTCCAGATTGCGCTGCTGCACCGGCGTCACCGGGCAATCCATGATGACGACCGACGCGGAATGGCCGGTGACCAGCCCGGCGATCTCGTCGACCTTGCCCTTGCCGATATAGGTCGCCGGCCGCACCGTGTTGAGCATCACAAGACCGGACTCGACGACATTGAGGTCGATGGCGCGGGCAAGTCCCGTCGCCTCCTCCAGCCGCGCCTCCGGCGATCGCGTGTCGGCGGCCGAACGCGCGCCGCCGCGGGTCGCGGCGTGCTTCACATACGGCTCGATGACGATGGCGCGACCGCTCTCCTTGCCCGCTTTGTGCAGGCTCAGAAGATCGGCACGCTCATCCCGGTGGCGAGGTTCCAATCAGTTTTTTTCCGGCGGCTCTTCGCCACCCTCGAACATCTGGATCGGATGACCCGGCATGATGGTGGAGATGGCGTGCTTGTAGACGAGCTGGGAGTGCCCGTCCCGCCGCAGCAGCACGCAGAAATTATCGAACCAGGTGACCACGCCCTGCAGCTTCACGCCGTTCACCAGAAAAATGGTGAGCGGAATTTTCGCCTTGCGGACGTGATTGAGGAATGTGTCTTGCAGATTTTGCGCACGTTCGGCTGCCATGGCCGTTTTTCCTTTTTTGCCCGCGTCTTTAGCGCGAGACCTTTGTTACCCGGGTTTTTCGGACGGACGCCGACGCTGCGTATGAACCACGCAGACGCCGCCTTGCCCCACGCAAGCCGGTCCGAACCCCAGGAAGCCTCCATTAGATGGCAGGCTTTGCCGCAGTGCAAGCGGAAGTTGGCGGCAGGGTCACCAAGTCACTGAAATAAATACGTAATTGCACGTTCCAGGGCGGTTCCGCCGATCACAATATCCGGAGCACCCCGCTGTTTCGGCCTGTCCGAACAGCATCCGGCGATGTCGGACGATTAGCTGACTTCGGCGTGGCGGTGATAGTCCCGGCGCAAGGCGCTGGCGATCAGCCCGGGAGCCCCGTTGCCGACGGGCCGGCCGTCGATGCTGACCACCGGCTGAACAATCTGGCTGGCCGACGTGACGAAAGCCTCGCGCGCCGCGTAGGCCTCCTCCACCGTGAATGCCCTTTCTTCGAAGGCGAGACCCTGGTCCTTGATCAGGTCCATGACCACCGAGCGGGTGATCCCGGGCAGGATATCCTGGCCGAGCGGCCGCGTGATCAGCTTGCCGTCGCGGGTGACGATCCAGGCGTTGGACGATCCGCCCTCCGTGACGCGGCCCTTGGCGTCGACCATCCAGGCTTCGCGCGCGCCCTTGTCGCGCGCCGCCTGCTTGGCCAGCACGTTCGGCAGCAGCGCCACGGACTTGATGTCGACGCGCTGCCAGCGGATGTCGGGCACGGTAATGACGCCGATGCCTTCGGCCGCGGTCGCCTCCAGCTTGACCGGATCGGCGCTGCGCGCCGTCACCACCACCGCGGGCGGGGTGTCGGCGGCGGGAAACAGAAAGTCGCGCCGCGCCACGCCGCGGGTCACCTGCAGATAGACCACGCCGTCGCGCACCCGGTTGCGCCGCACGGTTTCGTGCAGGATCACCGACAGCGCCTTGGCCGACATCGGCCGCGCGATGCGCAGTTCCTTCAGCGACCGGTCGAGCCGCGCCATGTGGCGGCGCTCGTCGATCAGCTTGCCGCCCCTCACCTCGCAGACTTCGTAGACGCCGTCGGCAAACTGATAACCGCGGTCCTCGACCGAGACCATGGCGTGCTCACGCGGCAGGTACTGACCGTTCACATAGGCAATGCGGGACATCGGGGTTCTCGACGGCTGGCTGATGGAATCAGGCCCGTCAGCCTATCCCAAGCGCCTTGAGCTTGCGATGCAGCGCCGAGCGCTCCATGCCGACGAATTCTGCGGTGCGGGAAATGTTGCCGCCGAACCGGCTGATCTGCGCCACCAGATATTCGCGCTCGAACATCTCGCGCGCCTCGCGCAAGGCCAGGCCCATCAGATGCTCGCCGCCGCTGCCGTTCGGCATCGCCGGCACCATCGAGCCGACATCGGGCGGCAGCATGCTGGCGCTGAGCACGGCATCCGGTTCGCCGCCGGCCAGGATCATCAGCCGCTCGATGTTGTTGCGCAATTGGCGGACATTGCCCGGCCAGTTGTGCGACTGCAGCACAGCCATGGCGTCGTCGCCGATGCGCCGTTTCGGCAGCCCGGTCGTCTGCGATATCTGATCCATGAAATACTCGATCAGCGCCGGAATGTCATCGCGCCGCTCCGACAGCGGCGGCACGCGGATCGGCACCACGGACAGGCGATGATAGAGATCCTCGCGGAAGGTACCATCGGCAATGGCCGCCTCCAGATTGCGCGCCGTCGACGAGACGATGCGCACGTCGACGGCGATCTTGTTGCTGCCGCCAACCCGCTGAAAGGTCTGATCGACCAGCACCCGCAGAATCTTGTTCTGGGTTTCACGCGGCAGATCGGCAATATCGTCAATAAACAGCGTGCCGCCATGCGCTTCTTCCAGCGCGCCGGGCTTGCGCCCATCCGCACCGTTGGCGGAATCGACGCCGAACAGTTCGATTTCCATGCGCTCGGGCGTGATTGCCGCGGCATTGATGACGATGAACGGGCCGCTGGCGCGTGCCGATAACTGATGCAGCGTGCGCGCCGCCAGTTCCTTGCCGGCGCCGGAGGGGCCTACCACCAGCACGCGGCTGTTGGTCGGTGCCACGCGTTCGATCGCCTGGCGCAATTGCGCGATCGACGCCGATCGCCCGACCAGCGTCGAGGGGCCGGGCGCCGACTGCTTGAGCTGCTTGACCTCGCGCTTGAGACGCGATGTCTCCAGCGCCCTTTCCGCCACCAGCACCAGCCGGTCCGCCTTGAACGGCTTTTCGATAAAATCGTAGGCGCCGTGCTTGATGGCGGCGACCGCGGTCTCGATATTGCCGTGGCCGGAAATCATCACCACCGGCAGTTCCGGCTGATCCTGCTTGATGATGTCGAGCAATTGCAGACCGTCGAGCTTGCTGCCCTGCAGCCAGATGTCGAGGAACACGAGACCCGGCCGCCGCGACTGGATGGCGGCCAGCGCGTCGTCGCTGTTGCGGGCGGTACGGGCATTATAGCCTTCGTCTTGAAGAATCCCCGCGACCAGATCGCGGATATCGGCTTCGTCATCGACGATCAGGATTTCAGCTGACATTCGGCTGCTCACTTATGATTTTCTGACTGGCTTGTTCCGGCGCATCCGCCTTGCCGGCGGCAGCAATGCGCACCCTCACCCAGGCACCGCGCTGACCGGGGATTTTTTCGGCGGCATCCCGCAACTCGATGGAGCCGCCGTGGTCTTCTATAATGCGGCCGACAATGGCGAGACCGAGGCCGGTGCCCTTCTCGCGGGTCGTGACATACGGCTCGATCAGCCGGCTGCGATTTTCCTTCGGCAGCCCAATGCCGTTATCGACCACGTCGATGACGATATCCTCGCCCTCGCGAAAAGCGGACAGATGGATGAGACCCTTGCCCAATTCATCCGCCGGCACGGCGCCAATGGCTTCAGTGGCATTCTTGATGATGTTGGTGAGAGCCTGCGACATCAGACGGCGGTCGAAGCGCGCCGGCATCGGGCTTTCGGCCACCTCGGCATTGATGTCGATTTCGGCGTTGCCGACGCGCATCAGGAAAACCGCCTGCCGCACGGTATCGGCGAAGTCGTCGTCGGCGATTTCCGGCTTCGGCATCCGCGCGAAGCGGGAGAACTCGTCGACCATGCGCCTGATATCGTCGACCTGGCGCACGATGGTATCGGTGCATTGTTCGAATACCGCGCGGTCCTCAACGATGACCTTGCCGTATTTGCGGCGCAGACGTTCGGCCGACAACTGAATCGGCGTCAGCGGATTCTTGATTTCATGGGCGATGCGCCGCGCCACATCGGCCCAGGCCGAGGTGCGCTGCGCCGCCACGAGTTCGGTGATGTCATCGAGCGTCACGACGTAGCCGTGTTCGGATTCGGAAGACTGCTCACTGGTGACGCGCACGGACAAATTGCGCTCGCGGCCCTGGCGGCTGATGGTGACCTGGTCCTGCGAGCGCGATCCGGCCTGCGCCGCCGCCATGGTGTCGGCAAGCTCGGGAAACACTTCGACCAGCGGCTTGCCCAGCGCATCGGCCTCGGTGCGGCCGATGAGTTTTTCCGCTGAACGGTTGAGAATGCTGACGCAGCCGTTGCCATCGACGCCGATGACGCCCGCGCTGGCGCCAGCCAGCACCGCTTCGGTGAAGCGGCGGCGGCTGTCGATCAGGTCGCGCGCCCGCACGATGTCGTCGCGCTGAGTGCGCAATTCCTGGGTCATACGATTGAAGGTTTCGCCGAGCTGGCCGAGATCGCCTTCCGACGGCCGCACCGGCACGCGCACGAAAAGGTTGCCCATCGACACCGCATTGGCGGCGCCGATCAGACGCCGGATCGGCGCCACCAGCCGGTTGGCGAAGTTCAAGCCGATCCAGACGGCTGACAGCAGCACGATCAGCGCGATCACGGTGTACATCAGGGCAAAGGCAACCTGCACGCCGACGCGCCGCTGTTCGATCGCGGCGTATTCGCGCACGCTTTCCTGCGTCTGCCGCAATTGCGGCACCACACTCGGATCGAGCAGCCGTGTCACGTAGAGATAATTATCGTCGAAGCGGGCGAGCTTGATGATCGCCGACACATAATTGGTGTCGGGCAGCAGCACCAGCTGCGGGCCAGCCTCGGTAATGTTGGCCAGCGCTTCGCGCGGCGGCATTGCGAACACCTGGTTGATCTTGAGATCGGCGCGAGCGACGACATCGGCATTCCGGTCGATGACAATGGCGGCGCCGAGGCCGCGTACCGAGGCCTGGAAGGTCAGAAACTGGCGCAGCTTATCGGGCTCGGCATCGAGCAATGGCTTGCTGCCGGAGATCTCGTAGGCCATCACCATGATGTCGGAACGGACGATCTGCGCGTGGTCGCGCAGATAGGCCTCGGCCACGATCAGCGAATTCTCGATCGCGGCGCGGGTCCGGGTGGAAAACATGCGGTCGAGGCCGCGGTCGAGGGTGACGCTGGCGACGATCGCCACCAAAATCGCCGGCACCGCAGCGATGATCGAGAACAAGCCGACGATCCGCACGTGCAGCCGCGCCGCGGCACGGCCCGAGCGGCGCGCCTGCACCACCTGCCAGACTTCGCGCACGATGACGCCGAGCAGCAGGATGACAGTAACCGCGTTGGCCAGGAGCAGCGTGACGACGACGTAATGGGTCGGCGATACCGGCGTCAGGTCGGCCAGAACGATGAAGGTCAGAAAGGCCGACAGCAGCGCAAGGCCAACCGCCAGCGGTCCCAGTACCCGCCGGTCGGCCCGCCGGGACGATGCTGCCGCAAGCGCGGATTCGGGTTCAGTCACTTGTTCAGCGGTCATTGATCCCCGGCGGGAGATGGAGGAGCAGTCTCGCTCCGGAGGCCGACAAGGGAATCACCCCGGCCAACATTGATGCTTTTATACAACAATGTTGCCGGAAAGTGACTGCATTGTGGCTTCAGCCACTTCCCAGCAGGTTACTCCCGGTCGTCGGGATACACGCCCATTTAGGGCGGGCATGCGACTGTATATCGTTGAAATCATTCAGTCTAAACACATCTCGCCACATTGTTGTAAAAGGTGCGCGCACTGTCGACGGTTTGATTCTTGTGTGAATGAGTCGATATCGCAAATCCAATAACCCAAAATTGGACGAAGGGCGCACATGGCTCGTATTGCACTGAAGCGAGACTGGGAACTCGGGGGACAAATTGGTGCGGGAGGATTCGGCCGTGTCTACGCTGCTAAGTCGGACAGCGGCGAGCCAGCCGTCATAAAAATGGTACCTAAAGCCCCAGGCGCTGAGCGCGAACACCTATTTGTCGACCTACATAACGTGCGAAATGTTATTCCGGTGCTGGATAGCGGCGACGCGGGTGACTGCTGGGCCATTGTCATGCCGCGAGCCGAGATGTCGCTCCGGCAATATCTTGATAACCCGGAAAACAATCTCGATGACACTGCTATTGCGAGTATATTGAACGATATCGCTACGGCGCTAGCGGACATGGATGGGAAGGTTGTCCACCGTGATCTAAAGCCAGAAAATATTCTCCTGCTGAAGGGCGCTTGGTGCTTGGCCGATTTCGGAATCGCTAGGTATGCCGAAGCGGCGACTGCTCCCGACACACAGAAATATGCGTTGTCACCGCCCTATTCCGCACCCGAACGATGGCATGCTGAAAGGGCAACAATTGCGTCAGATGTTTATTCGTTCGGGGTAATTGCGTTTGAACTGTTGACGCGCACGCTACCATTTCCCGGACCGGATCTGGCGAACTTTAGAGACCAGCACTTGCACAAAGATGCACGCGATATAAGTGGCGAGATTCCCGCCGCCCTAAAGGCACTTGTTACCGAATGTCTGTATAAAGCAGCGGGCGCTCGTCCTAGCCCCGCTAGAATATTGACAACGCTTGGAAGGATTGGGTTGGGGCCCGTTTCAGATGGGCGCGCGCGACTTCGCCAAGCTCATTTGGCGGAAGTTGCAAGACGCAGTGAAGCGGAGCGCGTAGCCTCGGCTGGTCGGACCCAAGCAGAGCGACGTAGGGCACTGCTGAAAAGTGCAATGGACAGTGGGAAGGCCATCAGGTCGGCGTTGTACGATGCTATCCGCGATGCTGCACCAACTGCAGCTGGCGCTCAAGGTAAACGAAATGGCGACACGCTAGCGCTCGGTCAGGCCCAAATCGAATTCACCCCCATAGTTGCGACACCAGAGAATCCTTGGAATTGGGAGCCGCCAACTTTCGACGTAATCGCCCATGCCATGATAATTCTTCGTGTCCCTCGCGATCGCTATGACTACGAAGGTCGAGCGCACTCGCTTTGGTACTGTGACGCTGGAGAAAAGACTCGGTTCCAGTGGTTTGAAACTGCTTTTATGATGTCGCCATTGATCGGACGCTCGACTGCAATACGACCTTTTGCACTTGACCCAGGCGAAGATGCCGCAAAAGGTTTTTGGAGTGGCGTGGCCGAACTGCAACTAGCATGGCCGTTGGCGCCAATCGACACTGGCGATCTTGAAGAGTTCATCGATAGATGGGCAAGTTGGTTCGCAGATGCATCACAAGGACGGCTCCGCTCTCCTTCTACGATGCCTGAACGGCCAACGCCTAGAGACTGGCGTCGGAAGTAACACAATCGTTGATTGATCGAGATCGTCGCGATTTAGTTGCTACTGGTATTATCGAAACACGCGGCCCTAGCCCACCAGCTCCCGCACCAGCGGGATGACCTTGCGGCCGTACAGGTCGATGCTGCCGAGCATCTTCTCGTGCGACAGCCCGCCGGCGCTGTATTTCATATCGAACCGGCTCGCGCCGAGCGCCTTCATGGTGGTGGCGATCTTGCGGGCCACCGTTTCAGGCGCGCCGACATAGAGCGACCCTTGCGTGATCTCGCGGTCGAACTCAACCCGCGTCATCGGCGGCCAGCCGCGCTCGGCGCCGATCCGGTCCCGCATCTTCTTGTAATCGGGCCATAACGCTTCCCGCGCCTGCTCGTCGGTGTCGCCGACGAAGCCGTGCGAATGGACGCCGATCGGCAGCGCCGCCTTGCCGGCCTTATCCAGCGTGCGGCGAAACAGATCGGCGTAGGGAATAAACCGCGCCGGATCGCCGCCGATGATGGCGAGCATCATCGGGAAGCCGTAATGCGCGGCGCGCAGCACCGACTCCGGCGTGCCGCCGACGCCGATCCACGTCTTCAGCGCGCCGGATTCCGTCTTCGGAAAAACGCTCTGGTTCTTCAGCGGCGCGCGCGTGCGGCCCTGCCAGGTGACGGGCTGTTCTTTCAGCACCGCGGCGAACAGATCGAGCTTGTCGTTGAACAGCTCCTCGTACTGGTTGAGGTCGAAGCCGAACAGCGGAAACGATTCGATGAAAGAGCCGCGGCCGAGGATCACTTCGGCGCGCCCGTTGGAGACGGCGTCCAGCGTGGCGAAGCGCTGAAACACGCGGATCGGATCGTCCGACGACAGCACCGTCACCGCCGATCCAAGCCTGATGCGGCTGGTGCGGCCGGCAATCGCGGCCAGCACCATCTCCGGCGACGACACCGCGAAGTCGGCGCGGTGATGCTCGCCGACACCGATGAAGTCGACGCCGACCTGATCGGCCAGCACCGCCTCGTCGACGAGATTCCGAATGACTTCGGCGGCGTGCAGCGGCGCGCCATCCGGTCCGCCGGTGACGTCGCCGAAAGTGTCGAGACCGAGTTCGATAATGGCCTTCTCCTTGGTTTCGCTCCGGCCGGGACTGGCCCCGCCTTTTACCGGCTTTAGACGGCAGTTGCCGAACAGAAACGACCTGTATCCGGCTCACTTCGATTGGTGGTGATGGGCCACAAAGACACGCTATAGTTGTTTTTCTCCTAAAAGCCCTCTATGGTTGTGGCGTGGTGACGCGCAACCTGAGCGGAAGCATCAGAGCGAGGCGATCATGAACGGTTGCAGTGCTCGCGCGGCGTACATGTGCATCGCTGTGGATGTCGAAGCCGTCTTGCAGGTCACCGGCAAAGCCAGCGCTGTCGAGAGCGCCAATGCGCCGACCCGGCATATTGCCGCCAAGAGTGCCGACGTCATCACGACGTCGACAGCG
>JALHNV010000064.1 GCA_022843325.1 Pseudolabrys sp. | reverse complement strand
GGGGCATTTTCAGCGACTCACCGCCACGCCCGCCGGCCGAAGTTCCAGGCCAACAGCGCGGTCAGCCGCCCGGTCCGCCGCCCGGCAATTTCCCCAGCCGTCCCGCGCCGCGTCCGCAGTACGATGAGCCGCCGGCCCGTCCGCTGCCGGCGCCGATGAGCCTGCCGCCGGCAAGCCGTCCGGGAGCCGGGTCGATCCAGTCGCAGGAATTGCCGCCGCCGCCGGGAATGGCGCCCGCCGCGCCGCTGGAGCAGAACCAGCCCGCCCAGGCTCAGCCGCCGGCACAGCCGCCCGCCCGCGCGCCGCGTGGCACAGCGCAGCCGGCCGATACGACGCCGCAGCCGGGCGACGAGGTCGTGGTGGCGCCGCCGCCGCAACGCATCGCCAATCCGACGGCTGTATTCTCCGGTCTCGACAAGATCACCGGCCGCATCATTTCATTCGACGTCGCCATCAACGAGACGGTGCAGTTCGGCGCGCTGCAGGTGACGCCGCGGGTCTGCTATTCGCGGCCGCCGACAGAGACGCCGAATACCGATGGCTTCATCGAAGTCGACGAGGTGACGCTGCAGGGCGAGATCAAACGCATCTTCAGCGGCTGGATGTTTGCAGCCAGCCCGGGTCTCAACGCAGTCGAGCACCCGATTTACGATGTGTGGGTGACCGATTGCAAAGGTGGTCAGTCGCCGGCGGTGGCGGAAGCGCCGGTCGATGCGAAGCCGGCCGCCCGCACACCGGCACCGACGCCGCCGCGCCGGCCGGCGCCGCCACCGCGCGCGCAGCAATTCCAGCCGCAACAGCCGGGATTTTTCCCGACGCGTTAGCGGATGGCTATTGGCCCCGGATAATCGCCAATGCCTCTTCACCGGTCACAGGCCGGTCGACCGGCAGCGCCCTGAAATCGGCGGTGCCGGCGAGGGCGTCTTCCAGTAGCCGATGATACCGCCGCTTCGGCACCTCGACCGCGCCGAACGTCTTGAGGTGGTTGGTGACGTATTGGGTGTCGAGCAGGGTGAAACCGCCGGCGCGTAGTCTGGCCACCAGGTGCACCAAAGCGATTTTCGAGGCGTCGCGGGCGCGGTGAAACATGCTCTCGCCGAAGAAGGCGCGGCCGAGCGACACGCCGTAGAGCCCGCCGACCAGATCGTCGCCGTCGTAAACCTCGACGCTGTGGCAATGGCCGTGCGCAAACAGGCTGCGGTAGATTTGCCGGATGCGGCCGTTGATCCAGGTCTTGTCGCGCGTCTGCTTGGGTTCGGCGCAGCCTTCGATCACCGCATCGAAATCGCGATCGACCATGACCGTGTAGGGCGTCGTGGAAACCGTGCGGGCCAGCCGATCGGGCACGTGGAACCCCTCGAGGGGGATGATGCCCCGCATCTCCGGCTCGACCCAGTAGAGCGCCGGATCGTCGGCGTTCTCCGCCATCGGGAAGATGCCGCATGCATAAGCTTTGAGCAGCACTTCCGGCGTGATTTCGATATAGGCGCTCTCACGGTTGGCCATGGTTGAGGTCTGCTGCTCGGGTTCCGCAGTGTAGGGGACGGCACGTCGCCGGCAAGGCGCTGGTTTACCGGTCGATAACCATTCCGGCATCAGTTTGTCGAAATATTGAACCGTTCAGCGGCGGCGTGGTTGTGCTTGTGCGGGACAGTGGACAGTCGGCCGCGACCGCAGGCGAGGGGTGGGGATCATGGCGCGCCGCATCAGTGTTTTGGTCGTAGAGGATGAGGTCTTGATCAGCAATCTGGTCACCGAAGCCCTCAACGATGTTGGCTTCGACGTCCTTGCCGTGCCCGATGGCGAGGAAGCGATGCGCCATATTGAAGCCGATCCCAACATCGACGTCTTGTTCACGGACATCAATCTTGCCGGCCGCATGGACGGTGGCTCTCTTGCTGAACAGGCGCGCCGCCACCGGCCGGAATTGCCGATCGTCTATTGTTCGGGGCGCTGCTCGCCGTCGGCCATCGCGCCGCCCGTGCCGCGCTCGATTTTTGTGCGTAAGCCCTACGATCTCACCGAAATCTGCACACTGCTGACGCGGTTGACGTCAACCACGCATTGACGATTAGAGCGCTGGCCGCGGCGCATCCTTGCGCATGTCGAATGACACCAACACGCGTGTGCCGGCATGACTGGGATCGGTTTCGATGTGGGCGTTCAGCTTTTCCCCCATCGCCTTGACGATGCGCTGACCGAGGCCGGTTGATTTGCGGTCGGACGGCTCGCTTTGCGGGGCGATGCCGACTCCATCGTCTTCGACACTCAGAACCGCACGGTTGTTGCCGGTGTCGCGGATGGCAACACGGATGGCGCCTTTGCCGGTGGGATAGGCGTATTTCAGCGCGTTCATCACCAGTTCGTTGACGATGACGCCAACCGCAACGGCACGGTCGGGATCGACATTGACCGGATCGGTCTTCAGCGTGAGCTGGGCCAAAGCATTGCTTTCCGATGAGCGGCGCAGGTCCTCGACCAGCGCGGTCAGATACTGATCGACCGAAACCGACTGCACGTCGTCCGATGTGTAGAGGCGGCGATGCACCTGCGCCACGGCGAGCACGCGGCCGGTGGCGCTGGCGAGCGCCTTGCTGACTTCCGGGTCGCGCGCCGAATTGGCCTGCAGAGTCAGCAGCGAGGCGATGAGTTGCAGGCTGTTGCCGACACGGTGATTGACCTCGCGCATCAGCATCGCGCGCTCGGCCGCCAGCGCTTCGAACCGGTCGCGTGCCTCGCGCACTTCGGCCTCTGCCGCTTCCTTGGCGCGATGCGTGCGCATGGCGTCCACCGCGGCCTGCAACGCTGCCTTCAGCAGGTAGATGAACTCGCCCTGGACGTCCTTGATCACGTAGTCGAAGGCGCCTGCCTTCAGCGCCGTCACCGCCATACGGCTGTCCTGGGCGCCGGTGACGACCACCACCGGGGGGTGGTTGGGCATCTGGTTGATCCGCTCAAGCGTCTCCAGGCCGCTCAGGCCGGGCATGTAGAGATCGACGGCGACCACATCGAAGGAATCATCGTTCTCCAGCGCCTTCAGGCCGCTTTCGCCGTCGGCAACGTGGACGACCTCGATGCCGTCACGGCGGAAGCCGCGCTGCACCAGCGCTCGCAAGCCGGCGTCGTCATCGATGTAAAGTGCTTTACGCATGGGTCATTCAGGAGCCGGGACCTGCATGACGGAGAAGAACAGGCCGAGTTGGCGGATGGCGTTGGCGAAGTTCTCGTAATTGACCGGCTTGGTGATGTAGACGTTGCAGCCGAGGTCGTAGCAGCGCTGGATCTCGACCGCGTCGTCGGTGGTGGTCAGCACCACGACGGGCACGCGCTTGAGATGGTCGTTGGTCTTGATGCGCTTGAGAATATCGACGCCGGTCATGTCGGGCAGATTGAGGTCGAGCAGCACCAGCAGCGGCTTGCCCTTGTTGGCGAGGCCGGAATTGTCGGCGCCGAACAGGTAGCGCACGGCTTCGGTGCCGTTGGTGAACGGCGTGATCGGGTTGTTCACCCCGGCGCGCCGGATATTCTTCTCGATCAGCCGGGCGTGGCCTTCGTCGTCCTCGACCATGACGATTTCGACCGGCAGTTCCGACATTCGGCTGTTCATGCGGCGCTCCTTTTTTCGACCGACCAGCGGCGGGGCAGGGTCACTGTGAACGTGCTGCCTTTGCCGAGTTCAGAATTCAATCCCATGCTGCCGCCGAGGCGGCGCACCAGCGCGCGGACGTGCGCAAGGCCAATGCCTTCGCCCGGACGATCCTGCCGTCCGGAGCGGCGAAACAGCTCGAAAACCCGCTGGTGGTCGTGCGGATCGATACCCCGGCCGTTGTCCTGGACGTCATATGTTACCTGTAAGCCGTTGATACGGCCCGCGATGGTAATGCGCAAGGGTTCCTCGGGCCGGCTGTATTTGAGGGCATTATCGACCAGATTGGCGAAAATCTGCTCCAGAGCGAGCCGGTCGCTCTCGACCGGGGGCAGGTCGCCCACGGTCAGCTCTGCGCCCTGTTCGGCGGCCCGGTGGGCGACGTTTTCCACGACCGCCTCGAGCATCGCCTTCGTATCGATCTGCTCCGGCGAGAACTGCCGGCGGCCTTCGCGCGACAGTCTCAGTACCGCGTTGATCAGGCGGTCCATGTTGCCGATCGACGTCTTGATGAAGCGGATTGCCTCGTCAAAATCCTCGCCCAGCCGGTCGATCTCGGTGTTCGGTTCGGCTTCCGCGGCCTCCGCCGCCTGCGCCTTGAGGGCGGCGAGTTCGGCGGTCAGCGTATTGACCTTGTCGAAGATATCCTTGCGCAGCGCCTCCAGTTCGGAGGTGAAGCCCATGATATTGACCAGCGGCGAGCGCAGATCGTGGCTGACGATATAGGCGAAACGCTGGATTTCCTCGTTGGCCTCGGTCAGGTCGGCGGTGCGGTAGGAGACGATGCGCTCCAGATTGGCGTTCATGCCGGCCAGTTCGCGGCGCGCCGATTCACGCTGCTTCGCATTGCGCTGAACCATGGCGACCGAGATGCCGCCGATGGTGATGATCAGGCCGGATCCCAGCAGCGCCAGCACCAGCAGCAGCCGGTTGGTCCTGAGCGACTGTTCGGTGCGCAGCGTCAGCAGGCGGCCTTCGTCGGCGATGACTTCGAGAACACGGTCGCGCAACGCGTTCATCACCCGCCGGCCCTCACCGCGCGCGACCTCGCTGCGTGCGAGATCCTGCTGGCCGGCCTGCATCAGCGCGATGATCCGCCGCATTTCCGAAAAGCGTGCCGAGTTGAGGTCGGCGATGACCTCGAGCTGGCTTTTGCGCGCCGGGTTGTCCGCGGTCAACGTGCGAAGGTCTTTGATGGTTTCGGCGCTGGCCGGCTCGGCGGCGTAGAAATCCTCAAGGTACTCGGCGTTGCCGGTAAACAGAAAACCGCGCTGGCCGGATTCGGCGCGGCGCAAATTGAGCAGCACGTTCGAGAGCTTGTCCTGAACGGTGAGGGTATGGGTCAGCATCTGGGCGTCGGTCGCCGATCGGTCGACCAGAAAGGCGGTCGCGGCGCTGAGCCCGATCAGCAGCAGAAAGCCGATACCCAGCAGAAGCGGCTGCAGGCGCGGAAACGCGACGGGTGTCGTGGAGGTCGCCAAGGACATCAGTCGTCCATTCCGCCTTTGGCGAGAAACTGTTCCAGCCAGTGGATATGGTAATTCCCGTCAATAATGTCTTTTTCGCGTACCAGCGCACGGAACAAAGGCAGCGTCGTCTCGATGCCATCGACGATCACCTCGTCGAGGGCCCGCTTGAGCCGCATCAGGGCCTCGCTGCGGGTTTTGCCGTGGACGATCAGCTTGCCGACCAGCGAGTCGTAATAAGGCGGGATCGTGTAGCCCTGATACACAGCGGAATCGATGCGCACGCCGAGGCCGCCGGGGGCGTGATAATACTGGATCTTGCCGGGCGAGGGCCGGAACGAGACCGGATTTTCCGCATTGATGCGGCACTCGATGGCATGGCCGTGGAACTTGATGTCGCTCTGCTGAAATGACAGTTCGGCGCCGGCGGCGACCCGGATCTGCTCGAAGATCAGGTCGATGTCGGTGATCATTTCCGTCACCGGATGTTCCACCTGAATGCGGGTGTTCATCTCGATGAAATAGAACTGGCCGTCCTCGTACAGGAACTCGACGGTGCCGACGCCGAGATAGCTGATCTCGCGCATGGCCTTGGCGACGGTTTCGCCGATCTTGTCGCGGGCCTCGGTGTTGAGCGCAGGCGAGGGACTTTCCTCGAGCACCTTCTGGTGGCGGCGCTGCAGCGAACAGTCGCGCTCGCCGAGGTGGATGGCGCGGCCCTTGCCGTCGCCGAGCACCTGGATTTCGATGTGGCGCGGTTTCTCCAGATATTTCTCGATATAGACCGCGTCGTCGCCGAAGGCGGCCTTCGCCTCGGTGCGCGCGGTCGACAGCGCGCCGGACAATTCGGCCGCCGTGCGCGCCACCTTCATGCCGCGGCCGCCGCCGCCGGACGCAGCCTTGATCAACACAGGATAGCCGATCTCATCGGCGACCCGGGTTGCCTCGGCATCGTCGGTGATGCCGCCGTCGGAGCCGGGTACGACCGGAATGCCGAGACGCTTGGCGGTGCGCTTGGCCTCGATCTTGTCGCCCATGATGCGGATATGCTCGGCCTTCGGGCCGATGAAGTGCACGCCATGTTCGCCGAGGATTTCGGCGAAACGCGCATTCTCCGACAGGAAGCCGTAGCCGGGATGCACCGCATCGGCGCCGGTGATCTCGCAGGCCGACAAAATCGCCGGGATGTTGAGGTAGCTGTCCTTGGCCGCCGGCGGGCCGATGCAGACGCTCTCGTCGGCGAAGCGCACATGCATGGCGTCGGCGTCGGCGGTGGAGTGCACCGCAACGGTCGGGATGCCGAGCTCCTTGCAGGCGCGCAGCACGCGCAGGGCAATCTCGCCGCGATTGGCAATCAGGATTTTATCGAACATGGATGCTTTCGGCGCGAATGGCGAATAGTGAGTAGCGAATAGAAAGCGCGCTTCTATTCGCTATTCGCCACTCGCTATTCGCTCTCTCACTCAATAATCACCAGCGGTTCGCCAAATTCGACCGGCTTGCCGTCCTCGAACAGGATCTGCACCACCGTGCCGGCGCGCGGCGCCGGAATCTGGTTCATGGTTTTCATCGCTTCGATGATCAGCAACGTATCGCCGGCCTTCACCGTGCTGCCGACATCGATATAGGGCTTGGCGCTGGGCTCCGGCGCGGCATAGGCGGTGCCGACCATCGGGGAGGCCACCACGCCGGGATGTTTGGCGGGGTCGATCGGCTTCGATACGGATTCGCTGACCACCTGAGGCACCGGCGGTGCCATCGGTTGCGGCGCGGGCGCTGCCATGACGGCCGCGCCGCGGGCAACGCGGACGCGCTTGCCGTCCTGTTCGATTTCAATTTCGGTCAAGCCGGTCTCGTCCAGGAGCTTGGTCAGCTCGTGGATCAGGTCGCGGTCGACCAGCGGTGCTTTCGGCGCTTTTGCCATCGAGCCTTTTCCGTTCAATTGTCTGCTTTGGCGCCGATCATGCCGGCAAGGCCGGTGATCGCCAGCGCGTAGCCCTCGACACCGAAGCCGGCCATGACCGCCTTGGCCGCCTTCGACACATAGGAGTTCTGGCGGAAGCTTTCGCGCGCGTGGATATTGGTGATGTGCAGTTCGATCACCGGCATCTGCACCGCGAGCAGCGCGTCGAGAATGGCGATCGAGGTGGTGGTATAGCCGGCCGGATTGATGATGAGGCCGGCCGCCTTGTTGACGTGCGCCTCCTGAATCCAGTCGACCAGCTCACCTTCGCTGTTGGACTGGCGAAAGACCAGATCGAGCCCGAAATCCGCAGCCGTTTCGCGGCAAAGCGTCTCCACCTCGGCCAGCGTGGCGCGGCCGTACTTCTCCGGCTCGCGGGTGCCGAGCATGTTCATGTTCGGTCCGTTGAGGACGTAGATCGTCTGGGAAGCGGATTTGGCCATGGGTCCCGGCGAATCGCGTGAACTGAATCAATAGGCGTCAAACAAGGCCGCTTTATAGGTGGGCCGGGGCGGCAAAGGAAGCCCGCCGCAGGCGCGGGATCAGGCCGGCGCTTTGACCGGCCGGTCCGCTTGCCCTTGGGTTGCGGCGGCCACCCAGTCGATGACATCCTTGAGGGCCGTTAACCTTTGCCGGCCCGAGGCCTTGGCCTTGGCGAAAATGTCGATCTGCCGGTCGGCGCTGGTGCCTTGCGCAAAGATACCGTCGAGGCGGCCGATTTCGGCGGCGCAGCCGAGCGCCTCGACGTCCTCGGCAACCATGTCGAGGACTTGGTCGAGCCAATCCCGGGCCGTGAGCGGCGAGCGCGAGTACGGATCGACGAAGGTGGCGGCGATGCCGTAGCGCTGGGCGCACCACTTGTTCTCCTGGGTGATGGCGCGGCCGACCCGGTCGAAGCCGGCATTGAGCGCGCGGTCGCGGTCGAGCGCCCGCACCAGACAGCGGAACAGCGCGGCGATCGACACCGCATCGTCGAGCCGCGTACAACTGTCGGAGACGCGCAATTCCACGGTCGGGTTTGTCAGAGAGGGCCGCAGCGCCCACCAGATATAACTCGCGTCCGGAATGATCCGGGCCCACACCAGCGCGGAGACGAAATCGTCATAGTCCTGCTTGGTGCGGAACAGCTCGGGCAAACCGGTGCGCGGCAGTTCGTCGTAGACAGCGAGCCGGTAACCGGCCAGCCCGGTCAGATGGCCCTGCCAGAACGGCGAGGAGGTCGACAGCGCCAGCAGCAGCGGCAGATAGGCGGTCAGCCGCATGATCAGGTTGATGCGGCTGTCGAGGTCGGGCACTTGCACATGCACGTGCATGCCGCACAGCATGTTGCGGTGGCCGATGATCTGCAGGTCTTCGAGGATGGCGTGATAGCGCGCCTTTTTGGTGATCAGTTGCTCCGGCCAGAACGCGAGCGGGAAGGTACCCATGGCGGCGAGGCCGAGGCCGCGTTCGGAGGCGGCGTCGCCGAGCGCGCGCCGATAATGCGACAGGTGTTCGCGGGCTTCGGCCATCGTGCCGCAGGGCGGCGTCGCCACCTCGATCTGCGACTGCAGCATTTCCGGCATCACCCGGTCGCCGAGCGCTCGCTGCGCGATGCTGAAGAACTTCTTGTCGCGGGTACGCGCCGCGCGACGCGTCTTGGCGTCGAAAACGAAATATTCTTCCTCGATGCCGACCGTGTACATCCGCGCGATAACCCAGGCCGGGAATGCCGGTTCCAACTCAGTGCAGTGCAAAACGGCCGCCAAGGCAGGATGCCGCGGCGACCGTCGACTCTTCTATAGCGTATATGCCCGTCGCGAAACGTCAGCAGTCGAAACGTCAGCAGGTCGGCTTGCCGCAGCGCGCGACGTTGATGCTCTCCTGCAGAGCAGGCAATCCGACGGCGCCGATCACAACGTTCTCGCCGATCACGTAGCTTGGCGTGCCGTTGAGGCCGAGCGCCTGTGCCAGCATATAGCTTTCTTCCAGCGTGGCTTTCACCTGCGGGCTGTTCAGGTCCTTTTCCAACTGCGCCATGTTGAGTCCGATTTCCTTGGCAGTCGCCAGCGAAGAGGCCCGGTTGACCTGACCGCGGCCGCTCAGAAGCTTCTGGTGAAACTCCAGATATTTCTTGCCGGTCTTGTCCTGCATGTGCACGGCGACGCCAACCTGGGCGGCTTCGACTGAGCCTGGCCCGAGCACCGGAAATTCCTTCAGGACGATCCGCAGTTTCGGGTCGGACTTCATCAGCACCATCATGTCTTCCATGGCGCGCTTGCAGTAGCCGCAGTTGTAATCGAAGAACTCGACGAAGGTGACGTCGCCCTTCGGATTGCCGAGCACCACCTGACGCGGCGAGTTGAACAGCAGCTCGGCATGCTGGCGGACGCCGGCTTTCTGCTTGTCGGCCTCGGCCGCGGTCTGACGCTTTTCCAGTTCGGCCATCGCCTCCTGCAGCACGTCCGGGTTGGCGATGAGATAGTCGCGCACAATGCGCTCAATTTCGCCCTTTTGCGGCGCCGAGAATTCTTGCGCCGACGCAAACTGCGGCAGGCTCAGGGCCATGATCGCGGCGCAGACGGCGGCGATGCGGCGCAGGCGTGAAGTCATCTGATTATTCCTTGTGGGGTCATCGGTTGGCGCTGGTCGGCGGTTTGAGGTTGACGAGGTCGTCGGCGCGAACCCAGGCGGGCGAGCCTACCGGGAAGCGCGTCTTGGCGCGCGCGCCGAGCTGACGCGCGGTCGGAATATCGCCGCGCATGAAGGCGGCCTGGCCGGCAGCAAGGTCGGCATTGCCGAGGTCGCCCTTGCGGCCGTAAGCGACGGCGAGCTGGGCGTAGGCCTGCGGCGCTTCCGGCTCGCGCCGGATCGCGACGCGCAGCAGTTCGGCCGCCTCGTCGGCAAACTTGGCGTTGCCGGTTGCGATCAGAGCCTGCGCCAGCATGATCTGGATCAGCGGCGCGTCGCGCGACATCGATACCGCCTGGCGCAGCGGCGCAATGGCTTCGGCCGGCTGGCCGCCTTCCAGCAGCGCTTGGCCCTTGAGCTCCCGGAAATAGGGATTGCCCGGTTGCGCCTGGATCAGCGCGTCCATTTGCGCCACGGCGCGGCGGAGGTCGGAATGGCGGTAGGTCGCAATCGCCCGCGCGTAGCGTGCCGGCAGACTTTGATCGCTTGCCGGATACCGGCGCGCGACGCTATCGGGCCGCTCCAGGAAGCCGGCGAGTTTCGCCCGCATCATGTCGTGGCGCAGTTGCAGTTCGGGTGAATCCTTGCGGTCCCAGTGCGGGCTGGCTTTGCCCTGTGTCTCCAGGGCGGCGACGCGCTCGGCCGGCATCGGGTGCGATTGCATGTAGGGATCGATGTAGCGCGTATTGAACATGACCTCGTTGCTCAGGCGCTTGAACAGTTCCACCATGCCGCGCGGCGACTGGCCGGTGGCGTTGAGAAGTTTCACGCCGGCATGATCGGCCTGGTCTTCCTGTGCACGCACGTAAGCGAGCAGCGTGCGCTGGATGGCCGTCTGCGGCGCCAGGATCGCGGCGGCGCCGACGTCGCCGGCGCCGCTGCGGGCACCGGCAACCATGGCGCCGATGCCGGCCAGCATGGCAATGACCGAGGCGGTCTGCGCAGTGGCAAGCTGCTCGCGCAGGCGTGACAGATGGCCGCCGGCGAGGTGAGCGGTTTCATGCGCGAAGATGCCGATGATCTCATTCGGCGTCCTGGCTTCGAACAGCGCCCCGGCATTGATGAAGATGTGGCGGCCGTCCATGACGAAAGCGTTGAAGGTGCGGTCGTTGACCACCACCACCTTGACGTTCTGCTGGGCGAGACCGGCGGCACGCAGGATCGGCGACGCGTAGTCGCGCATCAATTGCTCGATCTCGGTGTCGCGAATGATCGGCACGCTGCGCGTCGCGCCCTGAGCCTGCGCCGGTTGCGTGGCCGGAGCGATCGCGGTGATCGCCACCGCGAAGGCCGTCGCCACCGCGAGGCAGCGCATGGCCGATCGCCTGGCTGGCACCTTGGCTCCGGTCCTGATAGGTGTGCCGTCTTCGATCATGCCGATCTTCACTTTTGGATGGGCGTGAACCTAGTGATGCCCCTGCGGGCGGTCAACGCGACTTGCGATCACGACTGAGTCATGTCGGCAACTCCCATAGGGAGCCGCCGAATGCGGCGGCAGCGGGGCGGGGGCGGGACAAGGCAGAATTCATGCTTGATGCGGCAAAACGACTTTTGATGCCGTCCCGGCGCAGCGATGTGCCGCCGTTCATCGTCATGGATGTGATGGCGGCAGCGGCCCAGCTCGAGGCGCAAGGACGCCACGTCGTGCACATGGAGGTCGGCCAGCCGGCAGCACCCGCGCCGGCCACTGCGATCGCAGCGGCGCAGGCGGCGCTGTCGCGCGGCTGCATCGGATATACCGAAGCGCTCGGCATCCCGACGCTGCGGGCGCGCATCGCCCGTCATTACGGCGAGGCCTATAGCCTGGATCTCGACCCGGCCCGGGTGGTGGTCACCACCGGATCGTCGGGTGGCTTCATCCTGGCCTTTCTGGCCCTGTTCGGGCCCGGCGACCGGGTGGCGCTGGCCAACCCGGGTTACCCGCCATACCGGCACATTCTTTCGGCGCTGGGCTGCGAGCCGGTATTGATAGAAACCTCGGCGGCGACGCGCTGGGCGCTGTCGGCCGAGGCGTTGCTCGAAGCCCACCGGGCCAAGCCTCTGGCGGGGCTGCTGGTGGCAAGCCCAGCCAATCCGACCGGCACCATGATGGACGCCGCTGCTTTGGCGCGCCTCATCGCGGTCGCGGAGGCCGAAGGCATCAAGGTGATTTCCGACGAAATCTATCATGGTCTCGATTACGCCTTTGCCGCCGAGACCGCGGCCAAGCTGTCCACGCGCGCGGTGGTGATCAATTCGTTCTCCAAGTATTTCTGCATGACGGGCTGGCGCGTCGGCTGGATGGTGATGCCGGACGGTCTTGTACGCACGGTCGAGCGGCTGCAGCAGAATCTGGCGATCTCGGTGCCGACGCTGTCGCAGGTTGCCGCCGAGGCGGCGTTCGAGGGCGGCGCCGAAATGGACGCGGTCAAGCATGGCTACGAGGAGAACCGGCGCATTCTGGTCGAGGGCCTGCCCAAAGCCGGGCTCGATCAATTCCTGCCGGTCGACGGCGCGTTCTATCTCTATGCCAATATCGCGCGCTTTTCCGACGACAGCCTGGATTTCGCCAAGCGGCTGCTCAACGAAACCGGGGTGGCGGCGACGCCCGGCATCGACTTCGACCCGGTCGATGGCCGGCATTTCCTGCGCTTCTGCTACGCCGGTTCGGCCGCGGACATGCACGAGGCGGTCAAGCGGATCGGCGGCTGGCTGAAGGGGTAGGGTGCTGCGAACGACGATCCGTCACGCGGCCTCATAGGCCGCGATCTTCTTGATCTGTGGACCCAGTTCGTCTTCGGCGGTTTCCAGGTCGTAGCGCGCCTGGATGTTCATCCAGAATGCCGCACCAGTCTTGAAGAATTTACCGAGCCGCAGCGCGGTATCGGCGGTCACCGGCTTCTCTTCACGCGCAATGCGCTCAATGCGCGTCCGCGGCACCGCCACGGCGGCGGCGACCGCGTAGGCGCTCAACTTGAGCGGTTTGAGAAACTCCTCGCGCAGGATTTCGCCCGGATGCACCGGCGGCAGCTTCTTGGCCATTGATTTCCTCGTCCTGGCTCGGACCATTCCAAGCCGACGCTAGTGGTAATCGACAATTTCAACATCTTCCGGGCCATCGCCGGTCCACCTGAAAACGATCCGCCATTGATCGTTGATCCGGATGGCGTGAAACCCTGTCAGGTTGCCCTTAAGCGCTTCAAGCCGATTGCCGGGGGGCGAGCGCAAAGCTTCAACAAATGTGGCAGCGTCTAGCATGATCAGCTTGCGACGGGCGGCCTTGGCAAGGTCCGCCGGAAACCCCTTTGGAACGTTGCGGTTCAAAAGGAGCGGTTGGGCGAACTTCCCCCTAAAGGACTTGATCACAGTTTGAACGTATCCTATCGGGATACGTTTGGCAAGCGTTTCGTATCCCCTTGAGATACCAACCTCACTTATGCGCCGCTCCTAGAACTCCACATCCAGCTCGACCATCTCGTCCGGTTCGGCGTGGGCGCCTTCGAGCCATTCCTGCATCGGCGGCAGCGCCATGATCGCCTTGCAATAGGCGGCGCAGTCGGAGTCGAGCCTGACGTCATAGGTGATGAAACGCGTCACCACCGGCGCGAACATGGCGTCGGCCATGCCGGGCGTCGGCCCAAACAGGAACGGCCCTTTATTGCCGGCCAGGCATTCGCGCCAGATGCTGATGACGCGGTCGATGTCGGCCTGCGCGCCGGCCCAGACCTTGAAGCCCGGATGATGCGCCTTCAGGTTCATCGGCAGTGCCGACCGCATGTTGGTGAAGCCGGAATGCATCTCGCCGCAGATCGAGCGGCAATGGGCGCGCGCGATCTGGTCGGACGGCAGCAGGCCGGCTTCCGGCAGGATCTCGTGAAGATATTCGGCGATCGCCAGCGTGTCCCAGACTTTGATGCCGTTATGCGTGAGGCACGGCACCAGGAAGGAGGGCGACAGCAGCAGCAATTCGGCGCGCGTCGAGGGATCGTCGCTGGCGACCATTTGCTCGGCGAAATCCAATCCGGCGAACTTGCACAGCAACCAGCCGCGGAGCGACCAAGAGCCGTAGTTCTTGCTGGCGATGGTCAGCGTGGCGTTGGCGGCGGCCGGTTTCTTTGGAGCCGTCTGTGCAGGCTTGGGTGCAGGTTTCGGTGCAGGTTTCGGTGCAGGCTTGGACATTGGGCAGTCATGTCCCTTCGTAAGCGCGGCCCGGCCTGTGCAGCTTAGACGAAAGCGCAGGCCGATCAATACTTTCCGTAAATCGTGACGATTATTGCGCGGACCGCGCCGTTGCCTGCCGGTGGCGCCACTGCAGCCACAACAGCAGAAACCCGAACACCGGCAGCAGGATGTCGGTCCAGAAAATGACACCGGCGTTGCCGGCCGTGAAGTTATGAGCCGTCACCATCTGGCGGATATGGCCGGCGGCCGCCCCCAGAGCGAAGATGCTGGGGCCGACAATGGCCGCCAGCCGAAGGTCGAAGCTGCGGAAGGCGGCGATAAAGCCGACGACCGAAAAGCCCAGGCTGGCCGTGCCGACCTCGAACTGGAACGGGCTGTCGGCCCAGCCGATGAAGCGGGCGGTCATCGCGCCGAAAAACGAGTGCATGACGAAATTGTAGAAGTACGCGACCCCGATCGTGAAGAGGACGTACCACGCGATCAGCTTTTCGACGACGACCGGGCTGGTCAGGGGCTTTGGGGCCCGCGCCAGTGCGGCCGCCGAGAAGACCAGCCCGATGACGAAGAATGTGAGGGTGAAGTTGCTCAGGACGAAGCGGATGAAGCTTTCCATGATCAACCTGACGGCCCTTCTTGATGTGGGCCCGCCCATCGAAGCGGGCGGCTTGGCCGGCTGTGCGGGCGCTGGCCCCGACAAATCCTAGTGGGATACCGACCCGCTGGCCACGGATCACCGTGTTTCGTGCGGTTTGAGGCTATCAGTCGGCTGCCCGACGCTTGTCCACCGGACACAGATACCCCCAATTTTATCTCGCACTGCAACATCAAATGCACTAGCGTGACGTCAGGCCCGTCCGGGCCGGGCGGGGTTTGGATGCTTTATCAAGCCTATCAGGCGCACTCGGACATCATGTCCCCGGTGCGGGCTTTTGCTGGTGCGGCACTCACATCGGTGAGCGAAAAGCTCAATGGCTCGGCGCGGCCGTCGATGCTGAGCAACCTCGGCGCCGCCTATGAGATGATCACCCGCGCCGGCCTGACCCACACGCGTCCGCCTTACGGCATCGACAGCGTCATGGTCGGCAACCGCGAGGTCGCCGTCACCGAAGAAGCTTTCGATGTGACGCCGTTTGCGACGTTGCTGCACTTCAAGAAAGACATCGACCAGGAACAGCCGCGCGTGCTGATCGTGGCGCCGCTGTCCGGCCATTTCGCCACGCTGCTGCGTGCCACCGTGCGCACCATGCTGGCCGAACATGACGTCTACATCACCGACTGGCACAATGCGCGCGACGTGCCGCTGGCCGACGGGCCGTTCGACTTCAACGACTACTCCGGCCACATGATCCGCTTCCTGGAGAAGATCGGGCCGGGCGCGCATGTGGTCGCGGTGTGCCAGCCTTGCGTCGCGACGCTCGTGGCCGTGAGCGTGATGGCGCAGGGCGATAACCCGGCACAGCCGCGCTCGATGACGCTGATGGCGGGACCGATCGACACCCGCGTCAACCCGACCAAGGTCAACGACCTCGCCAAAAGCAAACCGATGGAGTGGTTCGAGGAGAAGCTGATCGCCACCGTGCCGGCGCGCTATGCCGGCGGCGGGCGCCGGGTCTATCCGGGCTTCGTTCAACTGACCGCCTTCATGGCCATGAACCTCGACCGCCACATCAAGGCACACCGCGAGCTCTATACCAACCTGGCCAATGGCGAGCACGAGAAGGCGGCCATCACCAAGGCGTTCTACGACGAGTATTTCGCCGTGCTCGATCTGGCGGCCGAATTTTATCTCGAGACCGTCAAGCTGGTATTTCAGGATCACGCGCTGCCGCTTGGGCAACTGACCTACGACGGCGTCAAGGTCGATCCGGCGGCGATCAAGCGCACCATGCTGTTCACCGTCGAAGGCGAGAAGGACGACATCTGTGCCGTTGGCCAGACGCTGGCGGCACACGATCTGTGCACGTCGCTGCGGCCGTATCGCAAGCGCCACCACATGCAGGCCGGCGTCGGGCACTACGGCGTGTTTTCGGGCAGGGCCTGGCAGAACCAGATCTATCCGATGGTCAAGAACGTCATCCTGCAGAGCGATTAACCGGCCGCGACGCCAGCACTCGTGTTGTCGCGCCGGCCGTATTAGCCTTGGCCTCATCGTGATGTTGGAAGGGAGCGTGCGGTGACGACATTGAACCGGCGAACATTCGCCATCGGCGCGGCATTGTTGCCGCTGCTTGCTGGCTCCGGACGAGCCCAGGGCGCCTTGCCGGTCATCACAGTTCACAAGGATCCGAACTGCGGCTGTTGCGGCGCCTGGGTCGATTATCTGAAACAGAACGGCTTCAGCGCCAACGTCGTTGAAACCTCGAACCTCGATAAAATTCGCGCGCGCCTCGGTGTGCCGGCGGCGCTGCGCTCCTGCCATACAGCTGAAATCGGCGGCTATGTCATTGAAGGGCACGTGCCGGCCGGGCCGATCAAGCGGCTGCTGGCGGAGCGGCCGCAGGCGATCGGTTTGGCGGTCGCCGGCATGCCGGATTCGTCGCCCGGCATGGACGTGCCGGGCGCCAAAGACAGCTACGACGTCACCCTGTTCGGGAAAGCGGGACAGAAGCGCTATGCGCGCTTCCAGGGCCGGCGCGAGATCACGCCATGACGGAGCAGGACGCCGAACCATCCATCCGCAATGAGGAGGGCCCGACCAAGGGCCGCTACGTCGTTATCGTCGACGGTCATGAAGCCGAGATGACCTATAGCCGCGCTGGCGACACGCTCATTATCATCGATCACACCCACGTGCCCGACGCGCTGCGCGGCCGTCGCATCGGTGAAAGACTGGTGCGCCGCGCGGTCGAGGATGCGCGCGGGGCGGGCAAGTCCATTATCCCGCTTTGCCCGTTTGCAAAGGCAACGATCGCGCGGCATCCGGAATGGCAGGATGTGCTGCCAGGGCCAAAGCCGCCCGCGCCCTGACTGAAAAAAGCCCCGCGGGATTTTGACCCGCGGGGCTTTTCATTTGCTGTCAGCTTTAGAAAGCGCCGAACAGCATCAGCACCAGAATCAGGCTGATCGGAACACCGAGTAACCAGAGCAGGATCGGCATTTCATTTCTCCTGTAGGAGGGTGGGGTTATTCGGCAGCGGCCACGCGGCCACGGCCCGTGAGGTACCATTCGCGGTTACGCAGGTTACCGCCTTCGATCGCGGCGAGACTTGCCGCCAGAGCGCCGGCCAGCATCGAGGCCGCCAGCCAGAGCGAGAACTTCGCCGCTGAGCTGCGGGCCTGATCGGCCGCCGTTTTCGCCTGCGTGACCACCTGGGTGACACGCTGTTCGGCATCTGCCTGCGGCAGGCCGGTTCGGGCCGACACCAGCCGGGCGAGATAGGTCCGGTCGACGTCGGAAAGGGTGCCGCCACGAGCCAGCGCGGGGGTCAGAATGCGGCCGATCTCGGCGCGGTTGACTCCCACAGGGCCTGGCGCCTCGCGCGGCGGCGGTGGGGTCGGCGTCAACTGGCCGCCTTGCAGCGGCGCCGGTTGCACGTCCTGTGTGGTCGGCGTCGTGGCTTGGTTGATGCGTTCCGCCGGCGTACCGGGCATGGGATCGGTGCGCAGCAGATTGTCGATGTAGAGATCGGCCGGCGAACTCTGGGCCGCGTTGGTGGCCGCAGGCGCGAGCCCGGCGCTGGCGCCGGCCATGACATGGGTCAAGGCGCCGCCGAGGACAGCTGCGCTTACAAGGGTGGCAAACGCCCAAACCAGAAAGCCGTGCGCGGAGTCGCGGAAGTAGCGTTCGTTTTCATTGACGCCGTTCCACTGCATACGCAGCCGTCCGGCAATGTAACCGCCGACGGTCGAGGCGAGCATGGCGACGACGATCAGATAAATACCGGCGGAGATGGTGAACGCGGTCGCCGAGAGTCCTTCACCCGCCCATGGCGAGATCACAGAAAAACCCACGCCAACGCCAAACGCCACCAGTACAAGCGTCACCGCCGCGGATGCGGTCGCGCCAGCCGCAATGGCCTTCCAACTTACTGCCGAACGCGAATCGTCTATCGTCAGTCTGCCCGCTTCGTTGATCATCTTGCTTCAATCTCCCGGCAAGCGGATTGTTCGCGCTCGCAGGGGCTTAACCCCGCCTCGAAACCAAAGTTCCTTTATGGTCAGATTTTGTTGCGCGTCGGCGCAGACGGTGCCGAGGGAACAATTTGCGGCCTTCGCGGATTAGGTGGGATCAAACGAAGGAGGCTGACATGGGCTTTGGACGTGGTGCACTTCTGTGGATGATTGGCGTCCCGTTGCCGATCATTCTGCTGCTGGCGTTGTTCTGGCGCTAGCGGAGGCGGCGCAGCGCGTCAGCGCCGCCGCGCTTTTGCCAGCGTGGCGAGTATGGCTTCGCGCTCGCCCGAGTTCTGATAGCTGCGGATCAGCGTTTCTGCCTCGTCCAGCGGGGCGTGCTGTTCGCAGCCATGGGTGGCCAGCCATATCAACGCCTTCAACTGCTCGCCGGTGCCAAGCCGCGCGAGCAGTTCGCTGTAGGGTCGTGGGTCGTCATTGCTTGGACGGTGGATTTTGCCGAACTGCCGGCGTAACTCGCCATTGGCCGCCTGACATAGGGCGGGGGTCGGTTCGAGATCGAGCGCCGGAAGATAACGGATGACCGTCCAGGCGTCCTGTTCGTTGCCGAGCATCTCGATCGCGTGAGCGGTGCGGTTCGCGGTTGTTCGTGCTCCGGCCAACGCTTCGCTGCGCAAGGCCATGTCGTCGGCGAACTTGAGCCAGGCTTTAAGATGCGCCTGCGGCGTCAGCATCGAGAAGCGCGCCGGGTCTTCGCGCAACACCCGTCCAAGCCGCGCCGGATCGCGCAGGTCGCGCAGGCGGTAGATTTCGTAACCGGGATCCCGATAGGCTTTGGCCATGGTCTCCCACGCCTGCGCCTCCGCGTCGGCGGCGCAGCCGTAACCGACGAGCCATTCCAGCGCCGCGACCGCGCCGGTCACCGGTTCGACGATCTCGGAATAACTCTTGGCAGCGGCGTCCTTCAGCACCAAGGGCTCCAGCCGTCGGCGCAGCAGGCCACGTGCCTTGTCGCACAGCGACGGCGTCGGCGTCAGATCGAGCGCGCCCAGGTAGAGCAGAGGAAAGTCGCCGCGCTCCAGCATCATCTCGGCATCGTTCTGCCGCCGGTCGAGATGGCGGGCGCGTTCCAGCGCCTCCGCGCTCTTGGTTGCGTGTGGCGCGCGCAGGAATGGCGTCAGGTCCCACAGCGCCGGTTCGGCCGGCAAATTGGCGAACGCGGCCTCCTGCTTTTCCTCCAGTGCGACAAGACGTTCTTCGGCCTGGTCGCGCAGCAACACCATGGGCACGATGGTGAGACTCAGGATCAGCGTCCCGCCCCAGGCGATGGCGGTGGCGCGGCGGTCGGAAACAGCGGCCCGCCAGCGTGGCACCAGTGCCCATAAACAGAAGGCGATCACCAGCGGCGGCACGAGCGCTGGAATGATGAGCGGCCACCGGTACGGCGTCAGCCTGGGCTCCGACAGCAGCCCCAGCGCCAGCACCGCCGCCAGCCCCGAGGCCGGAATCAACACCAGCGCGGCGATGCCGGCCGGCCGCGCCGCGGGACTCTTGATTGCCGCCAGCGTGGCCAGCAACCCGAGCAGCAACCATAACGCCACCAGTTCAATGGCGGCGTAGGCCTGGGCGAGGGCATTGCCGGCCGGATCGGTGCCGGTGAGGTTCGCCAGCGTCGCCACCATCAAAGCCCAGATCGCCAGCGCCAGCACGCCGAGGCCGATGGCTGCGGCCGCCGCGACGGCGGATGGCTTCTTCTGTGCAGTCATGCGGCATCTCGCGCGTGCATGGCGGCCCGATAGGCAAAGACGAGGGCAGGACCGAGCGTGGTGCCGGGACCCGGATAGCTGCCGCCCATCACCGACGCCATGTCGTTGCCGCAAGCGTAGAGACCTGGAATTGGACGACCGTCGCCGGCCAGCACGCGCGCGTCGGCGTCGGTCGCAAGGCCGCTGCTGACCGCGATGTCGGCCGGCCAGACCGTCACCGCGTAGAAAGGCGGCGCCGCGAGCGTGCCGATGCACGGGTTCGGCTTGCAGGCGGCATCGCCATTGAAGCGGTTGAGATCGGTCTCGCCTTTGCCGAAGTCGGTATCGATGCCCGTGATGGCAAATCCATTGTGCCGTTTGACGGTCGCGCGCAGGCCGTCCGCATCGATGCACAGCTTGGCCGCCAGATCGTCGAGGGTGGCGGCGCTCGTCAGATAGCCGCTGCGCTTGAACGACGCGATGTTGCGATGGCCCGGGTAGACCGCGCCCAGCCCGTATCGGCGCAGGAACGGCGCGTCGCAGATCAAAAATGCAGGGATCGCCGGCTCGGTCTTGTGGCTCTCGAACATGGCCAGCACGAAGTCATGATAGGAGCAGGCCTCGTTGACGAAGCGCCGGCCCGCGGCATTGACGGCAATCAGGCCGGGTTTGGCGCGGTCCATGGCGAGATGCGGAAACAGGCCTTCGCTGCCGTCGCTCCGGCGCGTCACCGAGACGGGCGTCCACAGGCCGCTGGTACAGTGCTCAGGCGCGACGGCGGCGCCGAGACTTTCGCCGAGCGTGAGGCCGTCGCCGGTATTGCCGGCATGGCTCATCGAATGCACCGGTACCGGTTGCGGCATGAAGGCATTGCGCCAGCGCTTGTTGCGGCCGTAGCCGCCGGTCGCCAGCACCACGCCCTTGCGGGCGCGAACGGTAATCTCGCGACCGCCGACCGATATGCGCGCGCCGCTGATGCCGTTGCGGTCGCCGGTCAGACCGGCAAGGCGCGCGTCGAACAGGATCGGCACGTCACGCTGGCGCAGGCTGTAGAACAACCGGCCGACCAGTGCGTTGCCCATCATAAGGCGGGTGCCGCGCCGGTAACGCAGCCGGTCGGTGAGGTAGCGGATGAACAGTTTCGCCGCATAGCTGAAGTCGGACAGCGAACGATAGCGGTTGAGCAAAGGCGGAATGTCGGCCTTGCCGACCATCATGCCGCCCAGCACCATGAATTCCGGGATGGGCGGGCGCACGCGTGCGAAGGCATCGCCCAGCAGGCGGCCGTCGAACGGTTGCGGGACGATGGCGCGTCCGGCGAAAGCGGCGCCGGGCATGTTGCTGCGGTAATCGGGATGCGGACCGCACGGCAGGAATTTCAGCTCGGTGCGGCTGCTGAAATAATCGATCGCGTCGGGGCCGGTCGTCAGGTAGGCGTCGCGCAGCGCGCGGTTGGTGTCTCTGCCGATCAGGGCGTCGAGGTAGCGGTCGGCGTCGGCGGCGCTGTCGTCGAAACCGGCGGCGCGGCTCTGGCGATTGCCCGGAATCCACAGGGTGCCGGCCGAGGTTGAACCGGTGCCACCGACCTGGCCGGACTTCTCGCACAGCAGCACGTTGAGGCCTTCAAGGGCGGCAACGAGCGCCGCCGCCATACCGGCGGGGCCAGCGCCTGCGATCAGCAGATCGACCTCCCGGTCCTCCGCCATGCCGCCTCCCTTTAAAACCGACGCCATCATCTTATATCGCAGAACGAGTCAACAGAGCCCAGACACCGCCAATGCTCGATTTCGTCGCAGCGTCCCTGGACGATCGGGAGGCCGATGGCGCACGCGCGCCGTCCGCCGCCGATACCGATATTCTCGATGCCTATTCGCACGCCGTCATGTCGGTGGCCGACACCGTCGGACCCTCCGTCCTGCGCGTCGCCATCAAGGGCGCCAATGGCGGCCCGGGCGGCGTCGGTTCCGGCGTGGTGATTTCGCCGGACGGCCTGGTTTTGACCAATTGCCACGTCGTGGAAGGGGCGAAGGATATTCGCCTCCAGGACGCCGAAGGCCGCGTGATGGAAGCGCGCAAACTCGGCGTCGATCCCGACACCGATCTCGCGCTGCTGCGCGTCGACTCGACGCGCGACCTGGTGCCGGCGCGGCTAGGCGATTCAAAATCGCTGCGGCGGGGTCAACTGGTGGTCGCCATCGGCAATCCGCTCGGCTTTGAATCGACCGTGACGGCCGGCGTCATCTCGGCGCTGGGGCGCTCGTTGCGCTCGAAGAACGGCCGGCTGATCGAGGACGTGATCCAGACCGATGCGGCGCTTAATCCGGGCAACTCCGGCGGGCCGCTGGTGTCGTCGCGCGGCGAGGTGATCGGCATCAACACCGCCGTGATCATGGGCGCCCAGGGTATCTGCTTTGCGGTGGCCGCCAACACCGCGCAATTCGTGCTCAGCGAACTGATCCAGCACGGCCGCGTGCGGCGCGGCTATATCGGTGTCTCGGGTCAGACCGTGGCGGTACCGCGCCGGCATGCGCGCAACGCCGGGATTGAGAATGCCTCGGGGGCCATGGTCACCGCGCTGGAGCCATCCGCTCCCGCGGCGCAGGCCGGTCTGATGAGCCTCGACACCATTGTGCGCGCCGATGGCGCGGCGGTGACGGGGGTGGACGACCTGATCCGGCTCTTGAACGCCGAGCGGATTGGCCGGGCGATTGTCATCGAAGCGTTGCGGCGCGGCACGCTGCGCGAATTCGAGGTGACGCCGATGGAGCGCCCCATCGCGAAGGCGGCCTAACGGTCGAGACCGCTACCTATTGTGGCTTGGCGGCCGGCGCGGCCGGCTTCTTCTTGGCGGCGTCGCGGCGCGCGGCCGGCTCGTAATTGGCGTTCGCCATGCATTTCTTGACGAAGTCGGCGTGCTTGGCACCCGAGAGCTGCGCGTCGTCGGCGCCGAATTTGCAGGTTTCCATCTTCTGCTCTTTGGTCGCCGCCGCGGCGGGCGTCGCCACCAGCAGGACGGGCAACAGGCAGATCAGGCTCAAACGTGGCAGCATCGGAATGGCTCCTGTGACGGGTCGCAGCGTGGAATCACACTAGCATAAAGGCGCGGTGCCGACTGTGCCGTTTCTAGCGCAGGGCCGCCGCGATGTTGCCCCCGTCCACGGTGGTGACGTCGGCGGTGGTCTTGAGCGCCAGCGCTTGCGCCAAAAAGGCCTGCGCCACGTCGTCGGCCGTCACCTCGCGCTGCAACAGGTTGCCGCTCATGTAGTCTTTCTCCGACAGGCCGCGCGCCTTGGCGCGCTGCTGGATGAAATCGCCGGTCAGAAGGCCCGAGCGGATGCGGTCGGCATTCACCGCATTGGCGCGGATGCCATCGGCGCCGTAGTCGAGCGCATACTGACGAACCAGAAAGAGGGTCGCCGCCTTGGGCAGGCCGTAGGGGCCGAAATCGGGTCCCGGATTGACCGCCTGCTTTGACACATTGAACAGAAGGCAGCCGCCGGTGCCTTGCGCCAGCATGACCTTCACCGCCGCCTGCGCGACCTTCTGGTGGGCGAAGAAGTTCAATTCGAAGCTCTCGCGCAGCACCGCCTCGTCGACGGCGCCGATCTTGCCCTGCCAGGCGGCGCCGGCATTCGAAATCAAAATGTCGACGCCGCCGAAATGCGCGACCACCCGCTCAAACGCCGACCGCACCGATGCCGCGTCCGTCACGTCACAGTGAACTGCCAGCGCGGCGCCGCCGATCGCCTTGGCTTTTGCCGCCGCCGCCTCGACATCGCGGTCAAGCAAGGCGACTTCGGCCCCGGCCTTGGCGAAAGCCGACGCCGTGGCGGCGCCGATGGCGCCGCCGGCGCCGGTGATGACAGCGATCTGTCCGGCGAGGGGGAGCGGCTTGGCGTTGCCGAGCTTGGCCTGTTCCAGCGGCCAGTATTCGCAATCGAACATCTCGGCTTCGCTGATCGACTCGAACGTGCCGGTGGCCTCCGCATCGGTGATGGCGGCAACCGCAGCCTCGGCCAGATCGGCGGCGACGCGCGCCTCTTTTTTGCTGCGGCCCATGCCGAACAGGCCGAGCCCCGGCACCAGCGCCACGCGCGGCGCCGGATCGAGCATGACGCGGTCACCGCCGACGCGGGCGTTGTTGCGGTCGAAGTAATTGCGGTAGTGGGCAATGAAAGCCGCGACCGCCTGCCGCGTGGCGGTACGGAACGCGGGCGGGTTGCGGGCATCCGGCGCGGGCACCAGCAGCGGCCAGTTCTTGGTGCGGATGGTATGGTCGGGGGTGATGACACCGGCCTGACTGTAGCGGCCGATGTCCTCGCCGTTGACGAAAGCCAGCACGGCATCGCTGCTGCGGAAATCCAGCACCAGCCGCGCGTAGGCCCCTTCGGTTTGGGCGTCGGGCAGGGCGCAGGCGCCGCGCACCACAGGCGCGATCTCCGTCAGCGGCGCGATCTCGTTGGGCAGGGACGTTCTGACGAAGACCGACTTGCGGTTCTGCCGCAGCCGGTCTTCGGCCAGCGTCACCATTTCGATCATGCGCTCATAGGCTTCGCGCGCGTCGGCGCCGAAGGTGAAGATGCCGTGCTTCTCGAGGATCAGGCCGTCGACCGCGGGATCGGCGTCAAAAACCGCGGCGGATTCCTTCGCGAGCCCAAAGCCGGGCAGGATGTAGCGCACCAGGCCCAGGCGCTGGCCGTAGAGATCTTGCGCGCGGGCGCGGCCGTCCGGCTGGTCGATCAGGCCGAGCACGGCGGCGGAATGGGTGTGATCGACGAATGTGTGCGGCACGAAGGCATGCAGCAGCGTCTCGACCGACGGGTTCGGCGCCATCGGATCGATGAGGCTGGCGCGCTGCACCCGCACCATCTCGTCGTCGGGCACGGCGTCGCGGCTGCGCAGCTTACGCAAGGCGTCGAGCCGCACCGCCGGCATGCCGGCCGGCTCGATGCTGCCCATGTCCCAGCCCGAGCCCTTGACGCAGAGCACGTCGGTTTCTTCGCCGAGCAGGTCGGCCATCCGTGTCTTGACCGAAGTATTGCCGCCGCCATGCAGCACCAGCGCCGGATCGCGGCCGAGCAGGCGGGTGGTGTAGACGCGCAACGCCAGATCGGCGGCGACGCCGGCTTTGGCGTAGCTTTCAACCGTATCCTTGGCGTCGCGTTCGACCCAGGCGGATTTCATGGGTATCGCCGCTGTTGGTGTCCCGAAGCATGCTGCCATGCTTCGGGAAATAGCGTCAGCTCTTGTCGCCGCCCAGCAGCCGCTTGCCCCACCAGCCGCGCTTCGGGGCGGCGGCTTCCTCGGGCGCGGTGGATACGATCACCGGTGGCGCGGGCGGCTGCGGTGCGGCGGGTGGCGGTGCGACACCCTCAAGGGCGATCGGTGCGGGTTCGCGGATGGTGGACCGCCGGCGCGGCGGCTCGGCGCTCGGGGCCGCTTCGGCAGCAACCGCTGCCGTCGCCGGGGGCTCATAGGCAGCCGGGGCCGTGGGCGTGACCGGTTCCGCAGTCTCGTCAGAGGCGGGTGAAGCATTCTGGTCGGCGGCGGAGTCCTCTGAGCCGTGCTCCGAAACGCCATTGGCGGCGGTGTGCGGCGCCTCGCCGTTGCGCTGGCGGTTACGGCGGCCACCGCGGCGGCCGCGGCGGCGGCGGCGGCGTTCGCCGTTTTCGCCGATGTCGTCGGCCTCGCCGTTGACCGGCGTGGCGCCGTCCTGCGCCTGCAGATCGGCGCATTCGGCCTCATCGCTGTCGTCCTGATCCTCCGGCGCAGCCGCATGCTCGGCGACGGCCTCGCGGGGAGCGGCACCTTCGCGTG
>JALHNV010000063.1 GCA_022843325.1 Pseudolabrys sp. | reverse complement strand
GTTGGACGCCATGGACTTCAGGGCTCTTTATAAAGCGGTAACGAGGAACTATATTCAACCTCAGCCACAAGGAAAGCCAGTATGGCCGACCCGGAAAACCAGACCCTCCGCTTGCTCCGCGAAATGCGCGAACAGATCGAGGGGACACGCGGTGATGTTTCAGGCCTTCGGTCGGAGATGCGTGAAGGCTTCGAGAATGTTTCCGAGCGCCTCAAGAACCTCCAGCAGGCGATGATCGGCGAGAGCGTGCTTGGCGCCGCCGAAGTCTAGGTCCGCCTCGATAACATTGAACATCGACTTGAGGCGCTGGAGAAGAAGCGCTGAGCATCAGCTCAGCGCCACGTTCACCGAGCTCTCCGGCAACTCGATCCCGAAGCAGCGCTGATAGAACTCGGCGACGATCGGCCGTTCCAGTTCATCGCATTTGTTCAGGAAGGTGAGCCGGAAGGCGAACCCGATATCGTTGAAGATATTGGAGTTCTCGGCCCAGGTAATCACCGTACGCGGGCTCATCACGGTCGAGATGTCGCCGTTCATGAAGGCATTGCGGGTCAGGTCGGCGACCCGCACCATCTTGCTGACGATGTCGCGGCCCTGCTCGTTCTGATAATGCTTGGCCTTGGCCAGCACGATCTCGACTTCGTTGTCGTGCGGCAGATAGTTCAGCGTCGCAACGATCGACCAGCGGTCCATCTGGCCCTGGTTGATCTGTTGCGTGCCATGATAGAGGCCCGAGGTGTCGCCGAGGCCAACCGTGTTGGCGGTCGCGAACAACCGGAACGCCGGGTGCGGCTTGATGACCTTGTTCTGGTCGAGCAGCGTCAGCCGGCCGGAAATTTCCAGCACGCGCTGAATTACGAACATCACGTCCGGACGGCCGGCGTCGTATTCGTCAAAGCAGAGCGCGATGTTGTTCTTCAGGGCCCAGGGCAAAATGCCGTCGCGGAATTCGGTGACCTGCTGGTTGTCGCGGACGACGATGGCGTCCTTGCCGATCAGATCGATACGGCTGATGTGGCTGTCGAGATTGACGCGCACGCAGGGCCAGTTGAGGCGCGCCGCCACCTGCTCAATGTGGGTCGATTTGCCGGTGCCGTGATAACCGGTGACCATGACGCGGCGATTGCGCGCAAAGCCAGCAAGAATGGCAAGCGTGGTTGGCCTGTCGAACCGGTAGTCCGGATCGGTGTCGGGCACATGTTCGTCGGGCTGAGAATAGGCCGGGACTTCCAAATCGCTGTCGATTCCGAACACTTGCCGGATCGACACCTTCATGTCGGGCAAGCCTTTGACCGATTTTCCGGCAACATCTTGAACTGCGGCAGTCATTGATCCTCCGTGCCTCGGGATGCCCCGAAGCCTTGATGCGGTCCCGATTACGGTCCGGCTGATGGCGCCAACCTAGCAGAGGTGCGGGCTGCAAAAAACCCGCCCCAGCCGAATAACACCATCAAATATATCAATAAGATAGGCACGACCGCCTCTGCCCGTAAGGCGGGTCAGGGTTGCATTGCGCAAATCCGCGGCGTCAGCCGAAACCAGCCGATTTGAGATAATTATAGGACTGGATAACCTCCACCAGCCGGTCCTCGGTGGAACGGTCGCCGCCGTTCACATCGGGGTGGAATTGCTTCACCAGCTCCTTGAAGCGGACCTTGACCTGCGCCGGGGTGGCGCCAACGTCCAAGCCGAGCCGGTCCAGCGCCTTGCGCTCGGCATTGCGGATCTGGCGTTGCTCGGTCTGCTTCTTCTGCTCGGGGCGCGCGCCTTCGCCGAACAGGCCAAACGGATCGTCGCCCGGGCCGAGCGCGCCCAGATCGGGACGTACTTTTTGCTTGCCGGTGCCCATCTTCCAGGTCGGGCGGTGACCCGTCAGAGAGTCCTTCTGGTAGGCCAGTACGGCGGCATCATTCATACCGGAAAAGAAATTGTATGACTGATTATACTCGCGTGCATGTTTCAGGCAGTAATTCCAGTACTCCTTGTCGGCATTGCGGCCCTTGGGCGCCTTGTTGGTCGCCCGCTCCTTGCAACCATGCCATTCGCATGCCGGCCCCTCCGCCTTCTTGCGGCGGTCTTTGTCGGGTTTGACGCGAATGCGGTCGAAAAATGGTGAGTCGGATGTCATGACCGGCCATTATGCAATTTTACAGGCGAAGCGTTCAAGACTTGACAGCGATGCATGGTCCCCGATTCCACCATATTGCGGCCATTGACCAGGCGCCCGCAGCCTCGTAAGGGCGGCAGCATGCAGACATCCGATCTGATCACACAGAAGTTGACTGCGGCTTTAACACCGCAAAGCGTGAAGGTGCAGGACGAATCCCACCTGCATGCCGGCCATGCAGGCGCCCGGCCGGGCGGCCAGACGCATTTCAGAGTCTATATCGTGTCGGATGCTTTCAAAGGAAAGACCCGGATCGAACGCCATCGCATGATTAATGCGGTCCTGGCCGACGATCTCGCCGGCGGCGTCCACGCACTCGCCATCCACGCCAGCGCACCGGGCGAAGGCGGGACGTAAAAACAGACATGGCCGGGCGGATCGCCCGGCCATGACCAAACAATCAAATGGGCTTCAATTCGGCGTAATCCCGGCGGCCTTGATGACGTCGCCCCACATCTTGCGGTCGGCGACGATCTGCTGGGCGAACTCATCGGGCGTGTTGCCGAGCAGGCGCGCTCCTGACTTGGAGAAACGCTCGCTCATGACCGGTTGCTTGACCGCGGCCGCGATCGCCTTGTGAAGCTGCGCGACGATGGCCGGCGGCGTGCCGGCCGGCGCGGCTATGCCGAACCAGGATGACGCCTCGAAATTCGCCGTGCCGGCTTCGGCCGTCGTCGGCAAATCCGGCAACTGCGTCATGCGCTGCTTGCTCGCCACCGCCAGGGGCTTCAGTTTGCCGGCCGCGATGTGCGGAAGCACCGTCGGCGGATTGTCGACGACGCCGTCAATCTGCCCGGCCAGCAGGTCGGTGATCGCCGGCGCAGCGCCTTTGTAGGGAACGTGGGTCAGCTTGATGTCGCCGGCGTGCATCAACAGCGCCAGGCCAAGGTGGCCGGTGGTGCCAATGCCGGGCGAACCGAAATTCAATTTGCCGGGATTGGCCTTGGCCAGCTTGATCAGATCCGCCAGCGTCTTGGCCTCCACCTTGGGGCTGACCACCACCATCATCGACATGTCGGCGACGTTGGAGATCGGGACGAAGTCCTTGGCCGGATCGAACGGCATATTGGCGTAGAGAAACTGATTGGCCGTCAGAATTCCGGCTGACGTCATCAGCAGCGTGTAGCCATCGGGCGCCGACCTCGCGACCGCTTCGGCGCCGATATTGCCGCCGGCGCCGGCGCGGTTCTCGACGATCACCGGCTGTCCGAGCGTCTTGGACATTTCATCGCCAACGGCGCGCGCCAGCACGTCGGCGAGGCCGCCGGCCGGGAACGGAGCGATCAGGCGAATGGGCCGGTCGGGATAGGTCTGCGCCTGCGCGGCGGCGCCATAGCCGGATATCAAAGAAACACCCAGCGCCAGTGCGCAGGCGTGACGCAGCAAGGCCGTCAGCGATGTCATCAAGAAACTCCCCAGTGTGTCGCGTCTTTTTGTGCGGACGCGTTGTGTGCGGGCATCCTGCCTGCGGCAAGCGCCATTGCGCAAGAGGCTGACGGGGAAGGCGCGACGCTGTGGCGCGCCGCTCAGGCCGTTTTCGGCTGCCGCGGCAGCGGCTGAATGCGCAATGCCGTGATGCGGTTACGGGCGCGCCGGAGAACCCGGAAGCGGAACCCGTGAAAAGTAAAACTCTGGCCGACCTCCGGGATCGACTGGGCCTCGTGGATGACCAGGCCGGCGACGGTGGTCGCCTCCTCGTCCGGCAGATGCCAGTCCATGACGCGGTTGAGATCGCGGACGGACACCGCGCCATCGACATTGACCGAACCGTCCGGCTGCTTGCGCACGCCGGGCATGGCGACGTCGTGCTCGTCGGTAATATCACCGACAATTTCCTCAAGAATATCCTCAAGCGTCACCAGGCCCTCGACCTCGCCGTACTCATCGACGACCAGGGCGAACGGCGTCTTGCGGCGGCGGAACGCCTTGAGTTGCTCCGACACCGGCCGGGTTTCCGGCACGAACCAGGGCGGCGCCATCAGGGCCGCAATGTCGACCTTGGCTGCATCGCCGTCGACCGCGTGCAACGCGCGCAGCAAATCTTTCACGTGCAGGATGCCGACTATATTTTCTGGATTGTCGCGCCACAGCGGTATGCGCGTCACCGGCGCAGCGATCACTGCATTGACGATATCGGCCGGCTTCTCGTTGGCGTCGAGCATGATCATGTTGGTCCGGTGGATCATCACGTCCGACACCGCCAGCTCGCGCAGATCGAGAATGCCGCCGAACATGTCGCGGTCGACTTTCTCGACGCCGCCTTCGCGGTGGAACAAATCGACCGCGCCGCGCAATTCCTCGCGCGCCGACAGGATCGCCTGGTCCTCGCCGACCCTGATGCCGACAAAGGTCAGCAGCCAGCGCACCAAAGCTTCGACCCACATCAGAACCGGGCCGAACAGCTTGACGAACCACCCGACCGGCGTGGCAACCGCGAGTGCAATTCGGTCAGGTGCGTTAATCGCCGCCGTCTTCGGCAGTACTTCGGCGAAGACGACGACCAATGCCGTCATCACCACGGTGGCATAGACCATGCCGGCATTGCCGAACCAGGTCAGCAGCAAGCCGGTGGCCAGCGAGGATGCCGCGATGTTGACCAGGTTGTTGCCGAGGAGCAGCGCGCCGAGCAGGCGCTCGCGCTGGCCGAGCAGGCGCGTCACCACGCCGGCGCGACGGTTGCCGTGCTTCTCCAGCCGCGCCATGCTGGACCGCGATGACGCGGTGAGCGCGGTCTCACTGCCGGAAAAGAAGCCCGACAACACAAGGCAGAAGAGCACGACAACGATAGAAATCCAGTCGTTTGCTGTCATTGTCCGGCTAGCTTCTCAGTAAGAAAGGCGCGCACCTCGGCGGGATCAACGTTGTTTTCGATAAAAGCCTGACCGATGCCGCGCACCAGAATAAAGGTCAGGCTGCCACGCTTCACTTTCTTGTCCTGTGCGATCAGGTCCATCAGCGCATCGACGCCCGGCACGCCACCGGGCACCTGGCCGACATGGGTGGGCAAGCCGACCGCCGCAAGATGGGCGCGCGCGCGTGCCGCATCGGCGGCGGAAATCAGGCCCTTGCGGGCAGAAAATTCGAACGCCAACACAATACCGAGCGCCACCGCCTCGCCATGCAGCAAGCGGCTGGAAAAACCAGCGCCGGCTTCCAGCGCGTGCCCGAATGTGTGGCCGAGATTGAGCAGCGCGCGCTCGCCGGTCTCGCGTTCGTCGCGGGCGACGATGCCGGCCTTGCCGCGGCAGCAAACCGCTATGGCGTGTTCGCGCGCGAAACTACCCGACGTCTGGCCACCGGAGAACACGTCCTGCCAGTTGGCCTCCAGCCAGGAAAAAAACGCGGCGTCGCCGAGCAATCCGAACTTTGCCATTTCGGCATAGCCGGCACGAAAGTCCCGTTTCGGCAGCGTGTCCAGCAGCGCCGTGTCGGCGATCACCAGGATCGGTTGATGGAACGCGCCGATCAAATTCTTGCCGTGCCGGGAATTGATCCCGGTCTTGCCGCCGACCGATGAATCGACCTGCGCGAGCAACGTGGTCGGCACCTGCACGAAGTCGAGGCCGCGCCGCACGCTGGCCGCGGCGTATCCGGCGAGATCGCCGATCACCCCGCCGCCGAGCGCGACCACCAGATCGTTGCGTTCGATACGCGCAGCAATGATCGATTCGCATACGGTCTCGAACGTGGCGAAATTTTTTGAGCTCTCGCCCGGCTTGACGACGATGGGTGAACTTCCAAGGCCGGCGGACGCGAGCGCCGCTTCGGCAGCGGCCAGATGCAACCCGGCCACCGTCTCGTCAGTAACGATTGCGGTTTTGGCGTTGGCGCGCAGCGGCTTGATGCGGCCGCCGAGCGTAGCCAGCAGACCGCGGCCGATGACGATTTCATAGGCGCGCGCGCCCAGCGCGACCGAAACCACGATTGGCTCGCTGGGGCGCAACGGTGCGGTCATGACTGCTTCTCCTCGGGAGGCGCGTTCGTCTGCAGATAGTTCGTCAACGTGCGTATGATCTCGTCGACGATGGCTTCGTGCGGCTCGTCGCGCGACTGCACGGTCACATCAGACTGCGCATAATACGGTTCGCGAACCGGCAACAGCTCCGTGATCTTGTCGGCGAGCGGCCGTTCGTCGCGCCGCTTGGTCCGCTTCAGCAGCACATCGAGGTCGGCCTTCAGCCAGACCGAAATGCCCTTGGCGCCAATGAGGTCGCGGGTCTGCGGATCCATGACGGCGCCGCCGCCGGTCGCCAGCACCTGGGGGCCCTGATCCAGCAGGCGTGCAATCACCTTTGCCTCACCGGCGCGGAAATAAGGCTCACCATGTTTGGCAAAAATTTCCGGAATGCTCATTCCGGCCGCAGCCTCGATTTCGTTGTCGGCGTCGACCAGCGGAATCCCGAGCCGGACTGCCAGCCGGCGGCCAACCGACGACTTGCCGGCGCCCATCATGCCGACCAGCACGATCGAGCGCCCCCTGAGCGCCGGGACCAGAACGCGCGCCATCTCGCGCACGGCGGCCGATTCAGCGCCGGGTTCGTGCGGTTTTTGAACAGCCGATTTATCCATGGTAGATTTCTGCCCATCTCACCGGTCCCATATAGCAGAATCGGGACGGCTGCGATGGCGACGCATTCGCTCCCCTTGTCAGCGTCCGGTGGACGTGGTCGTACTCGCCTCGCGTTGGCCATGTTTTTGCTTCGGAACGCAAGCGCTTACCGGATTTCGACGATGCCGAGCCTGTTCAGATTCCTCTTCTTCGTTGGCCTGATCGGCGCACTCGGCTATGGCGCAGTGTTCGCGCTCGCCACCTTCGTGCAGTACCAACCGCGTGAAATCATCGTCACCGTTCCGCCCGACCGGTTCGTCAAGCAGCCGAATTGACGGGACGACAACCGGGCAAATCCATGGTCCGCCGGGCACCTCATACTTCCGGAAGCGACGAATCGCTGGTCGAACTGTTTCTCGACATGCAGGCCGCGGAGCGGGGCGCTGGCGTCAATACGCTAAGCGCCTACCGCACCGACCTGAACGATCTCCTCGCGCATCTGCGTGCCAGCGGCGCCCATGTTGTCTCCGCCACCACCGATGACCTGCGCGGTTTTCTGGCGAGTCTGACCGAACGCGGATTCATGGCGACAACGCTGGCGCGGCGGTTGTCGGCGGTGCGGCAGCTCTATCGGTTTCTTTATGCCGAGGGGAAACGCGGCGACGATCCGGCTGCGGTCCTGGACGGCCCCAAGCGCGCGCGCCCGCTGCCGAAGGTCCTGTCCATTGCCGAAGTCGATGGCCTGATGACCCAAGCCCGCGCCAATGCGGAGAACCGCGCGCAATCGCCGGCAGCGCGATTGCGCGCGGCACGCCTGCTGTGCCTGCTGGAGGTGGTCTACGCTACCGGTCTGCGCGTTTCCGAACTGGTGGCGCTGCCCGCCGCGGCGGCGCGGCGCGATCAGGCCATGCTGGTGGTGCGCGGCAAAGGTGGCAAAGAGCGCTTGGTCCCGCTCAATCAGGCTGCCAAGACGGCCATGGCGGAGTATCTCCAGTTGTGCGCCGAGGCAGGACACGACGTGCAGTCAAAATGGCTGTTTCCATCATTCGGCGAGCAGGGCCACCTGACCCGTCAGCATTTCGCCCGCGACCTCAAGGCCCTGGGCGTGGCCTGTGGACTTGCGCCGGAACGCCTGAGCCCACATGTGCTCCGGCATGCCTTTGCCAGTCACCTGCTGCACAACGGCGCCGACCTGCGCGTGGTGCAAACCCTCCTCGGACATGCGGACATTTCGACGACGCAAATCTATACCCACGTTCTGGAAGAGCGGCTGAAGGCGCTGGTGCGCGACCTGCACCCACTCGCGGACGGGTCGCCGCGCTAGCGTAAGAGCCATTTAACCCGTTTGCTTGACTTACAGGCCTGTCCGCGTCACGTCCGCCCAGATCAAACCGTATCCGGAACCCATGCGCAGTTATCTCGATTTCGAAAAGCCGGTCGCCGAACTCGAGGCCAAGGTCGAGGAACTGCGCGCCATGGGCGAGGCGGTTTCGGTCGGCGACGAGATCAGCCGTCTTGAGGTCAAGGCATCGCAGGCGCTGAAGACCCTCTATGCCGACCTCACGCCGTGGCAGAAAACCCAGGTGGCGCGCCATCCGCACCGGCCGCATTGCGGGGATTACATCGCCGCTCTCATCACCGAGTTCATTCCCTTCGCCGGCGACCGCAAATTTGGCGACGACGCCGCAATTGTCGGCGGTTTTGGCCGCTTCCGCGGCGAGAGCATCTGCGTCATCGGCCACGAAAAGGGCTTCGATACCGAAAGCCGGATCAAGCACAATTTCGGCATGGCCCGGCCGGAAGGCTATCGCAAGGCGGTACGGCTGATGGAACTCGCCGACCGTTTCGGCATCCCGGTCCTGATGCTGGTCGACACCGCGGGGGCCTATCCCGGCATCGGCGCGGAAGAGCGCGGCCAGGCTGAAGCGATTGCCCGTTCGACCGATGCCTGCCTCGCCCTCGGCGTGCCGAATCTGGCAATCATTCTGGGCGAAGGCGGCTCCGGCGGCGCCATCGCGATCGCCAGCGCCAACCGCGTGATGATGCTAGAGCATTCTATCTACAGCGTTATTTCGCCAGAAGGTGCAGCTTCGATCCTCTGGCGCGACACCGCCAAGGCGCAGGACGCGGCGACCAACATGAAGATCACCGCCCAGGACATGGTCCGATTCGGCGTCATCGACGCCATCATCCCGGAGCCGACGGGGGGTGCCCATCGCGATCCAAAAGCCGCGATTGACGCTGCCGGCGAAGCCATTGCCCGTGCGCTGGACGAATTGCGCCCGCTCGACCGCGAGGCGGTGCGCAAGCAGCGGCGGGACAAATTTCTCGCCATCGGCCGCGTTGCGGCCCGCGGCTAGAGGCCGGGTCCGCAGCCCGGCCGGACCCCGCGGGCGGACCGCCTGTTTACCTTTCGTTAACCGCGCTTTACTCTCGGTTCACCATAGACTTACAGACTCCAGGCAGCACAGGCGTCTGCCTTGCGGTTGCCACATGTTATGACTAACGATGTCTCAATAAGGGCCCTACCCTTCGGGGAGTACCGCGTTTTGACACGACCCTATCTGCGCCCCCTGTTGGCGTGCGCGGCCCTCGCCGCAGCGCTCGCGCTTGCCGGCTGCACGGGCGACGGCCTGTCGCCGTCCGGCCGCGCGCAGGCACCGCTCTCGGACAAGATCGTTGCCGAGATTGCTGCCAAGAACATGGACAAGAACTCTCCGATCCTGACCCGCATCTTCAAGGAAGAAGCGGAGATGGAAGTCTGGAAGCAAACGCGCGACGGCGAATACGCGCTGCTGAAAACCTATCCGATCTGCCGCTGGTCGGGCGATCTCGGCCCGAAGAAGAAAGAAGGCGACCGTCAGGCGCCGGAAGGCTTCTACACCATTACCCCCGGGCAGATGAATCCGAACTCCAGTTTCTATCTCGCCTTCAACACCGGCTTTCCCAACGCCTATGACCGTGCCTTCGGCTACACCGGTTCGGACCTGATGGTTCACGGCGACTGCTCGTCGCGCGGCTGCTACGCGATGACCGACGAACAGATGGCTGAAATCTACGCGCTGGCGCGCGAGTCGTTCTTCGGCGGACAGCGGTCGTTCCAGTTGCAGGCCTTCCCGTTCCGGATGACCGCGCTGAACATGGCCAGGCATCGCAACAGCCCGCACTTCGCCTTCTGGAAGATGATCAAGGAAGGCTACGACCACTTCGAAGCGACCAAGCAGGAGCCGAAGGTTGCGGTCTGCGAGCGGCGTTACGTATTCAATCCGGCCCAGCCTGAAAACGCCTCCCGGCCGCTGGCTTTCAATCCGACGGCGCAGTGTCCCGCTTACGAGCTCGACAAGGCGGTTGCCGACGCGGTGCTCGAGCATCGCCGCAACGAACAGACCAAGATGGCCGAATACATCGCCAGCGGCGTCAGCCCCGCACGGCCCCGCCATGGCATCGACGGCGGCATGAACCCGGTCTTCGCCGAGAAGATCACAACGCAGGAAGGTTATGACAGCCGCGGCCGCCTGGTCCGCGTCGCCACCGCGCCGGGCGCACTGCCGCGCGAGCCGGGCAGCCGCGCCGTCAACGCCCTGGTCACGGTACCCGACTCCGTTCCGTCGGCCGAGCCGGTGGCCGTTGCCAATGTCCCAATGCCCGCGACCGCGCCACAGGCCAAGCAGGGCGCAGGCCCGGCCGAGAAGACCATTGCTGGCCTGATCGGCAACGTGTTTAGCAGTCCCGCCCCGGCGCCGCCGGCAGCGACGGCTGCCGCTCCCGAATTGCGCGGCAGCAGCTCAGACACGGCCGCGGCGCGCCGGGCCACGCCAGCCGCGCGCACAGCATCGACCCCGCCGCCCAAGCCCAAGTTCGACGTGGCGACCAAGCAGCCCGGAGCGACCCAGCCTGCAGCACGGCAGGCTGCGGCGGAACCGCAGCGCGAGCCGGAACTGCGCACGGCATTTTCCACGACGCCGGCGCCCGCCAGCGCCAGTGTGCTCTCCGGCGCACAGCCCGTGGTGCCGACCGGCTCGTTCGATTCCCGGTGGTCCGGTTTTCGTTGATCCGGAACGCGTCCGACTAGCAACCGCGTGATGGCCAAGCTCGTCCCGGCTATTTTTTCGTCCGGCCGTTGCCGAATTGATTTCCTTCTGAAGCGAACATGGACGCTTACGTCTACGTCCTCGGCACCGTCGCCAATAATCGCCACCTGACCTATGTCGGGTGGAGCGACGATGTCGCGCGCCGTCTGGCCCAGCACAACAGCGGCAAGGGAGCCCGCTCCACACGCGGCCGGGTCTGGGTGCTGCTGCATGCGGAACGCTTCGCCAGCCGCAGCGAGGCCATGAGTCGCGAGTGGCACCTCAAGCGCGACCGGAAATTCCGCAAGACGCTGGCGCAGACTCTGCGCGGCAAAGACGGCGCCGGAGCGAATTAACGCGGCGCCATCAGACTTTGCCTACGATCCTGGAACGATCCTAAATCCTGGATCCTAGAACCATCCTAAACTATTGTATTTGCTTACAGATTTTACTTTGCCTACCATCGAAACGATCGGGCGATGCGGTTCTCCGCACGTCCCATGATCATTTCACCAGCCGTCGCGAACCGAAGCGATGCCGCAGTCACCCCGAGACCTGACGACACAGTGCGGACCGCGGCGATCGCATGAAGAACAAGTCGATGATAGCCAGCCGCGGCTTCTGGCTGCGGCAGATGCGGCAATGGCACTGGATCAGCGCAGCCGTCTGTCTGATCGGCATGCTGCTGTTCGCCTTCACCGGTATCACGCTCAATCACGCGTCGCAGATCGAGTCCAAGCCGGCGATCACCGAGCGGGCCGCGACCCTGCCGCCGGACCTGCTGACGCCGCTGCGCACCACCGCGAGCCAGGGCAAGCGGCCAGTCCCGGACAATGTGCGGGCCTGGATCGCCAGCGAGATGTCGGTCGCGGTCGATACGCGCGACGCCGAGTGGTCGCGCGAGGACGTCTATGTCTCGCTGCCGCGGGCCGGCGGCGACGCCTGGCTCAGCATCGAGCTGGGCAGCGGCGAGGTGCGCTACGAGCGGACCGACCGCGGCTGGATTGCCTATCTCAACGACCTGCACAAAGGCCGCAACACCGGCGCGGCGTGGTCGTGGTTTCTAGACATCTTCGCCGTGGCCTGCGTGGTGTTCTGCGTCACCGGCCTGGTGCTGCTGCAACTGATGGCCAACGGGCGGCCTTCGACCTGGCCGCTGGTCGGCCTCGGCTTCGTCGTGCCGCTGCTGCTGGCCCTGTTCTTTATTCACTGACTGTCCTGAGGTGACGATGCGTACGCTTGTCTCGATAACGCTGAGCGGACTGGTGGCCGGTCCGGCCTTTGCCGCCGACTTGAAGATGTCGGTGGAAATTCCCCGCCTCAACGTCGCGGAATATCACCGGCCTTACGTCGCGATCTGGCTGGAGAAGCCGGACCAGACCTTCGTCGGCAATCTGGCGGTCTGGTACGACTACAAGCTCAAGGACAACGAAGGCACCAAGTGGCTCAAGGACATGCGTCAGTGGTGGCGGCGCACGGGCCGCGAACTGACCATGCCGGTCGACGGCCTCACCAGCGCGACGCGCGCGCCGGGCGAACATCAGGTGGCCATCGACCTCGGCAAGGCGCCGCTGTCCAACCTTGCCGCCGGCGAATACCAGATCGTGGTCGAAGCCGCGCGCGAAGTCGGCGGCCGTGAGCTGCTGCGCATTCCGTTTCAGTGGCCGCCCAAGGCCGAACAGACCTTGAAGACGCCCGGCAAAGACGAGCTCGGCGCCGTGACGCTATCCCTCAAGCCGTAACAACGCGGAGCATGACCATGCACAAGACCACGCGCTCTCTCCTGAAGTGGACCGCCCTGGCGCTTTGCGTCGCCATTCCGCTCACCGCGGCGCAGGCGCACCGGTCCTGGATGCTGCCCTCGGCGACCATCGTTTCCGGCGACGATGTCTGGGTGACGGTCGATGCGGCGGTGTCGAACGACCTGTTCTATTTCGAGCACTTCCCGATGCGGCTCGCCAACATCGGCACGCCGCCGGAAGCGCAGGGCCGCCGCGGTGGCCGCCCGGCCGATCTGACCATCACTGCGCCGGACGGCTCCAAGACCGAAGCGCAGAACGGCAATATCGGCCGCTATCGCTCGACCTTCGACGTGCACCTGAAGCAGAAGGGCACCTACAAGATCGCCGCCACCAATGACGGCATCGCCGCCAGCTGGAAGGGAGGCGCCGAGACCAAGCGCTGGCGCGGCACGCTGGCGGCTTTCGCCACCGAAGTGCCGGCCAATGCGCAGGGCCTGCAGGCGACGCAGATCGACAGCCGGCTGGAAGTGTTCGTGACCTCGGGCAAGCCAACCAAGGATGCGCTGAAGCTCACCAACTCCGGCCTTGAGCTCGACCCCATCACACATCCCAACGATCTGGTGGCCGAGACACCGGCCAGCTTCCGGTTGATGCTCGACGGCAAGCCCGCCGCCAATCTGAAAGTCACCGTGATCCCGGGCGGCAATCGCTACCGCGACAAGCTCGGCGACATGACGCTGACCACCGACGCGGACGGCAAGTTCACCGTGACCTGGCCGAACCCGGGCATGTACTGGATGGAAGCCTCGGTGCGCGGCGGAAGCACCACCATCCCGAACGTCAAGCAGCGCCGCGCCAACTACGTCGCCACATTCGAAGTGCTGGCGCCCTGACCGCAGATCCGGTCATGGCTGTAGCCCCGGCGGCGGCTGCGCCGCGCCGCGTGCTGATCCCGCTCGACATTGCCCGCCCGCCACCGCGGCCGGCGGCGATGCGGGTGATGCGGCTCGGCGGCAAGACCATGGGAACGTCATGGTCGGTGACGCTGGGCTGCGCGGCGCCTAGCGCGCTGACGCCGCTGCGCCATGCCATCGAGGCCGCGCTCGATAGCGTCGTCGCGCAGATGAGCACCTGGCAACCGGACTCGGCGATCTGCGCCTTCAACACCGCCGCGCCCGATAGCTGGCACGCATTGCCGGATGAGTTCGCGTCGGTGCTCGACGCCGCGCTGGCTGTCGCCGAGGCCTCAGGCGGCGCTTACGATCCGACCATCGGTGCGCTGGTTGGCCTCTGGGGTTTCGGCCCGCAGGGACGGAAGCACGACACACCACCGGATTCTTCAGTCGCTGCAGCGTTGGCGCAGGCCGGCTGGCAGCGGCTCCAGCGCGAGGGCCGTGACAGGCTTAGGCAACCCGGCGGCCTGCAGCTCGACCTGTCGTCAATCGCCAAAGGCTTCGCCGTCGATCAGATCGCGGCCTGTCTCGATCGTCACGGCATTGAAAACTATCTGGCCGAGATCGGCGGCGAACTCATCGGCCGCGGCGTCAAGCCGGACGGCACGCCATGGTGGGTGGCCCTGGAGCGGCCAGAACACGACGCTGCTGAAGCCGACACCATCGTCGCCTTGCACGGCCTCGCCATCGCGACCTCCGGCGACCAGCAGCGCTTCATCGCGCACGGCGGCGCGCGCCTGCCGCATGTGCTCGATCCGCGCAACGGGCGCCCGGTGCAGAACGGCGCCGCCTCGGTCACCGTGCTGCATCGTCAGTGCATGCTGGCTGACGCCTGGGCGACCGCGCTGATGGTGTTGGCACCGCATGACGCGCTGGCGCTGGCGACAGCGCAAAACCTGGCCGCGCGCTGGCTGGTGCGCAACGGCAGCGGCTGGAATGAGCTGATGACGCCGGCCTTCGCGGCGATGCTCGAGTAAAATTGCGCTCTAGCGCCGGGTCAGTTCGAACCGGCCTTCGGCTTCGTTGTCGACGACATCGCATTCACAGGCCGCAGCGAGCGCCTGCAATCTGGCGACCGCGGACGGATCGGCCTTGCCCGGCGGAAACACGTCCGCCATCAGGGGATAGGTCAGATCGAACACATGCCCGCGCGGCATCTCAATCAGGAAGCTTTTGAGGACCGCTTCATTCAGCATCGCTGAAGTCCGCTAGTGCTTCGACGCGGCAGGCTCGTCGGCGGCGACAATGGCACGACCGAGATCGACGATCTCGGTTTCCACTTCGGACTGACGGTTGGTCAGTTCCAGATACTTCAGCGTCATGGCGCCCTTGGGCGACCAGTCGCCGGTCTTGCGTTGGTCGGCCGGCACCTCGGCCATGTCGGCGATCATTTCCTCAATGGCCAGATCAAGCCGGTCGCGCTCATCGCTGAGTGACGCCAGCCGCACCTTCATGTTATCGAGTTTACTGGCCATGGGCGCTCGCTATGCCGGAACGATGACTTTGCCGATCGGCCACAGCGCCAGACCGGCGAGTTTGAGATGCGCCCAGGCGAACGGGATGCCGATAATGGTGATCGCGAGGGCGAACGCGGTCAGCAGGTGCCCGAGCGCCAGCCACCAGCCGGCCAGCACGAACCAGATGATGTTGCCGAGCGTGCCGAACGCACCCGTCCCGATATCCTCGCGGCCGTAATAGACATCGCGCGGCACCGCCTTCTGGCCGAACGGCAGCAGCGTATAGGCGGCGAAGGTGAAAGCCGCCCGCGCCCAGGGCAGACCGATGATGGTCACCGCCATGATGGCGGCGGCGATGACCCAGCCGACCGCCATCCACAGGCCGCCGAACACGATCCACAGCACGTTGAGCAGCAGCGACAGGCCGGACATTCAGTTTGTGTCTTTCGCGCGCGAAAGCACCGGCTCAGGCAAAGCGCCCGTGGCAGTGCTTGTACTTCTTGCCCGAACCGCAGGGGCAGACCTCGTTGCGGCCGACTTTGCCCCACGTGGTCGGGTCCTTCGGATTGCGCTCGACCACGGTTTCGGCATCGCCGCCGGCCAGCACCGGCGATGGCGACCAGGCCATCTCGTCCTCGCCGGTGGTCGGATCGACCTTGTGCGCTTCCATGTACGGCAGCTGCGGCGTCTCATCTTCCGGCGGCTGCTGCACCACCTCGACGCGCATCATCTGCGCGGTGACGGTCTCGCGCAGCGAGGCCACCATGGTTTCGAACAGATTGTAGGCTTCCGCCTTGTACTCATTGAGCGGATCGCGCTGGCCGTAGCCGCGCAGGCCAACCACCTGGCGCAGATGCTCCAGCATCACCAGGTGCTCGCGCCAGAGGTGATCGAGCGACTGCAACAGCACAGACTTCTCGACGTAGCGCATAACCTCGGGGCCCCACTTGCCCACCTTGGCGGCCATCCACTCGTCGGCGCGGCGCTGAATGCGTTCGCGCACTTCCTCGTCGGCGATGCCTTCTTCCTTGGCCCATTCCTGCACCGGCAGGTCCAGCGTCAAAGTCTCGCGCAACGCGGTCTCGAGACCGGCGACATCCCACTGCTCGGGATAGGCATTCGGCGGAATGTGCTTGGTGACGAGATCCTCGATCACCGCATGACGCATGTCGGCAACGGTCTCGTCGACCGCATCGTCGCGCATCAGATCGAGCCGCTGCTCGAAGATGACCTTGCGCTGGTCGTTGCTGACGTTGTCGTACTTCAACAGATTCTTGCGGATGTCGAAGTTGCGCGCCTCGACCTTTTGCTGGGCCTTTTCCAGCGCCTTGTTGATCCAGGGATGAACGATCGCCTCGTTCTCCTTGAGGCCAAGCTTGGTCAGCATGGTGTCCAGCTTGCCGGACCCGAAGATGCGCATCAGGTCGTCTTCCAGCGACAGGAAGAACTTGGAGTGCCCCGGGTCGCCCTGACGGCCGGAACGGCCGCGCAACTGGTTATCGATGCGGCGGCTTTCATGGCGTTCGGTGCCGAGCACGAACAGGCCGCCGGCCTTCAGCGCCTTTTCCTTCAGCCGCGCGATCTGGGCGCGGATCTCGTCGGCGCGCGGATCCTTGTCGCGCGCGCCCCAGTCGTCGATGTCGGTGATTTCCTGGCGGATGCGCATGTCGGCATTGCCGCCGAGCTGAATGTCGGTACCGCGGCCGGCCATGTTGGTGGCAATGGTGACAGCGCCCGGCACGCCGGCCTGCGACACGATGAAAGCTTCCTGCTCGTGATAACGGGCATTGAGGATGGCGAACACTTTGGTCTTGGTGGCGCCGTCGTCGCCTGAATAGAGCGCGGAGAAGGCATTCGGGTCGGAAAAGTCGTGCTGCTCCCAGCCGGCCTGGCGCAACGATTCGGCAAGCTGCTCGGACTTTTCAATCGACGTGGTGCCGACCAGGACCGGCTGGCCGCGCAGCTTGCAGTCCTCGATCAGCGTGATGATGGCGCGGTGCTTCTCAGCCGCGGTGCGATACACCTCGTCGTCGTCGTCGATACGCGCCAGACCCTTGTTGGTCGGCACTTCGAGCACGTCGAGGCCGTAGATGTCGGCGAATTCGTCGGCTTCGGTGAGCGCCGTACCAGTCATGCCGGCCAGCTTCTCGTACATGCGGAAATAGTTCTGGAACGTGATCGAGGCCAGCGTCTGGTTTTCCGGCTGGATCGGCTGGTGCTCCTTGGCCTCCAGCGCCTGGTGCAGCCCTTCGGAAAAGCGGCGGCCCGGCATCATGCGGCCGGTGAACTCGTCGATGATGACGACCTCGCCGTTGCGCACGATATAGTCCTTGTCGCGCTGGAACAGCTTATGGGCGCGCAGCGCCTGGTTGATGTGATGCACGACCGAGACGTTCTCGACGTCGTACAGCGAGTCGCCCTTGAGTTCGCCGGCGGCGCGCAGGCGCTGCTCGAGCTTCTCCATGCCGGCTTCGGTCAGCGTCACGGTGCGCTGCTTCTCGTCGATCTCGTAGTCGGCCTTGTCCAGCGCCGGGATATAGCTGTCGATGGTGTTGTAGAATTCCGAGCGGTCGTCGAGCGGGCCGGAAATGATCAGCGGCGTGCGCGCTTCGTCGATCAGGATGGAGTCGACTTCGTCGACGATGGCGTAGACATGGCCGCGCTGGACCATATCCTCCATCCGGTACTTCATGTTGTCGCGCAGATAGTCGAAGCCGAGTTCGTTGTTGGTGCCGTAGGTAACGTCGCAGTCGTAGGCCTTCTTGCGTTCCTCGTCGTCGAGACCGTGCACGATGTTGCCGACGGTCAGGCCGAGGAAGCCGTAGATCTGGCCCATCCACTCGGAGTCGCGCTTGGCGAGATAATCGTTGACGGTGACGACGTGGACGCCGCGCCCGGACAGCGCGTTGAGATAGACCGGCAGCGTGGCGACCAGCGTCTTGCCTTCGCCGGTTTTCATCTCGGCGATCTTGCCGTCGTGCAGGATCATGCCGCCGATCAGCTGCACATCGAAATGGCGCTGGCCGAGGGTGCGCTTGGCCGCTTCACGCACGGTCGCGAAGGCCGGGACCAGAATGTCGTCGAGGCTGGCGCCTTCGGCGATCTGCTTCTTGAAATCGACCGTGCGGGCGCGAAGCGCGTCATCGGAGAGAACGCCGAGTTCCTTCTCCAGCGCGTTGATGGCATCCACCCGCGGTTGATAGCCGCGAATCCGCCGGTCATTGGCAGATCCGAACAGCTTGCGGGCAACAGCGCCGATCATGCGGGGAGCTCCTGATGGTATGGCCGGGGCGCTTCTAACACGCCGCCGAGGCCGGATGTGGCTTCCGGCGCTCCGGAATATGGCATTTTCGGGCAATTTTCGACGAAAACGGCGCCTTTAAACGCCACCGGCAAAGGTTAATCGAGAGATAGGAGGGGGTCGGTTTATTGTCAATTGGTGCCTGACGACGACGTTAAGGCGCTGATGCGCCCGCGCCTCCATATAAGGCGCCTCGTAACGTTTTGCAGGGCAACGGCTTTTTAAATCCGGCCGGCAGCGGCCCACCGATCGAGAAGCCCGGTCACGCGGACGTTAAGCCGGCCGCCGCCGTCCGCCATTGCAAAGCCATGGTTGTTGCGCCACAAGTCCGCGCCCTCCGCACGGTTGCGGACACTCCTATTGCCAAGGACAGCGCCATGTCGATCAGCCTCTTCGCCCGCCGCGCCGGCCTCCTCACCGTCACCCTGGCGGTTCTGGTCGCCTCCAGCGCCGCCCTGCGCGCTCAAGGCGCCGATCCTGTGGTCGCCAAGGTCGACGGCATGGAAATCCGCCAGAGCGACCTCGACGTTGCCGAGGCCGAAGCCGGACAACTGCCGCCGATGTCGGAGGCTGCCAAGAAGGACTACCTGGTGCAGTTCACCGCCGACATGATGTTGGTGTCGAAGGCGGCGGAAGCGAAGTTCGGCAAGGACGACGCCTTCAAGCAGAAGCTGGAGTTCGCCCGCAAAAAGCTGCTGATGGAAGAACTGCTGCAGTCGACCGGCAAAGAAGCGCTCACCGAGGCTGCCATGCGCCAGGTCTATGACGACGCCATCAAGCAGATGAGCAGCGAGCCGGAGGTGCACGCCCGCCACATCCTGATCCGCGCCGCCGCCGGCGACGAAAAGGCCAGCAAGGACGCCGAAGCCAAGATCAAGGCGGTGATCGCCCGCCTCAAAAAGGGCGAGGACTTCAAGAAGGTCGCCAGCGAAGTGACCGAAGACCCGTCGGGCAAGGAAAACGGCGGCGACCTCGGCTATTTCAGCAAAGAACAGATGGTGCCGGAATTCGCCGAAGTCGCCTTCAAGCTGGACAAGGGTCAGCTTTCGGATCCGGTGAAGACGCAGTTCGGCTGGCACGTGCTGAAGGTCGAGGACAAGCGCACCAAGCCGGCGCCGACCTTCGAAGAGGTCAAGCCGCAGATCGAGCAGTTCGTGGTGCGCAAGGCGCAGGCCGATATGGTCACCAAACTGCGCGAGGGCGCCAAGATCGAGAAGATGTACACGCCGGAAGCGCCGGCCGCGCCGGAAACGCCCGCTGCCGACAAGAAGTAGTTTCAACGGTCACAGCGCACTCCACGTCATGCCCGGCCTTGTGCCGGGCATCTACGTCTTCTAAGTATCGCCGCTCCAAAGACGTGGATGGCCGGGACAGGCCCGGCCATGACGGTACGGTGAGCGCCGATGAGCACTTCAGTTTCCCCCCTCGCCCCGACCGACGTACCCGACATGCCGGCGATTGCCGGCGTCCGGCTCGCCACCGCCCAGGCCGGCATCCGCTATGCCAACCGCACCGACGTGCTGCTGGCGCTGTTCGACGAAGGCACCACGGTTGCCGGCGTCTTCACCCGGTCGAAGTGCCCCTCGGCGCCGGTCGAATGGTGTCGCGCCCGCCTCAACGCCGGCAAGGCCCGCGCGCTGGTGGTCAATTCCGGCAACGCCAACGCCTTCACCGGCAAAACCGGCCGCGCCTCGACAAAACTCACTGCCGACATCACGGCAAAAGCCGTGGGCTGCAAACCCAGCGAGATTTTCCTCGCCTCGACCGGCGTGATCGGCGAACCACTCGACGCCACCAAATTTGCCCCGGTGATGGACGGCCTCGCAGCACGCGCGCAAGCTGGCGGCTTCTTCGATGCCGCCAAGGCGATCATGACCACCGACACCTTTCCAAAGGTGGCGACCGCGACCGTCCGGATCGGCAAGGCCAAGGTCACCATCAACGGCGTCGCCAAGGGCGCCGGCATGATCGCCCCCGACATGGCGACCATGCTGTCCTTTGTCTTCACCGACGCCGCGATCGCCGCCCCGACCTTGCAGGCGCTGCTCAAGGACGGCGTCACCGACACGTTCAACGCCGTCACCATCGACGGCGACACCTCGACCTCCGACACGCTGATGATGTTCGCCACCGGCAAGGCCGAAGGCTGCCCGCGCATCGCGCGCGTCAGCGATCCGCGGCTCAAGGCCTTCAAGAAGGCATTGCTGGCCGTTCTGGCCGACCTATCCGAACAGGTGGCGCGCGACGGCGAAGGCGCCCGCAAGCTGGTCGAGATCGTGGTCGAAGGCGCGGTGTCGAAGGCCTCGGCGCGCCGGATCGCGATGTCGATCGCCAATTCGCCGCTGGTGAAGACGGCCATTGCCGGCGAGGACGCCAACTGGGGCCGCGTCGTGATGGCGGTCGGCAAGGCTGGCGAGCCGGCCGATCGCGACAAGCTGTCGATCTGGTTCGCCGGCGTCCGTGTCGCGCACAAGGGCGCCCGCGATCCGGGCTATGACGAAGCCAAGGTCAGCGCCGAGATGAAGAAGCCGGAAATCTACCTGAAGGTCGCGCTCGGCCTCGGCAAGGGCCGAGATCGCGTGCTGACTTGCGACCTGACCAAGGAATACGTCGCCATCAACGGCGATTACCGGTCGTAACACTCCGTTCACCATCGCGTTCACTGGAACCGGCTGCGTCTCCTCCTTCAACGCGTTTTAACCAGGGGCTGCCTATCGTCCAGGCAGAGGGCCGCGAGCGTGACGATCGTCCTTGTTGCCGCCTGCGCCCTGATCGATACCGACGGCCGCGTCCTGCTGGCGCAGCGTCCCGAAGGCAAGCCGATGGCGGGCCTGTGGGAGTTTCCCGGTGGCAAAGTGGAACCCGGCGAACGGCCGGAGCAGAGCCTGATCCGCGAATTGAACGAAGAACTGGGAATTACCGTCAAAGAGGCCTGTCTGGCGCCGCTCACATTCGCCAGCCACAGCTACCCGGACTTTCACCTGCTGATGCCGCTGTTTGTCTGCCGGCGCTGGGAGGGAACGGTGACGCCGCTGGAGGGACAGCGGCTCGCCTGGGTCCGGCCGAACAAGCTGAGGGACTACGCCATGCCGGAGGCGGACGTGCCGCTGATATCGCACTTGATGGCGCTGCTGTAATGGAGTTCGTCTGATGCGCCCCTTCAATCTGACCGGGACCCTCCGGTGCTTCCTGAAGGCGCAGCATGGCGCCACCTCGATCGAGTACGCGATGATCGCCTCGGGCGTCAGCATCGCCATTCTGGCCGTGGTGACCACGCTCGGCGAAACGATCCAGACCGTCTTCTACGACAAGCTCAGCAATCTGTTCTGAGCGGTCAGGCGTCCGGCTTTTCACCCGTCGATATTTCCCTGGCGCCGAGCGCATCGGCCAGCCGCCGCGCCGCCGAGCCCGGCTTGAGCGGCTTCTGCTGGCTCTCATGCGGCGCCCAGCCGGACAGCCAGACAATCTCAAACGTCGCGCGCAGGCGGCCGTCGGCGTCGGCAAAACGCTGGGCATAAATCTCCGCCATCCGGACCAGGACCGCGCGCCGCAGCGGCGTCCGCCGCCGCTCGCTCAAAACATTGGTGGCGCCCATGCGGCGCAGGTCGTGCATCAGAGCGAAGGGCGTATCGTAACGCACCGTCAGCCGGTCGGCATCGATTACCGGCAAAGCGAAGCCGGCACGCTGCAGCAGCGCCCCCAGCCCGCGCACATCGGCGAATGGCGCAACGCGCGGCGACACGCCACCATCGACTTCGGTTTCAGCTTCGGCAAAGGCCTCGCGCAATTCGGTCAACGTATCGCCGCCGATCAGCGCCGACAGAAACAAGCCGTCCGGCTTCAGCGCGCGACGAATCTGGATCAGCGTGCCGGGTAGATCATTGACGAACTGCAATGCGAGTGCGGACACCACCAGATCGAGCGAGGCATCGGCAAATGGTAATGCCTCGGCATCGGCGGCAACCTGCAGCCGTGATGAATTGAACGACGCAAGGTCAGGCGTCGCGGCAACCAAAGTTTCGATCTGGCCGCTCGCCGCCAGGCGCCGATGCACCGCATCGGTCGGCGTGCCGAGGTCAACGGCGCGGTTGAAGCGGCGCACCACCGCCGCCAGCCGTTCGGCCAGGTCGGCGGCCACCCGGTCGAGCAGGAACGTCTCCGGCCCCTGCGCCCGGGCGCGGGCCTGGCGCCGGCGCAGGAGTGAACGGTCGAATATGGCTGGGTTCGTGGACATCTGGTATCTTTGCAGCATGAACGAGCTTGCCTCGGCAAGTGACCATGGAAATTCGCCGCCCGCCCGGCGCCTTGCCAACGGCCTGCGCGGCGCTTTCCGCTTTGTGCTCGACGTGGCGTTGCCACCGCTCTGTCCGTCCTGCCGCGCGCCGCTGGGCGACGGCGCCGGACTGTGCGCCTCATGCTGGTCGAAGCTGTCGCTGATCGAGCCGCCCTATTGCGCGCGGCTCGGCATCCCCTTCGTCTACGATCCCGGCCCCGGCCTGCTGTCGATGGAGGCGATCGCCAACCCGCCGGCCTATGACCGCGCCCGCGCAGCGGTGCGCTACGACGATATCGCGCGGTCGCTGGTATTATCCTTCAAGTACGGCGACCGGCTCGATCTGGCGCCGATGATGGGGCGCTGGATGGCGCGCGCCGGTCGCGAACTGCTGAGCGAAGCCGATGCGTTGCTGCCGGTGCCGTTGCATTGGCGGCGGCTGTGGGCGCGGCGCTTCAACCAGGCGGCGGCGCTCGCCCGCGCCATCTCGGCGATCAGCGGCGTGCCGGTGCTGGACGGCGGCATCAAGCGCGTCCGCGCCACGCCGCAACAGGTCGGCCTGTCGAAGGCCGAGCGCGCCGACAACGTGCAGGGCGCGTTCCGCGTTCCTCCGGAACAAAAGCCCGCGATCGCCGGCCGCCGGCTTATCCTGATCGATGACGTGCTCACGTCCGGCGCAACCGTGGATACCTGCGCCCGCGCCCTGCTGCGGGCGGGTGCCGCCCATGTCGATGTGCTGGTCTTCGCCCGGGTTGTCGCCGCCGGGCGATAGCCCCATATATAGCAGCACAACAACCGGCAGACCCCGCCCATGCCCGCGATTGAAATCTACACCACCCGCTACTGCCCCTATTGCGTCGCCGCCAAGGCGCTGCTCACGCGCAAGGGCGCCGCCTTCACCGAAATCCCGGTCGACGGCGACTACGCGCTGCGCGACAAGATGATCCAGCGCGCCAACGGCCGCATGACGGTGCCGCAGATTTTCATCGGCGCGGTGCATGTCGGCGGCAGCGACGAACTGCACGCGCTGGAGCGCGACGGCAAGCTCGATCCGCTGCTCGCCGGCGACGGGGCCTCGGCATGACCGGCAGCGCGGCCACCTTCAAGGCAGCGATGATCCAGATGCGGTCGGGCCTGACGCCCGCCGCCAATCTCGACGCTGCCGTGAAGATGATCGGCGAGGCGAAAGCCGCCGGCGCCGACTACGTGCAGACGCCCGAGATGACCAACATCATGGAGGTCAAGCGCGAGCGGCTGTTCGCCGCCATCACGGAAGAGGACGCCGACGCCTCGCTGGCGGCCTTCCGCGAGCTGGCGCGCAAGCACGGCATCGTCATCCATGTCGGTTCGCTGGCGATCAAGGTGTCGCCCGAAAAGGCCGCCAACCGCTCTTATCTGATCGACGCCAAAGGCGAGTTGGCCGCGCGCTACGACAAGATCCACATGTTCGACGTCGATCTCGCCAATGGCGAAAGCTACCGCGAGTCGCGCAGTTACGCGCCCGGTGAAAGCGCGGTGCTGGCCGACCTGCCGTGGGGCCGCATCGGCCTCACCATCTGTTACGATCTGCGCTTCCCGGCGCTGTACCGCGCGCTGGCCGAAGCGGGCGCCATCATGCTGGCGATCCCGTCGGCTTTCACCAAACAGACCGGCGAGGCGCACTGGAATCTGCTGGTGCGCTCGCGCGCCATCGAGAACGGCTGCTTCGTCATGGCCGCCGCGCAGGCCGGCACCCATGAAAGCGGCCGCGAGACCTACGGTCATTCGCTGATCGTCGATCCGTGGGGACGCGTGCTGGCCGAAGGCGGCACCGAGCCCGGCATTGTGATGGCCGAGATCGATCCGGCTGCGGTAGCCGCGGCGCGCGCCCGGGTGCCATCCTTGCAGCATGGCCGGCGCTTCGAGATCGTCGAGCCGATGGCCGAGCCGACGCATTTGCATCTCGTGAGCGACAAGGAATGATTCGCTACTCCCTGATCTGCGACAAGCAGCACACCTTCGACAGCTGGTTTCCCGATTCCGCTGCCTTCGACAAACAGGTCAAGCGCAAGCTTGTGACGTGTCCGCAATGCCACTCGGCCAAGGTCGAGAAGGCGATCATGGCGCCGCGCATCACGACATCGAAGAAGCGCAGCGCGGCCGCCGTCGAAGCGCCTGCCGATGTCGCTGTTCCGGCCGCGCCCGCGCCGGTGGCGATGGTGTCGCCGCAAGAACTTGAAGTCCGCACCAAGCTCAAGGAATTACGCGACCACCTGGTGAAGAACTCCGACAATGTCGGCCAGCAATTTGCCGAGCAGGCGCGCAAGATGCACTACGGCGAGATCGAGCACCGCTCGATCTACGGCGTCGCCACACCCGACGACGCCAAGTCACTGGCCGAAGAAGGCATCGAGTTTCATCCGATCCCGGTGTTACCGGACGACCGGAATTAGCAGCGACGCACACATCCCGTCGTCAGAAGCCCGCATGAGCCAACGGGTCCGCGCCAAGCGCGGCCCGATGACAGGCTCCGCGAAATGCGGGGAGCGACGCGTTGAGAGTCAGACCCGGATTTCGCTTCGCTCATCCGGGCTACGACAACGACCCTTGCATTGCATCAGCCTTCGTCATCGCCGGGCATGACGCCGAGTGTGACGTGCCGCCATGTATTCCGCTCTGCCCGCGGACGCGGGCATGAGCGGAATACATGGCGAACGAGTGAGTGAGCCGATTCAATTGTCAAACAGCGCATTCTCGCCGTAGCCAACGCTCCGCTGCCCGTGTTCTTTGTCCGGCGCCGGGTGCGCCGTCAGTCCCAGCCGCAACGTCCATTCCCCCGAACGAGGGGAGCGGAGCGCCGGGAAACGCGAGAGCTTGCGAGGCTCTCCGGGTGGCCGGCGCGGCCACCCGACACGTCTGCGCAACGTGTCCTCTCCGCTTGCGATCGCGGAGAGGCGCCTCTCGGCGCTCCGCGGGCGGCGACTTATGTTCCCCGGGGCCGTGCTTCCCGGCGCCCGACCGACGCCTTTTGGGCGTCGCTATCCGGCGGACTTTCGCCCGCCTTCGTCGGGGCCACGTGCAGCCATTGAAGGCAGACCCCCGTAGTGAGGCCGGACGG
>JALHNV010000062.1 GCA_022843325.1 Pseudolabrys sp. | reverse complement strand
GCCGCCCTGCGTCGCCTTGGCGATGCCGGCGAACTCGACGGTGCCGGTGAAGCCATAGATGAGCGAGGCGCCGTAGAGCAGCATGCCGGACGACAACGCGCCGAGGACGAAATACTTGAGGCCGGCTTCGGTCGATTTGACGCTGTCGCGGTTCGACGCCGCCACCACGTAAAGCGGCAGGCTCATCAGCTCGAGCCCGAGATAGAGCGCGATCAGGTCATTGGCCGAGATCAGCAGCATCATGCCGAGCGTCGCCAGCAGGATCAGCACGCCGTATTCGAATTTCTGCTGCCGTTCCTGCGTCAGGTAATTCATCGACAGCAGCAGCGCGCCGCCGGAGCCCGCCAGCGTCAGGAATTTCAGAAAGCGGGCAAAGTCGTCGACCACGAAGCTGCCGCCGAACAGGACAAAGCGGCCGGCCGGCAGCGACAGCAGGAAGCCGGCGGTGATGGCGATGAGCGCAATGCACCAGCCGTTGACCGTCGCCGAGGAGCGCTCGCCGGAGAAAGCGCCGACCATCAGCATCAGCATGGCGCCGAGCGCCAGCACGATTTCCGGCAGGATCGGCAGCAGGTCTTGAATCGCCGGGTTCGTCATGGCACCGCCCTCCCCGTGCCGCGCGGTGGCGCGGCTGTAACGGCGGTCTTGGTCGTGCCGATCGCCCGGTTGTAATTGTCGAGAAGATTGGCGACCGAGGCCGACGACATGTCCAATACCGGCTTCGGCCAGACGCCGAACAGAATGGTCAGCGCCACCAGCGGGGCGAAGATCACGCCCTCGCGCCAGCCGATGTCACGGATGCCGGCCATACTCGGCCGCAGCGCGCCAAACACCATCTTGCGGTACAGCCACAGCGCGTAGCCGGCGGACAAGATGACACCGAGGGTCGCCAGCGAGCCGACGATGACGTTGGCCTTGAAGGCGCCGATCAGCGCCAGGAATTCGCCGACGAAACCGGAGGTGCCCGGCAGGCCGACATTGGCCATGGTGAAGACCATGAAGATGAAGGCATAGACCGGCATGCGGTTCACCAACCCGCCATAGGCAGCGATCTCACGCGTGTGCATGCGGTCGTAGACGACGCCGACGCAGAGGAAGAGCGCGCCGGACACGATGCCGTGCGAGATCATCTGGAAGATGCCGCCGGCGACGCCCTGCGTATTGGCGGCAAAGATGCCCATGGTGACGAAGCCCATGTGCGCGACCGACGAATAGGCAATCAGCTTTTTGACGTCTTCCTGCATCAGCGCCACCAGCGAGGTGTAGATGATGGCGACGACGGAGAGCGCGAACACCAGCGGTGCGAAGTCCTGGCTGGCCAGCGGGAACATCGGCAGCGAGAAACGCAGGAAGCCGTAACCGCCCATTTTCAGCAGGATGGCGGCGAGGATCACGGAACCGGCGGTCGGCGCCTCGACGTGCGCGTCCGGCAGCCAGGTGTGCACCGGCCACATCGGCATCTTCACCGCGAAGGACGCAAAGAACGCCAGCCACGCCCAGGTCTGCAGGCCGGGCGGGAAGCCGTGGCGCAGCAGCTCGACGATGTCGGTGGTGCCGGCCTGCCAGTACATCGCCATGATGGCGAGCAGCATCAGCACCGAGCCGGCCAGCGTGTAGAGGAAGAACTTGAAGCTGGCATAGACGCGGCGCGGGCCGCCCCAGACGCCGATGATCAGGAACATCGGGATCAGGCCGCCTTCGAAGAACAGATAGAACAGCACCAGATCGAGCGCCGAGAAGGTGCCGATCATCAGCGTTTCCAGCACCAGGAACGCGATCATGTATTCCTTCACCCGGGTCTGGATCGAGGTCCAGCTCGCCAGGATGCAGAGCGGCATCAGCGCGGTGGTGAGGATCACGAACGGCAGCGAGATGCCGTCGACGCCCATGTGGTAGCTGGCGACGCCAAGCCAGGGCAGCTTTTCGACGAACTGGAATTCAGCCGACGTGGCATCGAACCGCCACACCATGATCAGCGACACGGCAAAGGTGATGAGCGTCGCCCACAGCGCGACCCAGCGCGCGGTGCCGCGCGCCACCGGCGAATTGCCCCGCGCCATCAGCGCGATCAGCAGCGCGCCCAAGAGCGGCAGGAAGGTGACGACCGAGAGGATGGGCCAGTTGATACTCATCAGCGCACCGCGAACATGAAGTAAGTGATGAACGCGGCCGCGCCGATCAGCATCGCGAAGGCGTAGTGGTAGAGATAGCCGGTCTGCAGCCGCACCACGTTACGGGTGACGTCGAGCACGCGGGCGGACACGCCGTCGGGGCCGAAGCCGTCGATCAGCCAGCCGTCGCCGCGCTTCCAGAAGAAGCGGCCGAGCCACTTGGCGGGGCGGACGAAGATAAGGTCATACAGTTCGTCGAAGTACCACTTGTTGAGCAGGAACCGGTACAGGCCGTCGTGCTGACGCGCCAGTTCGACCGGGATGTCGGGCCGGCGGATATAGAAGTGCCAGGCGATGACAAAGCCGATCGCCATCATGATGGTCGGCGACAGCGCCACGATCAGCGGCACGTGGTGCAGGTCTTCCAGCACCGTGTTGGTCTTGGCGAAGGTCAGCGAGTCGCGGAAGAACCCGGCGACGCCGTTGCCAGCGAACACTTCCTTGAACGGATAACCGGCGACCACCGAGCCGAGCGCCAGCACAACCAGCGGCACCAGCATCACCATCGGCGCCTCGTGGGCTTCCTTCCAGTGCTTGCGATCGTGCGGCTCGCCATGGAAGGTCTTGAAGATCAGCCGCCAGGAATAGAACGAGGTCAGCAGCGCCGCCACCACCGTGCAGGTGAAGGCGTAGATCGCCATCGGGTTCTTGGCGACGAAGGCCGCCTCGACGATGGCATCCTTGGAGAAATAGCCGGCGGTCAGCGGGAAGCCCGTCAGCGCCAGCGTGCCGACCAGCATCATCGCGTAGGTGAAGGGGATGCGATCCTTCAGCCCGCCCATGTTGCGGATGTCCTGCTCGTGATGCATGGCGTGGATCACCGCGCCTGAGCCCAAGAACAGCAGCGCCTTGAAGAAGGCGTGGGTGAACAGGTGGAACATGCCGACCGAATAGGCCCCCGCGCCCATGGCGACGAACATGTAGCCGAGCTGCGAACAGGTCGAATAGGCGACGATGCGCTTGATGTCGTTCTGCACCAGACCGATGGTCGCGGCGAACAGCGCCGTGGTGGCGCCGATGAAGATAACGACGGTCTGGGCGTTCGGCGCCAGTTCGAACAGCGGCGACAGGCGCGCCACCATGAACACACCGGCCGTCACCATGGTGGCGGCGTGGATAAGCGCCGACACCGGGGTCGGGCCTTCCATGGCGTCAGGCAGCCAGGTGTGCAGCAGGAACTGCGCCGACTTGCCCATGGCGCCCATGAACAGCAGCAGGCAGATCAGCGTCAGCGCGTCGGCCTGCCAGCCGAAGAAGTTGATGGTCTTGCCGGCCATCGCCGGGGCCTGGGCGAAGATGGTGTCGAAATCGACGGCGCCGACCATCATGAACAGCGCAAAGATGCCGAGCGCGAAGCCGAAGTCGCCGACCCGGTTGACGACGAAGGCCTTGATCGCCGCCGCGTTGGCTTCGGGCTTCTGGTACCAGAAGCCGATGAGGAGATAGCTGGCGAGACCGACGCCCTCCCAGCCGAAGAACAGCTGCACCAGGTTGTCGGCCGTCACCAGCATCAGCATGGCGAAGGTGAACAGCGACAGATAGGCGAAGAAGCGCGGGCGGTACGGGTCCTCGTGCATGTAGCCGATCGAGTAGATGTGCACGAGCGCCGAGACGGTGTTGACCACCACCAGCATCACGACCGTCAGTGTGTCGATGCGCAGCGACCAGTCGATCCGCAGGTCGCCCGACACGATCCAGTTCATCAGCGGCACGCGGACGTCCGGGCCGTTGAAGCCGACCTGGACGAAGGCGATCCACGACAGGATCGCCGCCACCACCAGCAGCGTCGTGGTGATCAGTTCGGCGACGCGGGACCCGGCCGCGGCCGGTTCGGCCGCATGGGCGTGACCGTGGCCGTCGTCATGGCCGTGATCATGGCCATGGCCGGCGTGTTCGTTATGAGCATGATGAATGACGCCGCCGCCAGCCACCGCCGGCGCGCCGTGGTGCGGACCGTGATCGGTGGCGGTGTCCTCGACGCCCGGCTCCGGGCTTTGCCCGGGAAAACGCGCGCGCGCGCCGGCCAGCACGATCAGGCCGGCCAGAATGGCGCCCAGCAGAGGAAGAAAGACGATCGCTTGATACATCCGCTCAGAATCCCGCAGTCGTCATGCCCGGCCTTGTGCCGGGCATCCACGCCTTGTCAGCAAAAAGAAAGACGTGGATGGCCGGGACAAGCCCGGCCATGACGGCCATCGTTTCAGCCAGGCGATAAAACACATTCAGCCTTTCATCGTATTGATGTCTTCAACCGCGATCGAGCCGCGGTTGCGGAAATAGACGACCAGAATGGCCAGCCCAATGGCGGCTTCCGCAGCCGCGACCGTCAGCACGAACAGCGCGAAGACCTGCCCGACGATGTCGCCGAGGTGGGTCGAGAACGCGACCAGGTTGATGTTGACGGCCAGCAGGATCAGCTCGATCGACATCAGAATGACGATGACGTTCTTGCGGTTCAGGAAGATGCCGAAGATCCCGAGCGTGAACAGGATCGCGGCAACCGACAGATAGTGCCCAAGGCCGATGGTCATGGGTTGCCCCCGACGCTGTTGCTGCCGAGCCCCTGCCCGGTCCGCACCTTGACCACCTCGATCGAGTCGGCCGGCGTGCGCGCCACCTGGGCGCCGATGTCCTGGCGACGGACGCGCGCCTTGTGCCGCAGCGTCAGCACGATGGCGCCGATCATCGCGACCAGCAGGATCAGGCCGGAGATTTGGAAGAAGTAGACATAGCGGGTGTAAAGCAGCAGACCGAGCGCTTCGGTATTGGTCACGGTGGTGGAGATCGGCGCGGTGATCGCCGCCGGCACGCCCGGTCCGATGACCCAGGCGCCGACCACCAGCAGCAGTTCGGCGAGGAAGATGCCGCCGATCAGCAGGCCGACCGGCAGATACTGCAACGCGCCCTGCTTCAGCTCGGCGAAGTCGACGTCGAGCATCATCACCACGAACAGGAACAGCACGGCGACGGCGCCGACATAGACGACGATCAGGATCATCGCGAGGAATTCGGCACCCATCAGCACGAACAGCCCCGAGGCGTTGACGAAGGCCAGGATCAGATAGAGCACCGAATGCACGGGATTGCGGCCCGCCACCACCATGAAGGCGCTGGCGACCAGAATGCCGGCAAAGAGATAAAAGAAAAACGCGGCGATCATCTATCTCACCTGTAGGGCGCGTCGAGCGCGAGGTTCTTGGCGATCTCGCGCTCCCAGCGGTCGCCGTTCGCGAGCAGGCGCTCCTTGTCGTAATAGAGCTCCTCGCGCGTCTCGGTGGCGAACTCGAAATTCGGACCCTCGACGATGGCGTCGACCGGGCAAGCCTCCTGGCAAAGGCCGCAATAGATGCACTTCACCATGTCGATGTCGTAGCGCGTGGTGCGGCGGGTGCCGTCGTTGCGGCGCGGGCCGGCCTCGATGGTGATGGCCTGCGCCGGGCAAATGGCCTCGCACAATTTGCAGGCGATGCAGCGTTCCTCGCCGTTCGGATAACGGCGCTGCGCATGTTCGCCGCGGAACCGCGGGCTGATCGGGTTCTTCTCGAACGGGTAGTTGATGGTCGCCTTGGGCGCAAAGAAGTAGCGCATGGCCAGCGCGAAGCCGGTCACGAACTCCATCAGAAACAGCGCCTTGGCTGCGCGATCAAGCCTCATCGCATCCTCACTTCACGGCCGTGGCGGCCAGACCGCCATACTGGATGACGGCGGCAACGATCACGACCATGGCCAGCGACAGCGGCAGGAACACCTTCCAGCCGAGCCGCATCAGTTGGTCGTAGCGATAGCGCGGCACAATCGCCTTGGCCATGGCGAACAGGAAAAACATGAACAGCAGCTTCAGGGCGAACCAGACCACGCCCGGTACCCACGTGAACGGCGCATACGGCACCGGCGGCAGCCAGCCGCCGAGGAACAGGATTGCGCCGAGGGCGCACATCGTGGCGATCGCCACGTATTCGCCGAGCATGAACATCATGTACGGCGTCGAGCCGTATTCGACCATGAAGCCGGCCACCAGTTCCGATTCCGCCTCGACCAGATCGAACGGCGGCCGGTTGGTTTCCGCCAGCGCCGAGACGAAGAACACCACGAACATTGGGAACAGCGGCAACCAGTACCAGTTCAGCAGGCCGTAGGGCCCGTTCTGCGCCTCGACAATGGCCGACAGATTGAGCGATCCGGCGCACAGCAGCACCGTGATGATGACGAAGCCGATGGAGACTTCGTAGGACACCATCTGCGCCGCCGAACGCACGGCGGCCAGAAAGGCGTATTTCGAGTTCGAGGCCCAGCCGGCCATGATGATGCCGTAGACCATCAGCGACGAGATCGCGAAGATATACAGCACGCCGACATTGATGTTGGCGATCATCCAGCCCGCATCGACCGGGATCACAGCCCAGGCCGCCAGCGCCAGCACGCAGGTCACCAGCGGCGCCAGCAGATAAACGCCCTTGTTGGCGCCGGCCGGGATCACCGGCTCCTTGACCATGAATTTCAGAAGGTCAGCAAAGGACTGGAACAGGCCGAAGGGCCCGACGACGTTGGGGCCGCGGCGCATCTGCACGGCCGCCCAGATCTTGCGGTCGGCCAGAAGAATATAGGCGATGCCGATGAGCAGGATGACCAGCAGCAGCACCGACTGACCGACGATGATCAGCAGAGGCCAGAGATAGGTCCAGAAAAATTCCATTGCCCCTACTCCGCCGCTGACTTGTGAACGGCATTCGCCAGCGCCGAACATTCGGCCATGACGGCAGAGGCGCGTGCGATCGGATTGGTAAGATAGAAGTCGGTCACCGGCGAACGGAGCGGCGCCTTGTCAGGCGCACCGCCGGCGGAGGCCAGCTTGCCGATGGCGGCGGCATCGGCCGGCGCGATCTGGTCAATGCGCATGAAATGCGGGTGTGCGGCGTAGAGCGCCTGGCGCAGCGCCGGCAGGGAGTCATAGCCGAGACGGCAACCGAGCACGTCGGACAAGGCCCGCAGGATCGCCCAGTCCTCCCGCGCATCGCCCGGCGGGAACGCGGCACGGCTCGCCATCTGCACGCGGCCTTCGGTGTTGACGTAGATCGCCGATTTCTCGGGATAGGCGGCGCCCGGCAGGATGACGTCGGCGCGGTGCGCGCCGCGGTCGCCATGGGTGCCGATGTAGACGACGAACGGTCCCGGCGCGACCTCGATCTCGTCGGCCCCGAGCAGGAACAACACCTCGACGACGCCGCCGGCCATCTGCGCCGCGGTCTGGCCGCCCGCGCCCGGCACCAGGCCGAGATCGAGCGCACCGACGCGCGAGGCCGCGGTGTGCAGCACCGAGAAGCCGTTCCAGCCGTCCTTGATGACGCCGAGATCGCCGGCCGCCTTGGCTGCCAGCGCCAGCAGCGCCGCGCCGTCCTTGCGCGCCAGCGCACCAGCGCCGACGATGATCAGCGGGCGCTCGGCACCCTTCAGCGATTCAGCAAACTTGCTGCCGGCGATGCCCGACAGCGTCTCCGCGCCGGCGCCCAGATAGTCATAGGTATAAGTGAGATCGGCTTTCTCGCCGATGACGGCGATGGGGAAATTGCCCTGCCGCCAGCGCTTGCGGATGCGCGCGTTCAGCACCGCCGCCTCGCGGCGCGGATTGGCGCCGATGATCAGTAGCGCGTCGGCCTGTTCGATGCCGGCGATGGTGGCGTTGAAAAGATACGACGCGCGGCCCGCCGCCGGATCGATCGCCACGCCGTCCTGACGCGCATCGATGTTGGCGCTGCCGAGCCTACCCATCAGGTCCTTGAGCGCGAACATCTCCTCGGCGCCGGCCAGGTCGCCGACAATGGCGCCGACCTTGGCGCTGTCGACCGGCCGCAGCCGGTTGGCGATGGTGGCGAAGGCTTCCTTCCAGGTCGCCGGCCGCAGCCGACCATTCTCGCGCAGATAGGGCTGATCGAGCCGCTGGGTGCGCAAGCCGTCGACCACGTGGCGCGTCTTGTCGGAAATCCACTCCTCATTCACGTCGTCATTGATGCGCGGCAGGATGCGCATGACCTCACGGCCGCGCGTGTCGATGCGGATGGCCGAGCCGAGCGCGTCCATGACGTCGATGGACTGTGTCTTGGTCAGTTCCCACGGCCGCGCCGCGAAAGCGTAAGGCTTCGAGGTCAGCGCGCCGACCGGGCAGAGATCGACCACGTTGCTCTGCAGCTCCGAGGTCATCGCCTGCTCGAGGTAGGTCGTGATCTCCATGTCCTCGCCGCGCCCGGTGGCGCCAAGCTCGGAAACGCCGGCAACTTCGGTGGAGAAACGGATGCAGCGCGTGCACTGAATGCAGCGGTTCATCGACGTCTTGACCAGCGGGCCGATGTACTTGTCTTCGACCGCGCGCTTGTTTTCCTGGAAGCGCGTGTGATCGACGCCATAGGCCATGGCCTGGTCCTGCAGATCGCACTCGCCGCCCTGGTCGCAGATCGGGCAATCCAGCGGATGGTTGATCAGCAGGAATTCCATCACGCCTTCGCGCGCCTTGCGCACCATCGGCGTCTTGGTGTTGAGGATCTTCGGCGTGCCGTCCTTGTTCGGCGGCAGATCGCGCACGCCCATGGCGCAGGACGCCATCGGCTTCGGCACCCCGACCACCTCGATCAGGCACATGCGGCAGTTCCCGGCAATCGACAGCCGCTCGTGGTAGCAGAAGCGCGGAATCTCGGCGCCCGCCGCTTCGCACGCCTGGAGCAGCGTATACTCCGGCGGAACGTCGATCTCTGTGCCGTCAACGATGATCTTGGTCATTCACTTCGGCCTAATGCTCTACTTCGGTCAGCTCCAACCGGCGTTCGATACGATCGACCCGGTTATCTATCCGATCCAGCCTGCGATTAACGCCCGCAAGCCCCTCTTCGATCGACGTCACCCGACTCTTCAAATCCTGCAAATCGTCGGCCATCCGCCCTGTGCGTTCGTCGATCCTGCGCAATAAAACAAGAACGACATTGTCCGGCTCTCCCGCCATCGCGTCCTCCTGTCATGCCGCATGCTCGCTTTGCACGCCGCAGCGCGCCGTCTTGTATAATTTCGCCGCCGGTAGCTGGTCCCAGCCGAAGGCGTGGTCGCTCGGGCCGTGCTCGCGCAGATATTCCAGCCGGTCGCGGCCTTCGGTCATCGGCGGCCGGTGGCCTTCCGGGATCCACCACATCACGAACTTGGCGCGCTCGATCAGCGCAAACCATTCCTCGCGGCGGGCGTAGAGCCGCGAATGCACGGTCTGCCAGACGAAGCGCTCCAGCGACTCGACATCGCGCCACACTGTGAGGTTCGGCAGAATTTCCGGGTCGTCGTAGACGCGGATGTTCATGGCGTGACCGGTCTCGTCATGCAGCCGCCAGATGAAGCCGTCGATCTGCTCGGCAGCACGGTGCACCCGTTCGACATTGTCGAGAAACCCCTTCATCCGCGGATCGCTCAGCGGATAACGGTTCTTCGAAATGTTGAACTGGGCGAGGTGCATCGCCCTACTCCGCCGCCACGAGTGGTTCGGGGTCGCGTACGCCGAGGTCGTCGCGGCTTGCGTTGCGCGAATAGGCGTCGATCCGCTCTTCGATCTCGTGCCGGAAATGCGCGATCAGGCCCTGGATCGGCCAGGCCGCCGCGTCGCCGAGCGCGCAGATGGTGTGACCTTCGACCTGCTTGGTGACTTCCAGCAGCATGTCGATCTCGCGCTTGTGGGCGCGGCCGTCAGCCATGCGGGTCAGCACCCGCCACATCCAGCCGGTGCCCTCGCGGCACGGCGTGCACTGGCCGCAGCTCTCGTGCTTGTAGAAATAGGACAGCCGCGCCACGGCGCGGATCAGGTCGGTCGACTTGTCCATGACGATGACGGCGGCGGTGCCGAGGCCGGACTTGAGCTTCGACAGGCTGTCGAAATCCATCGGCGTGTCGATGATCTGCTCCGCCGGCACCATGCGCACCGACGAGCCGCCCGGGATCACGGCCTTGAGATTGTCCCAGCCGCCGCGCACGCCGCCGCAATGCTTCTCGATCAACTCCCGGAACGGGATGCTCATGGCCTCTTCGACATTGCACGGCTTCTCGACGTGGCCGGAGATGCAGAACAGCTTGGTGCCGACATTGTTGGGGGCGCCGAACGAGGCGAACCACGACGCGCCGCGCCGCAGGATATCCGGCGCGACCGCGATCGACTCGACGTTGTTCACCGTGGTCGGGCAGCCATAGAGCCCGACATTGGCCGGGAACGGCGGCTTCAGGCGCGGCAGGCCCTTCTTGCCTTCGAGGCTTTCCAGCAGCGCGGTTTCCTCGCCGCAGATATAGGCGCCGGCGCCGTGGTGGACGTAAAGGTCGAAGTCCCAGCCGTGGATATTGCCCTTGCCGAGCAGGTTGGCCTCATAGGCCTGATCGATGGCGGCCTGCAGCCGTTCGCGCTCGCGGATGAATTCGCCGCGCACATAGATGTATCCCACGTGCGCACCCATCGCGAAACCGGCGATCAGGCAGCCTTCGATCAGAAGATGCGGATCGTGCCGCATGATCTCGCGGTCCTTGCAGGTGCCGGGCTCCGACTCGTCGGCATTGACGACGAGATAATGCGGCCGCTCGCCGATCTCCTTCGGCATGAACGACCACTTCAATCCGGTCGGGAAGCCGGCGCCGCCGCGGCCGCGCAGACCCGAAGCCTTCATCTCGTTGATGATGCCGTCGCGGCCCTTGTCGATGATCGCCTTGGTGCCGTCCCAGGAGCCCCGCGCGCGCGCGCCTTTCAGGCCCCAGTCGTGGAGGCCATAGAGATTCTTGAAGATGCGGTCTTTGTCAGCGAGCATGTCTGTTCAATTCGGTTTCGGTTTTTCGTTGTCGACCACCGGCGCTGTCGCCATCGGCGCCTCGCGGCGGTTGGCGGCCTCGCCCGGCTTCTTGGCTTTGGCGTCGAGCAAGGCGGTGTCGGTGTTGCCGGCGGGAGCCTCTTCGGCGCTCTTGCGCACGGCGCCTGGCTGATAGATCGCCTCGTCCGTGAGCGTCAGCGGGCCGCCGATCGGCGCCGAGAACTGGCGGCCGTTCTGCGGGCCGGGCGCGACCGGCTTGCCGGCGGCGAAGCTGTCCAGCACCTTCTCGAAGCTCTCGGCGGTCAAATCCTCGTAGGTGTCGTTCCAGATCAGCACCATCGGCGCGTTGACGCAGGCGCCCAGGCACTCGACCTCCTCCCACGAGAAATCGCCGTCCGCCGAGAGATGGAACTGGTCGTGGTTGATGCGGCGCTCGCACACCTTGAAGATGTCGTCGGCGCCGCGCAGCCGGCACGGCGTGGTGCCGCAAACCTGGACATGCGCTTTCTTGCCGACCGGTTGCAGCACGAACATCGTGTAGAACGTCGCCACTTCCATGGCGCGGATATGCGGCATGCCGAGGAAATCGGCGACGTAGCGGATGGCGGCTTCCGGCAGCCAGCCCTTGTTCTGCTCCTGCGCGCGCCACAGCAGCGGAATCACCGCCGATTGCTGGCGGCCGGCGGGGAATTTGGTGAGCTGCTTGTTGGCCCAGTCGAGATTTTCCTTGGAGAAGGAAAACTCTTTCGGCTGCTGCTCGGGCGGAGCGGTCCGGCGCACACTCATCGATCGACCTCCCCGAACACGATGTCGATCGAGCCGAGGATGGCCGACACATCGGCCAGCATGTAGCCGCGGCACAGCCAGTCCATCGCCTGCAAATGAGCGAAGCCCGGCGCGCGAATCTTGCACTTGTACGGCTTGTTGGTGCCGTCGGCGACCAGATAGACGCCGAACTCGCCCTTCGGCGCCTCGACCGCCGCATACACTTCGCCGGCCGGCACGTGATAGCCCTCGGTATAAAGCTTGAAGTGGTGGATCAGCGCTTCCATCGAGCGCTTCATCTCGGCGCGCTTGGGCGGCACGATCTTGTTATCGGTGACGCTGACCGGCCCCTGCCCTTCGGCGGAGCGCAGTTTATCGCAGCACTGCTTCATGATTTTAACCGACTGCCGCATCTCTTCCATGCGGATCAGATAACGGTCGTAGCAGTCGCCGTTCTTGCCAACCGGAATGTCGAAGTCGAGTTCGGCGTAGCACTCGTAGGGCTGCGACTTGCGCAGGTCCCAGGCCGCCCCCGAGCCGCGCACCATGACGCCGGAGAACCCCCAGTTCCAGGCGTCCTCCAGCTTGACCACGGCGATATCGACGTTGCGCTGCTTGAAGATGCGGTTGCCGGTCAGCAGCGTGTCGAGATCGTCGACCACCTTCAGGAACGGATCGCAGAACGCATAGATATCGTCGATCAGCTTGACGGGCATGTCCTGGTGCACGCCGCCGGGCCGGAAATAGGCCGCATGCATGCGTGAGCCGGACACACGCTCATAGAACACCATCAGCTTCTCGCGCTCTTCGAAGCCCCACAGCGGCGGGGTCAGCGCGCCGACGTCCATCGCCTGCGTCGTGACGTTCAGAAGGTGCGACAGCAGCCGGCCGATTTCCGAATAGAGAACGCGGATCAGTTGCGCGCGCTTCGGCACCGTAATGCCGAGCAGCTTTTCCACCGCCAGGCAGAAGGCGTGCTCCTGATTCATCGGCGCGACGTAGTCGAGCCGGTCGAAATACGGCACGGCCTGCAGGTAGGTCTTGTGCTCGATCAGTTTCTCGGTGCCGCGGTGCAGCAGACCGATATGGGGATCGACGCGCTCGACGATCTCGCCGTCGAGCTCCAGCACCAGCCGCAGCACGCCGTGGGCGGCCGGATGCTGCGGGCCGAAATTGATGGTGAAGTTGCGGAGTGCTGTCTCGGCCATTACGGCGCCTTCTTCTCAGGTTCGCCGGTCAGCTTGTTGCCCTGCCCTTGCGATGTCGCCTTCTCATCACCGGGAATGACGTAATCTGTGCCTTCCCACGGCGACAGGAAGTCGAAGTTCCGGAATTCCTGGTTCAGACGCACTTTGTCATAAACAACACGCTTCTCGGCGTCGTCGTATCGCACCTCGACAAAGCCGGTCAGCGGGAAGTCCTTGCGCAGCGGATGGCCGTCGAAACCGTAATCGGTAAGGATGCGCCGCATGTCCGGATGGCCGGTGAACAGAACGCCGTAAAGATCGTAGGCCTCGCGCTCGAACCAGTCGGCGCCGCGGAACACGCCGATCAAAGACGGCACCGGCGTCACTTCGTCAGTCACGGTCTTGATGCGGATGCGCTGGTTCAGCCGCGGCGACAGCAAATGGTAGACGACGTCGAAGCGCTGCTCGCGCGCCGGCCAATCGACCGCCGTGACGTCGATGAAACAGTTGAACTGGCAGGCGGCGTCGTCGCGCAGGAAGGTCGCGACCTTGACGATGTCGGCGGCTTCCGCCGTGACGGTGAGTTCGCCGCGCGAGACGTCGTAGCCGGTGACCGACGCCGGAAGCGCCTTTACAATCGTCTGGCCGAGGCTGTCGAGAATGTCGTGCATCGGCTCCGCCTACCGTTCGATCGTGCCGGTGCGGCGGATCTTCTTCTGCAGCAGCATCACGCCATAGAGCAACGCTTCCGCGGTCGGCGGACAGCCCGGCACGTAGATGTCGACCGGCACAATGCGGTCGCAGCCACGAACCACCGAATAGGAATAGTGATAATAGCCGCCGCCATTGGCGCATGAGCCCATCGAAATCACGTAGCGCGGCTCCGGCATCTGATCGTAGACCTTGCGCAGCGCCGGCGCCATCTTGTTGGTCAGCGTGCCGGCGACGATCATGACGTCGGACTGGCGCGGCGACGCACGCGGCGCGAATCCGAACCGCTCGGCGTCGTAGCGCGGCATCGACATCTGCATCATTTCGACGGCGCAGCACGCTAGCCCGAACGTCATCCACATCAGCGAGCCGGTGCGCGCCCAGGTGATGAGGTCGTCGGCGGCGGCAACGATGAATCCCTTGTCGGACAGTTCGCTGTTGAGGCCGACAAAATACGGATCGTCGGCGCCCACCGGCTTGCCGGTGCGCGGGTCGAGGATGCCGCGGGGCGCGGTTGCAACCAGGGTCATGATTTGAAAATCCTCGGGCTGCTCAATCCCATTCGAGCGCCCCCTTCTTCCATTCATAGATGAAGCCGACGGTGAGGACGCCCAGGAAGATCATCATCGACCAGAAGCCGTAGGGGCCGAGCTCCCGGAACGTCACAGCCCAGGGAAACAGGAAGGCCACTTCGAGATCGAAGATGATGAAGAGGATGGCGACCAGATAGAACCGCACGTCGAACTTCATGCGTGAGTCGTCGAAGGCGTTGAAACCGCATTCGTAGGCGGACATCTTTTCGGGATCGGGCTGCTGGTAGGCGACGACGAAGGGCACGATCAGCAGCACCACGCCGATCACCAGCGCGACGGCGATGAAGACCACCAAAGGCAGGTAATCCAGCAGCAATGTGCTCATCGGCGACCTCCGCGTACGAACCCGCGCCCCAACCCGGATATACGCCCGCCCTGGACCCTTCGGCAGCCGGCAGAACGGCGCCGCAGCCCCGAAAAAACGCCCTTGCCTCTTTGGAACAAGTCTCAAGGACGGGAGCGGTTGAGGCTTAGCGCAGCGCACAATGGGTGGCAAGCAGCCATTCGTGCTGGATACACGGCGGTTGCGGGACCCGATCAAGACGATTTGTGAGCCGGCCGCCGGGCGGCCACCGGGACACGATTGACAGGATCATGACCGCCCCTCGATAGTCACGGACGAAGTCCGAAAAAATTCAAAAACCTGGGGAAATGCCATGACGCTTCTGCGGTACGTTGCAGCGCTCATCTTGCTGTCTGGAAGTGCGACTTTCGCCACCGCCCCGGCGGTGGCCGACGATTACCCGTCCCGTACCGTCAAAATCATCGTGCCGTTCGGCGCCGGCGGCCCGGCCGACGTGTTCGCCCGTGCCATCGCGGCAGAATTGCAGAAATCCTTAAAGCAGAATTTCGTCATGGAGAACCGGCCCGGCGCCGGCACCACGATCGGCACCGAGGCTGTCGCCAAGGCGGCGCCGGATGGCTACACGCTGCTGATCGTGTCCGGCACCCAGACCGTCAATGAAACGCTCTACAGCAAGAAACAATACACGCTGATGCGCGACCTGGTGCCCGTCGCGCCGCTGGCTGACACCGAACTGGTGCTGGTGGCCCACCCCTCGGTGCCGGCGAACAATCTGAGCGAACTGGTCGCGCTGGCCAAGGCCAAGCCGGGTACCCTCAATTACGGCTCTTCCGGCCCCGGCTCGAACTATCACATGGCCGGAGAGCTCCTGAAGAATATCGCCGGTATCGACCTCGTCCACGTGCCCTACAAGGGCTCGACCGGCGCCCGCAACGACATCCTCTCAGGTCAGATCCAGCTTTTGTTCGACGCGGTTCCAACCATGACCTCGACCATCGAATCCGGGATGGTGCGCGCCATCGGCACCAGCGGCCTGAAGCGGGCCGCCAGCCTGCCCAATATCCCGACACTGGACGAAGCGGGTGCCAAGGGCTTCCAAGCCACCCTCTGGGTCGGCATGATGGCGCCGGCCGGCACGCCGCAGCCGATCCTCGACCTCCTGCACCGCGAAATCACAAAGGCGTCGAACAACCCGGGGCTCAAGGATACCTGGGAGAAACAAGGCGCGGTACCGCTGAACATGGCGCAGCCTGCGTTCAAGGACTTCATGCAGAAGGAAGTCGATCGCTGGGCCAAGGTTATCGCCGACAACAAGATCAAGCTGGCCAACTAGTGCTTCGAAAACGCAAGGAAATGCAATGAATCAGATGACCAAGCCGCCCGCCGCCGCGATCAAGGGCGAGGACCACTGGACCACCAAGGAAGGTGGCGTGAAGCTGTTCATGTTCGAGAAGGTCGCCGGCGACCCGGCCAAGAGCATCGGCACGATCCTGTTCGTGCACGGCTCCTCGATGGCCGGCCAGCCGACCTTCGACCTGCAGGTGCCGGGACATCCCTCGGGCATGGATTACTTCGCCGGGCTTGGCTACGACTGCTGGTCGGTCGACATGGAGGGCTATGGCCGTTCGACCAAGGACCGCGACAACAACGCGCCGATTTCGCAAGGCGCCGACGATTGCTACGCGGCGGCGCAATACATCCAGAAACTGCGCGGCGCCCGCCCGTTGATGGTCTACGGCATTTCCTCGGGCGCGCTGCGCGCGGCGATGTTCGCCCAGCGCCATCCGGAGATGGTGGCGCGGCTGGCGCTCGATGCCTTCGTCTGGACCGGCGAAGGCTCGCCGACCCTGACCGAGCGGCGCAAGAAACTGCCGGAGTTCCTTACCAAGAACCGGCGGCCGATGAGCAAGGCCTTCATCCATTCGGTGTTCGACCGCGACCATCCCGATACCGCCGACCGCACGGTGATCGAAGCCTTCGCCGAGGCCGTGGTGGCGCTGGACGATTCGGTGCCGACCGGCACCTACGTCGATATGTGCTCGAAGCTGCCGGTGGTCGATCCGGAGAAGATCACGGTGCCGACCATCATCATGCGCGGCCAGCATGACGGCATCGCCTCGATGGAGGATTTGCTGGCTTTCTTCGCCAAGTTGCCGAACCCGGACAAGCAGTTCGCCGTGATGCCGGGCATTTCGCACGCCAGCTTCCAGCAGAAGAACTACATGGTGGTGTACCACATCCTGGCCAGCTTCTACGGCCAGCCGGAGCCCGTTTATAAGGGCTGAGCGCGCGCGCCTGAGAGTTTGAAAAGCGATGCCCGGCCTGAACAGCCGGGCATTTTTTATACCCCGAGCTTGCCGGCGAGATCGGCCAGGTCGGCGGCGGCGAAATCGACCGGCACGGTCGGGCCCTTCTCGCCGGTGCCGGGCCCGTGCTCGTCCGGCCGCGCCACGTGGGCGGTGCGCAGGCCGCAGGCGGCGGCCGCAGCCAGATCGCTGGAATGCGCCGCCACCATCATGCACTGCGCGGGCGCAAGGTCGAAAGCCGCGCAGGCGGCGCGATAGACGGCGGGCTTCGGCTTGTAGTCGCCGGCCACCTCGGCGCCGAGAATGGCGTCCCAGCAGATGCCGTTGCGGCGGGCCAGATCGGCCATCAGCGAAATATTGCCGTTCGACACCGGCGCGAGACGGAAACGAGCGCGCAGCCGCGCGAGCGCCGCCGGCACTTCCGGCCAGGCGTCGAGCCGGTGCCAGGCCAGCGTCAGCTCTGACAGCACATCGTCCGGCAGGTTGCGCAGACCGAACCGCGGCAGGAACCGCTCCAGATTGCGCCGGTGCAGGACGTCGAGTTTGCTGAAGGGAATGCGGCCGGACCTGACCTCTTCCATGCCGGGCTGGTATTCGCCGCGCCAAGCCTCGGCAAAACCGTTCCAGTCCAGGCTGTGGCCCTGGGCGCCCAGGATTCGCTGGGCCTCCCGGGCGACGCCGGAGCGCCAATCGACCAGAGTTCCGAAAACGTCGAAAAACAGCGCCTGAACGCCGTGTGTGAGGTCTGTTGAGGAGATGTCTTGATCGACCATCGGCCCGACCGGCCTCGGCTGGATCGCCCGTAACCGGGCCTAAGTCATTGAAATGGCGGGAGCGACGGGACTCGAACCCGCGGCCTCTGCCGTGACAGGGCAGCGCTCTAACCAACTGAGCTACGCCCCCGCGGGCGTGCGGACGAGTTATAGGGAGCCCCTCCCCAAGTCAAGGCAAACACCACTTCATAAGCACAAATAGCGAAAAAGCCTTATTTACCGCGAAGAATCGATAGTCCACCCGGTCCGAATCGTCTATTCGGGCGGAGTGTTTGGCGCTTCGCCAAGCTCTCGGATTCGAAGAGGAGGGTCCCAAAGATGGCTACGGCACCTGGAAAGGCACCGACACCGGCTACGGTCACGTTGAAGCATCTCGCCGCCGCTCTCGCGGAATCGCATGAGATGTCCAAGAAGCAGGCGGAAGCCGTTCTCGGCGATTTCGTCGGCAACATCGTCAAGCACTTGAAGAAGGGCGAGCGCATCCGCATCGGCGGCCTCGGCATCCTTCAGGTGCGCAAGCGTGCCGCGCGCATGGGCCGTAACCCAGCGACCGGCGAAGCGATCCAGATCAAGGCGAGCAAGAAGGTCGCTTTCCGCGCTTCCAAGGAGCTCAAGGAAGCGGTCTGACGGCTAAACGCCGGATCCTCCGGAAAACCAAGCGGCAGGCGGGGAACATCCCCTCACCTGCCGCTTTTTTGTTGCGCTACCGGGTGTTCCACCAGAAGCAATTCTGAAGCGATGCGCGGCGTGCCACGTCAAAGCGCGGCCGCAGGAGGGCACGGCCCGCCAGCGGCAGGAGGCCGTGGCCGCCACCGGCGATCAGGCCTGTTAGTGACCCTTGATGTTGTTCTCGCGCACCACCTTGCCCCAGAGCGCGATCTGATCCCGCACGTAGTCGCCCGAGGCTTTGACCGACATCTGATCGTCGGGGAAGCGCTGGACCAGCGAGGCCTCGAAATTGCTGATGGTGCGGGCGTCGGCGAGCGTCTCGCGCAGCGCCGCGTTCAGCGTTTCAAGCACCGGCTGCGGCGTTCCGGCGGGCGCGAACAGGCCCATCCAGAGCCAGAGCTGGATGTTGTAGCCGAGTTCACCGAGGGTCGGAATGTCGGGGAAGTGCGGGTTGCGGCTGAAGCCCGTGGACGCAAAGACCTTGATCCTGTTGTCCTTGATGAGCGGCGCGGCGGCGGATGCGCCGACCTGCGTCACGTCGACATGCCCGCCGACGATATCGTTGACCGCCGGGCCGATGCCTTTGTAGGCGACCATGGTCGGTTCAAGTTCGAGGGCGCGAACGAACATGGTCGCCGCCAGATGACCGTTGGTGCCGACGCCCGGGTGTGCGATGCGCGCCGGCTTGCCGGGGCCTTTCATCCACGCGACCAGCTCCTTGAAGTTGTTGGCCGGCAGCGTCGGTCGGCCGACGACGAAGGTCTCGCTGCGGTTGATCATGCCGACCGTGACGAAATCCTTTTCGGTATCGAACGGCAGCTTGTCGTAGATCGCCGGTGTGATGGCAAAGCCGTTCTGGTGGATCATCAGCGTGTAGCCGTCGGGTGCGGCGCGGGCCAGCCGGCCCATGCCGATGGTGCCACCGGCGCCGGGAACGGTCTCGACCACGACCGGCTGCTTGAGCGCCTGAGAGAACCGGTCCGCGATCAGCCGCGCCGTGACATAAGCCGGTCCTCCGGCCGACGAGGGCACGATGATGGTGATCGCCCGCGTTGGAAAGTCCTGCGCATGCAGCGGACTGGCCGCCTGCATGAGTCCGAGCGCAAGGGCGGCCGCGCCGGCACGCGTGACGACGGTTCTGCGAGATACGATCATTCTGATTGGTCCTCCCTGGACGCGTTGGGGCTCTCGCCCTCTGCCGCCCATCGGCGGTTCTTGGCGTCACTCTAGCTTTGCAATACCGCATGAGCCAACACGAAATAGTTCGGCGCGGACAAAGCATTTTCAGGATGTGACAGGCTGCATCCATGCGTCGTTCCGCCACAAGGCCTGCGCGCGCGATTGTCATCTCTGGTATTCAACGATCGAACGCAGGGCCCGCCGACCGGCCCTCACTTGCCGACATACGAGGAGTCCAAGCGATCATGACGTCACCGCATCGCATCGACGTGCATCACCACATTCTGCCGCCGCGCTACCTGAAGGCGGTCGGCGAAGATGCGATCGGCCGCTTGCTCGTGTCCGGCAAGGCGCCGGCGTGGAGCCCCGAGCTGTCGATCGCGGTGATGGACCGGCACGGTATCGCGCGCGCCTATACGTCGATGTCGGCGCCGGGCGTGTCCGGTTGCGCCGAAGCCGAGGCAGTTGAGGTTGTCCGCGGCTTCAACGACGATGCCGCGGCACTGCGCCGTTCATCCGGGGGGCGGTTCGGCACTTTCGCATTTTTGCCGCTGCCGCATGTGCCGGCCGCGCTCGCCGAAATCGACCGGGCCTATGACACGATCGGGACGGACGGCATCGGCCTGCTGACCAGCTACGGCACCCGCTATCTGGGCGATCCACTGTTCGATCCGGTGTTCGCAGCGCTCGACCGCCGCCGCGCCGTGGTCTTCGTTCATCCCGACTGCGGACCGTGTTCGTGTCACATCCCCGGCGTGCCGGCCGCGACGCTCGACTTCCCGTTCGACACCACGCGCGCCATCGTCAGCCTGATGATGAACGGCACCTTCGCGCGCTTCCCCGGCATCCGCTTCATCTTCTCGCATGCCGGCGGCACAGTGCCGTTCCTGGCCGACCGGCTGGCGCGGCTGGAGCGCATCCCGTCCAACGGCGCCGTCCTGAGCGAAGGCGTGCTGCCGACGCTGCGCAGGCTTTACTTCGATACGGCGCTATCGGCCAACCGATACGCCTTCGCTGCACTGCTGCAATTGGTGGACGCCAGCCAAGTGCTGTTTGGCAGCGACTATCCGTTCGCGCCGGAAGACACCACGGCCGCCTCCATTGCAGGCCTCGCCGAACTCGGCCTCGATCCCGCGCTTTTGCAGGCGATCGAGCGCGGCAATGCGCTCACGCTGTTCGAAACCACGGCATAGGGTATGGACCGGGGTGGTCAATATTCGATATTTTTGACTTAGGGTGAAAAAAATCGAAATTACTTGACGTCGTCGGAGGCCCTGTGTTGGATGCGCCACCACCGGGATTCCGGCGCGATGCGCGGCTCCCTCGAGAAAAATGCAAAGGGAGACGGCATGTCCTACGTGAGCGTGCACACCGGCGGCGTGGAAAAGTCATTGCCGGATGATTTCCGGTGGCCCGGCAACAAGCGTATCGCCCTCATTTTCCGTTGCGCGTTCGAAGGCTGGTCGGATGGCCATTGGCCCGGTATCGGCCCGATGGGAAATCCGCTGAAGCCGGGCTTCCCCGATCTGAACGCCCTCGGCTTCGCCGAATACGGCCCCCGCCGCGGCATTTTCCGTGTGCTCGACACCCTCGACCGGTTCGGCGTGAAGGCGACCATGATGGTCAACGGCATCATGGCCGAGCGCCATCCCGAGATCGTGCGCCGGATCGCGGACGCGGGTCACGATATCGTCGCGCACTCTTACGCCATGGACATCATCCCGATCTATCTCAATGAGGACGAGGAGCGCGCCAATATCCGGCGCTCCGTCGATCTCATTGCCCAGGTGACCGGCAAGAAGCCGACCGGCTGGATCAGCCCGCGCGGCACGCCGAGTCCGCGGACCGGCCGTCTCCTCGCAGAAGAGGGCCTGAAGTGGCACGGCGACACGCTCAATGAAGATTTGCCGTATCTGGTCAAGTTCGACGCCGGCACCGTCGTTGCCTTCGCCAGCAACATGGAGTGCAACGACCTGCCGATGTACATGAAGCACGGCAATCCGCCGCGCGCGATGCTCGACATGTTCAACGACTGGCTCGAATACGTCCGCGAGCATGAAAAGGGCGCCGTGCGCCTTGATCCGACCATCCACTCGCATGTGTTCGGCCGCCCGTTGGGGATGTCGGTGTTCGTGAAGATGCTGGAAATCGCCACCAGGGCGGACGACGTCTGGGTCGGCACGCGCTCGGAAGCCGTCGACTACATTCTCGAAAACTTCAGCTGACGCCAAGCCAACGAAAGCTGAACACATGGACCTCGGAATCTCCGGCCGGAAGGCTTTGCTATGTGCATCGTCGCGCGGGCTGGGCAAGGCTTGTGCAACATCGCTCGCGCAAGCGGGCTGCGACGTCACCATCAACGGCCGTACCGCCGACAGCCTGCAGTCGGCTGCCGACGATATCTTCGCGACGTCCGGCGTGCGGGTGCGAGCCGTACAGGCCGATATCAACACCGCCGAGGGGCGCGCTTTGCTGCTCGCCGCCTGTCCGGAAGCGGACATTCTGGTGAACAACAATGACGGCCCGCCCCCGGGACAATTTCTCGAGTGGGAAGAGAGCGACTGGCTGTCGGCCTTCAATGCCAACATGCTGGCCGCCACCTTCATGATCAAGGGCGTGCTGCCCGGCATGCGGCAGCGCAAATTCGGCCGCATCGTCAACATCACGTCCGCGATGGTGAAGCAGCCGCGCGCGCGGATGGGTCTGTCGACCGCGGCGCGCACGGCGCTCACCGCGCTGTGCAAGGCGCTGTCGATCGAATGCGCGGTCGACAACGTCACCATCAACAACATGCTGCCGGAGCGCTTCGATACCAACCGTCAGGTCTTCATGGCCAAGCAAATGATGAAGGCCGATGGCATCACGTTTGACGAAGCGCGGGCAAAGATCGTGAGCACAGTCGCGGCCAAGCGTTTTGGACGCCCCGAAGAGTTCGGCGACACCTGCGCTTTTCTCTGCAGCCACCAGGCCGGATTTATGTCCGGCCAGAATCTGCAACTCGATGGCGGCTCTTACCCCGGACTGATCTGAGCCGTCCGACATCAACGTCGTCACCAAGACGACGGGAACCCATGACAGGAGGTTACAACATGCGCGCTTTGACTTTCACGCTGGGCCTGGCCCTCGCCGCCTTCGGCTCGCTGGCGTCGGCACAGGATTTCCCCAACAAGCCGATCACGTTCGTGGTGCCCTACGCGGCCGGCGGCAACGTCGACGTCAGCACCCGAATTCTGCAGAAGGCGCTGGGTGACTCGCTCGGACAGCCGATCATCGTTGAAAACCGTCCCGGCGCCGGTGGGATGCTCGCGGGCACCTATGTCGCCCGCGCCAAACCGGACGGCTACACGCTGTTCGTCGGTTCAAATGGTCCGGTGCTGTTCGGCCCCATGACGACGCCCAATGCGCCGTATAACTGGCAGGACAATTTCGAGCCGGTCAGCACGCTGTCGCTGGCTTCGAACCTGATGCTGGTGCGCAGCTCGTTTCCGGCAAAATCCGTCAAGGAATTCGTCGCATACGCCAAAGCCAAGCCGGACGAGATCAAGCTCGGCGTCTCCAGCGTGGTGAGCATCAACCATTTCCTCGGCCTGCTGCTGCGCCAGCGCGCCGACATCCAATGGACCGAAGTCCATTACAAGGGCAACGCGCCCGCCATCACCGACATGCTGGGCGAGCACATCGACGCCGGCTTCCAGCAGCTGGTCGACGCCAAGACGCATCTCGAAAGCGGCAAGCTGCGGGCGCTCGCGGTCGGCGGCAGCAAGCGCATCGATGTGCTGCCGGACGTGCCGACCATGGCGGAAGCGGGCTTCCCGGGCGTCGAGGGCGTCACTTTCAACGGCGTCTTCGCCCCCAAGGGCACGCCGAAGGAAGTTGTCGACCTGCTGAGCCAGAAGATCCGCGTGGCGCTTCAGAACAAGGACACCGTCGAGAAGTTTGCCGTGCTCGGCTCCGACTCGGCCGGCTCCACGCCGGAAGAATTTGCGGACTTCCTCCGCAAGGAAACCGAAAAGTGGAGCGACGTCATCGCCAAAGCCAAGGCGGCGCGGAAGAACTAGGCGTTCCCTCCTCCTGACAGGCCTTCCCGCCCGGTGGCGGGAAGGATGGCTCGGCGGCCGGCACCATGATGATTGCAGACGCGCAGGTCCACATCTGGGGTAACGAGGCGCCGGACCGGCCCTGGCTGCCGAACGGCGCCCAGCGCCTCAGACATATGGGACATCTGCCCGAACTGGACGCCGGGCAATTGCTGGCGCTGATGGATGCCGCCGGCGTCGACCGGGCGGTGATCGTCCCGCCCACCTGGGACCTCGACCGCTTCGATGTCGGCATCGCTGCGCATGCGGCACATCCCGACCGCTTCCGCGTCATGATCCGCATTCCGGTCAACCGGCCGGAGGAAGCCCGGGACATGCTCGAGCGCTGGCGCGGACATCCCGCCATCAGCGGCGTCCGCCTCACCTTCAGCTTCGACGGCGAGCGGGACTGGATCGGGGACGGCACCGCCGACTGGTACTGGCCCTATGCCGAGCGGCATGACATCGCCACCATGCTGCTGGTGCCGCACGCCAAGGCGAAAGTGGCGGAGATCGCCCGCCGGCATCCAGGGCTTCGCCTGACGGTCGACCACATGGGCATCCTCGGCAATACGACCGACGACGCGATCGCCCCCTATATCGAGGCAACGGCGGCGCTGGCCGCCCACCCGAACATCTGCGTCAAGCTCTCCAACCTGCCCAGCTTCTCAACGGAGCCGTATCCGTATCGAAATCTCGACGGCTACATCCGGGTGCTGGTTTCCGCCTTCGGCGCCGCCCGGTGTTTCTGGGGGACCGACATTTCGCGCATGATGGGAAAATACGGCGTCGGCTATCGCGAGGCGATCGAGCATTTGATGCTGCATCTGGCCTTCCTATCCGCGGCCGACAAGCAGATGATCATGGGACGCGGGCTGTGTGACTGGCTGCGGTGGCCTTATCCCGCGCAGAGCACTGATGTGAATGAGTGAAGCAGAGCAGATAGCGAAGCCCGCAAGGCCGAAGACGTCCGGCGCGACGACGCTGGCGATCAGCGCCTATTCGCGCCTGCGCGAGGACATTCTGAACGCGACGCTGACGCCGGGCTCGAAGCTGCGCATGCAGGAGCTTTGCGCGCGGTATGACGTCGGTCTCAGTCCGATCCGGGAGGCCCTGAGCCGGCTCTCCAGCGAAGGCATGGTGGTGCAGACCGCGCAGCGTGGCTTCACGGTGGCGAGTTTCAGCATCAAGGAACTGAATGAACTGGTGCGCACCAAGGAATGGCTGAACGAACTTGGTCTGCGCGAGTCCATCGAGCACGGCGACGCCGCGTGGGAGGAAAATGTCGTTCTCTCGTTCCATCGCCTGGCGCGGACGCCGCGCTACACCGACGGGGAGCCGCACGAAGGCAATCGCAACGTCGAGTGGAACAACGCCCATCTCGCATTCCATACCAGTTTGATCGGCGCCTGCCGCTCGGAATGGCTGAAAGGATTTTGTCAGACGCTGTTCTACGCCTCGGACCGGTACCGGGCCGTCGCCCGCCTCAAGGGCGACGCGACAAAGCGGCTCGAAGAGCATCGCGTCATCATGGAAGCAACCATCAACCGCGAAGCCGACAAAGCCGTCGCGCTCTTGAACGAGCACTTCAGAACGACGGCAAATCTGGTGCGCCACAATCTCGAGCAGTTGGCACCCGCTTCGCCCCCTGCAAAGGGTCGTCCCTGAAGCCGTGTTGAAGGCGCGCCGGCGCTTCAGCCGCCGAGATACTTCATCGGGTCGACCGGGGTCGAACCCTTGCGGATCTCGAAGTGCAGCTGCGGCGACGTGACGTTGCCGGTCTGCCCGGCCTTGGCGATGTCCTGGCCGCGCTTGATGCTGTCGCCGCGCTTGACCAGCAGTTCGCTGGCATTGGCATAGGCCGACACATAGCCGTTGGCGTGGCGGATCAGCACCAGGTTGCCATAGCCCTTCAGTTCGTTGCCGGCATAGGCGACGACGCCGTCATCGGCGGCCTTGATCGGCGTGCCTTCCGGCACGGCCAGATTGATGCCGTCGTTCTGGACACCGTTCACGCCCGGACCGAAGCCCGCGATGATGCGGCCTTTCACCGGCCAGCGGAATGACGGGAGGTTGCCGGCCGCTTCTGCGGTCTTGGTAACGGGCTCGGGTTCTGTTTGGGCCTCGGACGTAGCGACGCGCGCGGTCTGCACCGGCGCGGCATTGGCGACGACGCGCTCGGCCGGCTGGGTGCGCGGCTGG
>JALHNV010000061.1 GCA_022843325.1 Pseudolabrys sp. | reverse complement strand
CATCGCTATTGCGGCTGTGAAGCGTCCCGCCATGTGTTTGGCAAGATCCGGCCCGAGCTCAATCTCGCCTCCAACTGGATCAAGTATTTCGCCCGCACATCGCCGGCTCCCGGCATGGCTGCGGCGCGTCCCGGCCACGTGATGGTGCTGGTGCAGCACGTCGAGGGCGACAAGTGGCTGGTGCACGACGGCAACTCCGGCGGCGGCCTGACCCGCCGCCACGTGCGTTCGATCCGCGGCCATGTCGTCGTCAATCCGCACGCCACCCGCGTCGCCCTTCCCTCATCGAAGCGGGAACGCGGCTCGCCCCGCGGTGTAGCCGACGCCTCAGCGGTCACGGCGCAGCCCGCGATGGCGGCAAACTGACCGGTACCGGTCAGTCGAAGCCCGTTCCAGGCCTGGCGTCTTTGTACGCCCAGGCCTGAAACGCGGGCGGAAAATACTGCCGCTGCAGCCCGTCGATAATTTCGTGCTGGCGAAGCGTCAGGCCCATGACGGGCCAGGCGCCTTCCTGCCCGGGAATGTCGACGGCAATGGCGATTTCCCACTCGGGCAGATCCGACAAGAGACCGCGCAAACGGCGCACAATAGCGTCGGATCGTCCGACCCGCATTGAGTCATTGGCTTCATTATCGCGAACGGCGTCCCTCCCCCCGCAATGCGGGGAGAGGAAAATCACAACGCTCAGCTCGCCGCGAACTTCATCAGCTTGATGGCGTCGTAGTCCTGCACGCCGCCGCCGACCCGCTTGGTGGTGTAGAACAGCACATAGGGCTTGGCGGTGTAGGGATCGCGCAGCACGCTGACGCCGGCGCGGTCGACCACCAGGTAGCCGCGGCCGAAGTCGCCGAAGGCGATCGACAGGGCATTGGCGCCGATATCCGGCATGTCCTCCGCCTCGACCACCGGGAACGTCATCAGTGACGCCTTGCCGCCCGCGACCGCCGGCGGCTGCCACAGATAGCCGCCCTGGCTGTCCTTGAACTTGCGGATCACCGACTGCGTCTTGCGGTTCATGACGAAGCTGGCGTTCTGCCGGTAACCGGCCTTCAGCGCATAGATCAGATCGACCAGCGTGTCGGACGGATGCGACGCCGGGAACGCGCCGGCCGCACCTGACGCGATGAAGCCGATATTGCCCCAGCTCCACGAGGCGTTGGCGACCGTGGTGTAGGTGAGGAAGCCCTTCGGCTTGTTGACGCCGTCGCCATTGACGAAAGCGGCGCCTTCCTGCGCCGCGAACACGGCGTCAACCTCCTGCGCCAGCCACTCATCGATATTGACCGCGGCGTCCTCGAGCAGCGTCGCGGTCGCCGCCGGCATGGCGTAGAGCTCCATCGCCGGAAACGACAGTTCATCCAGCGTCGGCGACGCGGTCTGCGGCCGTGCATCGCTCTCGCCAACCCAGCCGGTCGCGGGGCCCGAGGTCATGAACGGCTTCTTGTAGACATTGCCGCTGATGGTGCGCTGGCCGGCAATGGCGCGGATCGGCGAGATCGCGGCGAGCCTTTTGCCGATCTGGGTCTCGACCTCGGGCGGCACCAGGTAGCCGCCGTCCGGATTGGAGCCGACCGTCATGGCCTTGGCTTCCAGCGCGCGCAGACCGGCCGCCTCGCCGGCCCGTACATAGGCATCGAACGCCGCCTTGTGTTCGGTCGCAGCCGCACTGCGCGCTTGCGCGCGGTCGCCGCCGAGCGCGGGGCGCGCGCCCTTCAGAACCAGGTCGTCGAGGCGGCGCGCCTGCGCATCAAGCGCGCTATCGATGCGGGCAATCTTTTCGTCCAGCACCACATCGCCGGCGCGCTTGGCGTCGAGCGCCAGCCGCGCGTCATTGGTTTCCTTGAAGGCCTCGAAGGCCCGCATCATCTCGGCATGCGTCACCGCGGCGTCGAGCGGAATGCCGGCCTTGGTTTCGAGAGCGTGAGTGTCGGTATCCATGGTGTTCTCCTGTTGGATGTAAGCGGAGCGCCCGGCCCTGGGGTTGTCATGGCCGGACTTGGTCCGGCCATCCCGGTTCACCGGGCACGGCCGTGCGCACCGAAGCGGGATCGCCGGGACAAGCCCGGCGAAGGCACGTTTGTGTGTGCGGCAGCGCCAATGACGCCCGCCCAATCCCGTTCGGCGCGCGTGCGGGCGAATGAAGCGGGCGGTGGGGAGGACACCTGCTTCACTGCCTGCACGCGCGCCCCCGCCAGCAGCGGGAACGTGACGATGGAAATTTCCCAGAGGTCCACGGCGTGCAGCGCCCGCACCCGGGTGCGCGGGTCGATGCGGCCCTGAACAGTGCGAAAACCGATCGACAGACCGTCGATGGCGCCGGCCTTCAGGAGCGACAGCAATTCGCGCCCACGCGCAACCTCGGGGATGAGCCGGCCGCGCGCGAACAGGCCGCGGTGATCCTCGCGCAGCTCCAGCCAGATTCCGACCGGTTCGCTCGGGTCGTGCTGGAACAGCATCGGAATGCGGTGGACGTTGCGCTGACGCAACGTCGCGGTGAAGGCGCCGCGCATCACCATGTCGCGCGCCTGGTCGATCTCGCCGAACAGGCTGGCATAGCCCTCCACCGTGCCGTCGGCATCGATGGTGGTGCGCGGCGCGAAGGCCGCGGCGACGGAGGCCTGGGGTGCGAGCATGTTTCTTCCTTCACCGTCCCGTTCTGTGGGAGACGGCGCGAAGCAAAATGGTTGGGCGTATGAGACGACGTGAAGGCGTCAGCGCTTGCCGCGCTTGCCCTTGCCCCGCACCGCCTTGGTTGTGCGCGGTGGCATCCGCCGTCGCGTCGCGGCGCGGTCGAGCTGGTCGAGAAACTCCCGGAACACGACGAGATGATCGCGGCGGCTTTTGGTTTCGCCGCGGATCGAGCGCAGCACGGTATGAAGCGTATCCATCTAACGGCCTCCGAAATGATCGTTGAAGCGCGCCAGTTCGCGCACGAAGTCGTCGAAGCGCCGGCTCGCCGCTGCCAGCTCGCGCAATGCGAACCAGGCGAGCCCGCTGGCGGAGCCCGCCCACAGCAGCAGCGCCAGATGCGCCAGGTCGCCCCGCGCCGTGAAGGTGTGAACGATGTCGGGCATGGTGCTTTCTTCACCCTCCCCCTCCGGGGAGGGATCAGAAAGAATCCCCGCCCTGCACCGCGCCGTAGCCCACCGCGGTGCGCTTCTCGTTGACGGTGAGGAACGGCGCGCGCGTGACGCGCTCCCACAGCGCGGCGCGGTCGGCGCCGAGCGCATCGACCTTGTCGATATCGACGGCCAGCCGCAGCCCACCGCCGAAGGCCGGCGCCAGCCACTGGGCCAGCGCGGCACCGATGCGGGCGCCGAGCGGGAGCACGGTCTGCCGCCAATAGGCGCGGTTGGCTTCCTGGTAATTGGCATAGGTGTTGTCGCCGGGGATCGCGAGCAGCATCGGCGGCACCCCGAAGGCCAGCGCGATCTCGCGCGCCGCAGCGTGCTTGGCTTCCATGAAGTCCATGTCCTTCGGCGTCAGCGACATCGCCTTCCAGTCGAGCCCGCCTTCCAGCACCATCGGCCGGCCGGCGTTGCTGGCGCCCTCGTATTGCACCGCCAGTTCGGTCTTGAGCCGTTCGAACTGCGCCTCGGTCAGCAGTGCGCCCTCCCCGCCGCCATAGACCAGCGCGCCCGAGGGCCGCGCCGCATTGTCGAGCAGCGCCTTGTTCCAGCGCGCCGCGGCGTTGTGGGTATCGACCGCGACGGCGGCAGCCTCCAGCGGACTGAGGCCGTAATAATCGTCGAGCGGATTGAACAGCGTCAGATGCAGGATCGGCGGCAGCGCCGCGCTCTGGTCGAAGCGCACGGTCGTGCCACCAACGGTGTAGTCAAAGCCTTGCGGCCAGCCATCCGGTCCCGGCACCACCTTCATGCGATCCGGCCGCAGCGCATACAGCTCGCGCACCGCCGCACCCTCCTGCCCGTCCAGGCCAACCGCCTCGATATAGGCATTGCCCGCGAGCATGAGATGCGAGGCGACCGCCTCGAGAAACGAGTTGCCGTCCTGGCGCGGGTTGGGCCGCGCCAGCAGGTCCAGCAGCGGATGGCCATCGCGCTCGGCCGCGCCGTCATAAAGTAGAAAGTTCAGCGCACCGATGCTCTCGGCGGTCAGCCGCACCGCGCGATGCACGATGGCGTTGCGCATGTAGCCTTCGCGCGTCAGCGCTGCGTAATCGCGCGGCGTCCAGCGGGCGCGGCCACCCGACTCCAGGGCGATCAGCCGCGCCGTGCGCGAGGCCTTCCGCTCCGGCGGACGCAGCAGGTTTCGAAGACGATCGAGCATGCAAAAAGCCCGCGCAAGGCGGGCCCTTCTGGTGAGACGCGAGGTTGCGCTAGAGATATTTCAGATCGTCGCCGCGCAACAGATCGCGCAGCGTTGGCACCACCGGAAGGCCGTAGCCATCGCCAGGCTTCTCAAAGAACAACTTGCCTGAATTGTGATAGCTGCTGGAGTAGATTTCAGCGCCGATGGTCTGCAGCGCCAGCACAAGCGCCTGAGTTGAATCGAAACCGCCGATGGACATCTCGGATTTCTTGTCCGGCCAATCGATCTCGTAGCGGCAGTGCCAGGAGCCGCTTGGCGACCGGGCCGGCGCAAATATCCGGATGGGAATCTTCAGATCCCCGTCGTCGGTCCGGAGCTGCAACGTCCGCGTCGCGATCATCATGGGCTGCGCCTCACCAGAGAGCGGACTCTATCCGCCCTTCAGGCGTTGGTCACGGTGGCCGCTGGACGGCACCGTCAGGCGCAGCGGCGCGCTGGTCCGCTGCCATCTCCCGCAGCCGGCGCTTCAGTTCGCGCGCCAGCGCATCGATATCGCGCGGAACGGTGTCCTCTTCTTCCGCAACTTCATCTTTGCGGCGCCCGGGCATCCGCGTTCTCCACGCAAAACGCGCCGGTCGGACCGGCGCGCGCTAACACCTAATTGGCTATCTATCCGAACGAATACGCCGCAGCGGCCATTAATCCGATGACCGCGCCGATCATCAGCGCCTGCGTCAAACGGCCACCCCCGCGCCTGTTCAACTCGGGATCATCCGGCGTCCGTTGCGGCATCACTGGGTCCGGGAGCGGCTCCGTCAGGCCGCCGGAAAGAATGCGATGTAGACGATCGCAAACAACGCCACAATGGCAGCGGTGCTCAGCAGCAGAACATAGAGGACCGGCCTGCCCTTCACGGCGCCGCGCGCTTCGGTCGCGGTTTCGACAATCTGCTCATTCTCAACCTTGGGCATGGACCTGACTCTCCGGAAATCGATTATCTGATCTGTTCCGAAGACAACGCCACGCGCTGGAGAGAGTTCCGGTTAAACCGCGCCCGCCGGCCGACGCGATGAGCGCGCGGCGGATACGGACGTGTAGAGCATGCCGTCAACCTAGCGGGCCAGCGTGACGCTGTCAATACAGTCCTAGGACTTTTTTCTGAAAATTACCGCGGCATCGCCGTGCGGCAGGCGCGGCTGCCGTCTTCCCAGAACCAACCGCCGCATTGCTGCAGCCACCGAGCGCAAGGCCAAGCAAAACAACACAAACGATCGCAGCGGTGCGGTTTTTCATAAGGGACAGTATACCGCACGGCCGACGCCGGCGCGACGGCAATCTCAGAGGCCGATCGACGGCGCCGCGACCGGCCGCGGGCGATCGGAAGCCGTCTGGCAGGGCGCTATATCGACGACGCCGGCCGCCAATACGAGGATGCTGCGACGCGCGTTACGCCTGCGACCGCGCCGTTTTCTGATTGAAACTGAGATCGCATACGATGCGGCCCTGCGCATCGGTAACCGACAAGGTCCAGTCCGACAGATCCTGGATGGCCGGATGGCACATCGCTTCCTTGAGTTCGCGAACGTGTTTGGTCGCATGCATGCGAGCCGCCCGCATGCCGGTCAGCTCAACGCCCGACGCGTCGGAGAACTGACGCTTGCCGTCCGAGAAATGAAAAAAGTAACGCGGCACACTGTAAATCCCTACTGGCCACGACCAGCGTCATTTCAGCACCTATCGGGGTGCGATGACAATGAGATTACAAACAGACCGGGGATGCAAAATACCGCCAAATGTCGCGCGGCAAATGACAACAATTCTAAACGATGTTGAACAATGCGGCGGCTGTTAGACTTTAGACGCGGATGAGTCGAAGCGCTGCCGCGCGCGCTGGATCGCCGGCCGGTTGCTCAGCGCCCATTGCTCCAGTTCGCTCACCGGCGCCAACAGCGAACGGCCGAGTGCGGTCAGTTCATAATCGACACGCGGCGGCACGGTCGCAAACACCGTGCGCGTCACCAGCCCGTCGCGCTCCAGTGCCCGCAGCGTCAGCGTCAACATGCGCTGGGAAATACTGCCCAAGGCGCGGCGAAGTTCATTGAAGCGCTTCGGCCCGCCGCCAAGCGTGGTCACCACGAGCACGGTCCACTTGTCGCCAACCCGCGCCAGCACCTCGCCAACGGCCCGGCAATCCTCGGGCACATGCAGGGTACCGGGGATGGGTTTTGTGCCTTCTTGCGCAGTTTCCGTGGTCATCTATTTATCCTCAGTAACAATTCGTAACCAATGAAATAGAGGCTCCTATGGCGAAGCACAAGCTGGGCATCATCGTCGGCTCAAACCGGCGCGACTCCATCAACCTGAAGCTCGCGAAAGCGCTGGCGAAACTGGGCGAAGGCGCGTTCGCGACGACCTTCATCCGGATCGACGACCTGCCGATGTACAATCAGGACAATGAGTCGCCGGTGCCTGAGACGGTTGCCCGCTTCAAGGCCGAGATCGAGGCCTCAGACGCCGTGCTGTTCGTCACGCCGGAGCACAACCGGTCGATTCCTGCGGTCCTCAAAAACGCGATCGATTGGGGCACCCGTCCCTGGGGCAAGTCGTCGTGGCCGGGCAAGCCCGCGGCCCTTATCGGCACGTCGCCGGGCGGCGTCGGCACCGCCGCCGTACAGCAGCATCTGCGCGCGGTGCTCGGCGGCCTGCCCGACATGCCACTGATGAGCGGCGAAGCCTACATCCAGGACAAGCCCGGGCTGATCGACGCTGACAGCGGTGTCACCGACGAGAGTACGCGCGGCTTCCTGCAGGCCTACATGGACAAGTTTGCGGCCTTCGCCGGCAAGCTCGCCGCCAGGTAATTAACAGCGACGTTGTGCAAGCCCCGCCTGAAGGCGGGGCTTTTCGCATGCTTGCGACGCAGTCCGTCTATGCCATGGCCCGGGTTGCCGTTCCTGGCCAATGACCTATCTTCGTTGCTGAGAGGACGACCTCTCGCCAATCACAATTTCCGGGACGACCCGAGACATGGAGGATTGCCATGGCCTGGGTCTATCTTGCCGTCGCCGGACTTCTCGAAATCGTTTGGGCCGTGGCGATGAAGCAGTCGTATGGCTTCACGCGCCTCACACCCACATTGCTCATGGTGGCCGGCATGGCCGGCAGCTTCGGCTTTCTCGCCCTGGCCATGCGATCGCTGCCGCTCGGCACTGTGTATCCGATGTGGACCGGTATCGGCGCCATCGGCACCTTCCTGGTCGGCTTCATCCTGTTTGGCGAACAGATCAACGTGATGCGCGTCGCCGCCGTGTTAATGATTGTTGGCGGCGTGGTGACCCTGAAAATGGCGCACGGGTAACCGCTGGGCATTAATTCGGCCGCGTCAGCGCGCCACACCGCAATCGGTTCCGGCAACGGAACCGCCTCCCCCAACGCCGCATTGTAACAATGCGAGGCTGCATGCGGGGTGCGCGATGACGTCGTCTAAATTCAATCGCCGGCAGCTTTTGTCTGCCGGCGTTCTGGTCGGCTCCAGCGTGGCGCTCGATGCGGCGCCGGCGCGCTCGATCAGCGGCGCTGTGCCGTGGCACCCCGGTGAAGCCAACAAACCACCGATCGCGCAGCCTGGCCCCCGCCAATTTCTCACAGCGGAAGAGGCCAGCTTTATCGACGCCGCGCTCGCGCGTTTGATTCCGTCCGACGAACTCGGCCCCGGCGCGGTCGAAGCCGGCGTCACTGATTTTATCGACCTGCAACTCGCCGGCCCCTACGGCAAAGGCGCGACCTGGTACATGGAAGGCCCGTGGCCGAAGGGGCAGGACACGCAGGGCTATCAAAGCCGGCTGCCGCCGGCCGGCATGTACCGCACCGCCATCCAGGCGATCGATGCCTACGCTATCAAAACATACGACGGCAAGAATTTCGCCGCGATCACGCCGGAGCAGCAGGACGCACTCCTGCTGGGGCTCGACAAAGGCGACATCACGCTCGATGGCGCCGACGGCAAGGCCTTCATGACCATGTTCTGGCAAAACACGCTGGAAGGCTTCTTCGCCGACCCGATCTATGGCGGCAATCGCGGCATGGCCGGCTGGAGACTGATCGGCTTCCCCGGCGCGCGCTACGACTACCGGCCCTACATCAAGAAACACAACGTCAAAATCGATCTGCCTCCCGTCGGTCTGAAGGGCGGTCCGAGCTGGAATCCGACCTGAGGAGCACGAGTCTTGAAAATTCTTCCCACCGTCGACGCAGTGCTGGTTGGGTTCGGCTGGACCGGCGCCATCATGGGCCAGGAACTTACCGATGCCGGCCTCAATGTCGTCGCTCTCGAACGCGGCGGCTGGCGCGATACGTCGACCGATTTCGCCGTCACCTTCGCCCAGGATGAGTTACGCTACATGTGGCGGCGCGCTCTTTTCGAGGAGCCGGCGCGGCAGACGCTGACATTCAGGAACAAGGTGACGGACACGGCGCTGCCGATGCGCGCGCTTGGCTCGTTCCTGCCGGGTACTGGCGTCGGCGGCGCCGGCGTGCACTGGAACGGACAGAACTGGCGTTTCCTGCCGAGCGACTTCGTCGCCCGCAGCCACAACACCGATCGCTACGGTCCGCTGCCCGATGACATGACGGTGCAGGACTGGGGCGTCACCTATGACGACCTCGAGCCGCATTTCGACAAGTTCGAATATCTTTGCGGCATCAGCGGCAAGGCCGGCAACATCAAGGGCCAGATCCAGGACGGCGGCAATCCGTTCGAAGGCTGGCGCTCGCGCGAATTTCCAACGCCGCCGCTCGACATGGCTTACGGACCGACGCTGTTCGAAACCGCGGCGCGTGAAACCGGCCACAAGCCGTTCCCCTGCCCGGCTGCCAACCTGTCGCGGCCCTATACCAACCCGCTCGGTGTCCAGCTCGCACCCTGTACCTATTGCGGGTTCTGCGAGAAATTCGGCTGCGGCAATTTTTCCAAGTCGACGCCGCAGACCACGATCCTACCGGTGCTGATGCGCAAGAAGAACTTCGAATTGCGCACGCAGTGCGAGGTCATGCGGGTCGAGCACAATGCGGCGGCGCAGCGCGCCACCGGCGTGGTCTATATCGATGCCCAAGGCGAGGAATACCTGCAGCCGGCCGAGATGGTGGTCCTGTGCGCCTATGCGCTGCAAAATCCGCGGCTGCTGATGCTGTCGGGCATCGGCACGCCTTACGACCCGCGCACCGGCGAAGGCGTGGTCGGCAAGAACTACGCCTACCAGATCACCTCCAGCGTCAACGTCTTCTACGACGACAAGGTGCTCAATCCGTTCGTCGGCGCCGGTGCGCTCGGCGTCGGCATCGACGAATACAATGGCGACAACTTCGATCACTCGGGGCTCGGTTTTATCGGCGGCGGCTATCTCGCCTGCTGGCAGACCCACGGCCGGCCCATCGAATACCACCCGACGCCCCAGGACACACCGAAATGGGGCGCAAAGTGGAAGCAGGCGGTGGCGAAGAACTATCTGTCGACTGCCACCATCTCGTCCCACGGCGCGGTGATGAGCTACCGCAACAACTACCTCGACCTCGACCCGACCTACCGTGACGTCTATGGCCGGCCGCTGCTGCGCATGACGTTCGACTTCACCGACAACGAATACCGCATGTCGGATTACCTGACCGCCCGCGCCACCGAGATTGCCAAGGCGATGAACGGCCGCGAGATCAAGGTCAACGGCCGCAAGGGCCCCTACAACATCGTGCCATACCAGACCACGCACAACACCGGCGGCGCGATCATGGGCGCCGATCCGAAAACGAGCGTCGTCAACCGCTATCTGCAGAGCTGGGACCTGCACAATCTGTTCGTGATGGGCGCCTGCGCCTTCCCGCAGAACCCCGGCTACAACCCGACCGGCACGGTGGCGGCGCTCGCCTATTACAGCGCCGCCGCGATCCGGACGCAGTACCTGAAAAGCCCCGGCTTCCTGGTGCAGGCGTGAGCATGATGGTCCGCACCCTCCTGCTCGCCTCGTTTGCCCTTCTGCTCGCCGCGCCGGCGGCGCAGGCACAGGACAGCTCGTTCTCCCGCATCGAACAGGGACGCCGCCTCGTTGACGCGGCCGACTGCGTATCGTGTCACACCGGCGACAAGAGCAAGCCTTTTGCCGGCGGCCGCGGCATCGACACGCCGTTCGGCGTGATCTACGCGCCGAACATCACGCCAGACCGCGAGACAGGGATCGGCGCCTGGTCGGACGACGACTTCTACCGCGCTTTGCATCACGGGCAACGGCCAAACGGCGCCCGGCTCTATCCGGCCATGCCCTATCCGTATTTCACCAAGATGACGCGCGACGATGTCGACGCGATGCGCGCCTTCCTCAAGACGCTGCCGGCGGTGCGCACGCTGCCGCGCGAAAATGAACTGATGTGGCCGCTCGGCTACCGCGTCTTCATGCGCGGCTGGAACATGCTGTTCTTCACGGAAGGCACCTTCCAGCCGAACCCGGACAAGAGCGCGGAATGGAATCGCGGCGCCTATCTGGTCGAAGGCCCCGGCCACTGCGGCGCCTGCCACACGCCGAAGAATATTCTCGGCGCCGACAAGTCCAGCCAGGCGTTGCAGGGCGGCCTGATCCGCGACTGGTTCGCACCCAACATCGCCAACACCGTACAGGATGGCGTCGGCCGCTGGAGCATCGACGACCTGGTCGAGTATCTCAAGACCGGCCGCAATGCGCATAGCGGCGCAGTCGGACTGATGGCGGAAGTGGTCGAGAATTCGACGTCGAAGCTGCCGGAATCCGACCTGCGCGCCATCGCAGTCTATCTCAAGGACGCCGACGGCGGCGGCGAGCCGCCGGCACCCTCCAAGCCCGACGAGCAGATGATGACCATCGGCCGCGCGATTTACAACGACATGTGCGCCGCCTGCCACAAGACCGACGGCACCGGCGTGCCGCGCATGTTCTCGCCGCTCGCCGGCAATGCCAATGTGCAGCAGCGCGATCCGACGACCGTCACGAGGGTTATCCTTGAGGGCGCCCGCATTGGCCCGACCGACGCCATGCCGACGCCCTTCGCCATGCCGGCCTTCGACTGGAAGCTGACCGATGCCCAGATCGCGGCGGTCGCCACGTATGTGCGCAATGCCTGGGGCAATGCCGCCTCCCCGGTCACGGCGGGGTCGGTCGAAACATTGCGCGACAGCCTTCACCAGAGCCGCGTGAGCGGCAAGGCGGAGTAGCGGCTACGCCATCGGGATTGGCGTTGACGGCGCCGCTGGCGCCGCCGGCGCCGCCGTCGGCGGACCTTTCAGCGGCTTCTCTTCCATCGCGATCAGAAACGCGAGACCAAAGGCCAGAACCAGAGCGCAGGCCAAAAATACAAATCGGAACGCGGTGCCGAGCGCGTCCGGCGTGGCCGAGCGCGCCAGCATTTCCATCGACACGCCGGTGACGCCGCCGAGCCCGCCCAGCACGATGGCGCCGAGCAGCGCCACCACCAGGGCGGCAAACAGCGAGCGGAAGAAATTGGCCGCGCCGGTGGCGATGCCCATCTGTGATTGCGACACGGCGTTCTGCAGGGCCACCGTCGATACCGGAAAAACGCCGCCGAGGCCGGCGCCGACCACCGCCAGCAGCGCCAGCACCGCCACCATCGGCAGCGTCGCCGGCGCGATCGCCAGCGGCAGCAGCGCCAGGATCGCCGTCACCATGCCGATCAGCGCCATGCGCTTGTAGCGCGCGACATGCATCATCAGCTTGCCGGTAATGGTGGCGAACACCACCGTGGTGCCCATCAGCGGGATCAGTGCCAGCCCGGACTCGCTCGCCGACATGTGCATCACCACCTCGAAATACATCGGCACGAAGATGGTCAGCCCGACCAAGACGCCCATGTTGCAGGCGCCGAACAGCGCGGCGCAGCGCACCACCGGATTGCCGAGCACGCTGAGCGGCAGAAACGGCTCGCGCACCGCCACCAGCCGCCAGGCGAACAGCCCCCACAGCACCGCCGACGCCAGGATCAGCGCGCCGCTCGGCGCCGAGATCCAGGCGTAATAGAGCCCGCCCCAGGACAGCGCCAGCAGCAGCACCACCGACGCCGCCATCATCAGCGCCGCGCCGACCAGGTCGAGCCTGTGCTTGCGCGGCACGAACGGCACCTTCTTGAGCGCGTGCGAGGTCATGCCGAGCGCGACCAGGCCGAGCGGCAGGTTGATCCAGAAGATCAGCGACCAGTGAAACACTTCGGTGAGAAAGCCGCCGAGCACCGGCCCGCCGACCGAGGACAGCGCGAACACCGCGCCGACATAGCCCTGGTAGCGGCCGCGCTCGCGCGGCGACACCACGTCGGCGATGATGGTCTGCGCCAGCGCCATCAGCCCGCCGCCGCCCAGCCCCTGCACGCCGCGCGCCACGATCAGCGTGGTCATGGTCGGCGCCAGCGCGCACATCACCGAGCCGACGATGAAGATGGCAATGGCGATCAGCATGACGACGCGGCGGCCGTGAATGTCGGACAATTTGCCGTAGAGCGGCGTGGTGGCGGTGCTGGTCAACAGATAGGCGGTGACCACCCAGGACAGGTCGCTGAGATTGGCGAGGTCGCGGCCGATGGTCGGCATCGCGGTGGCGACGATGGTCTGGTCGAGCGCGCCGAGGAACATCGCCAGCATGATGCCGAGCACCACGGCGCGCACTTCCGGATGCGTCAGCCGGCGCGGCGCTGCCGGGGCCGATTCATGGGGGGCGGGCGATGAGGCCATGGCGGCTGTGTGCCGGTGCTGGGCGGCAAAGGCAATGGGGCGGGTGGCAGGGGTGGTATGTGGGGGGATGGCGGGGGCGGAACTGGTGCCGCCCACGACAGCGGGGCCCTAACCCTCCGTTGCCGACAGGCGACTCGGCGTAATGGATCGCCTCGAAATCGTCATCGGCCGGCGGCGGCTGCCCCCGCAGTCTCCTAGCTCGCCGCAGCCTGCTTCCGATACAAGTGCGACTGCGCGCGCACGGAGATGCGGGACGTAATGGTGTGCCTAGGTTCAGTCGTGAAAGATGCCTGGAGACCAGCGGTAAATCGTGACGGCGACTTTGCTTTGCAAATAAGCCGACCAGGGTTCAATATTGTACGCACCACATAGTCGAGATCGACATGTTTGACATCCGCCATCCCGGATCCCCCTACGCTGCTTGGAAAGCTGCCGTCGACAAATGTCTGAAATCGCAATACGCCATCACCATTGAGGATGCCGGCCTCGACGATTACGCACTAATTCGCCACTGGCACGCCAGCGAACAACCAAAAGAATTTGTTCAGTGGTACGGGATCAAATACGACTTGGACCGCGCTATCCCTTAAAAACAACGTCCCTATGAAACTTCAAGTAATGAGGGTTTGGTCGAGCGATCGGATCCTTCGGTAAAAGGAGCCTTCCGTCACCGTTGAGCATTCTCAGAGCCTGTTCGGGGACTTTATTTTTTGCGACCAGTATTTGATAGTCGTCAGAGATCGAAATCAAACCTCTGTCGAAAAGCCAATGAAATGTTCCAGAAAGGGCAATGCCGTTTCTAATAGAATCGGGTCCAGATACTGCGACAGGCTTGATATGCGCAGCCTGAACTTCTGGGCGCCCTCCTCCATTTATAAGTCGCAAACCGGTCACCGCGCATCGATTATCATACATTGATCGAACCGCCGCGGTGAAGGCTCGATCGCGGAAAGGCCTTAACACTGTCATCTCAATAAGAGGCCGGACGAATTCGGCTTCGGGCTCAGAGAAACCAATAGACTGAGCCTGATCCGGCTCAACTTTTGTCAGATCGGCCGCAAAACCCATCCGCAGAATGAGATCAAACTCGCTCTCAGCGATCGGACGCACTGCACGACCAAAAGCGCCTTTATTCGTCGTGCCATCGGGTTTTTGTAGAGCACTTTCATAGTATTTTCCGTCACCGGCAAATGGCACAAAGCTATCAAATGCAAGATAATCAGAGATCAAAGCATAGAAGTGATCCTCTTTTTCACTGTCCGGCACAATGTCGGTGACACGCGCCATCGCAAAATACGACTGCTGCCCGCTTGACCCAACGCTAGTTCGCCTTGGCGCGTAATAAATTATGTAGTCGCCAACCGCTCGGCTGACTTGATTTAGGTATGCACGAGGAAAATGGTAATGCTCTTCCGGTAGATCCTTGTAGCCGGAGCCGGGCTTCACCGTAAAAATAGCTTTCGTCATGGCCCCAACTTCATTTCAAGTGGTTCAGGATGAGTTTGTCGAACATATTCATCACCGATAAACCTCGCGACGATGACCGACCGCGACCACGAGCACCACAAAACGGTGGTCTTCAATAGACGCAACGATACGGTAATCACCAACGCGATAGCGCCATAGTCCCTTGCGATCGCCCGTGAGTGCATGGCCGAAACGACGCGGGTCGGACGCAGACGCAATTCGCTCGCGCAAATAGCGAGAAATCAGACGCTCAGCATCCGCTCCGAGCTTACGGAGATCGCGGTCGGCGGCGCGGTCGAATTCGACCTGCCACACCGCCGCGGCCATTAGGGCACCGCGGCCTTTTTCACTCGGCGTTCAACGCTTTCGAGCGTAACCCGCGGCCCGCCGCGCGCCAAACGGCGACGCGCGAGGTAGTAATCCTCAATATCTTCGATCTGGCGCAAGATCGCCTCGCGTGCATAGAAGCTCTTGCTGCGCCCAGTCTTTTTGGCCAGCGCATCCAGACGCTTCTCTAGTTCGGGAGGCAAACGCAGGGCAAGCATGGGACCCTCTGGGTTGCTATACATGTATAGCGCGCGCGGGGTCGGCGCAAGGATCAGGGAGCTCGGCCCTACCCCTTCAACACCCTCCGCACCCTTTCCTTCACCGCCGCAATCACCGGCCTCGCCGCGGGCGCCGCCGCCGCCTTCGCCACCGGCTTCACCGCGCCCGCACCCGCCACTGTGTCTGACGGCTTCGCGCTGCCGCGCGAGCCCTTCGGCCACCGCCCCGGCCACTTGACGATGAAATCCTCCAGCCGCTCGTCCGGCACGTCGACCTCGCTGGCGGCGACCTTGCCGCGCACCGAGATGCCGGCGTCGTGCACGGTCTGCGCCGAGCCCGATTTCAGCGGGTGCCACCAGGCGAGATCCCGTCCCTCCGCCACCAGCCGGTAGCCGCAGGTCGGCGGCAGCCAGGTGAGGCGCCTGATGTTGCGCGGCGTCAGCCGCACGCAGTCGCGCACCTTGGCCTGCCGGTTGGGGTAGTCGGTGCAGCGGCAACTCTGCCCGTCGAGCAGCTTGCAGCCGACGTCGGTGTAGACCGTCTCGTTGGTGTCGACGTCGGTCAGCTTGTTGAGGCAGCAGCGGCCGCAGCCGTCGCACAGGCTCTCCCACTCGGCCGGGGTCATGGCCGACATCTTCTTGGTGCGCCAGAACGGCGCGTCGGGGAGCTTGTCGTCGGGCATCGGGCCTTCGGCTGTCATGCCCGGGCATAGCCGTCCGACGGACGGCGGGCAAAGCAAGATCGTCCCGGGCCTCCCGGTCAGGGGGCATCGCCCTGCTTCCCCCATCGGGATGGCCGGGACAAGCCCGGCCATGACAAAACGACGGAACTCGCCCCTATTTCCCCCCAATTTCCGTTCACCTTGCCGCGATGAAGCCCTTTTCCGGCATGGCCGGACGCCCCCCGATCGGCTAGTTTGGCGGCGCGGGCCTTGTTGAGTCCGCGCCGCCCCCTGACCAGAGCGAACACCGGCCTTGCGCGACCTGTTTCCCGACGACTGGAAGCCGAATCTCAGGAAGAAGCTGCTCGGCTTCGACGCCTGGGTCGATTCCGGCGTTTTCCGCTCCGGCTCCGGCCTGCGCGAGCTGTACGAGCGCTATTCCACCTTCATGGACCGCTTCCACACCGCCGGCTGGCGGCGCTGGGCGACCGAACTGACCTCGGAAGGCGCCACGCTCGGCACCGTCGGGCTGATCCTGATGCTGGCGCTGGCGGTCCCGGCCTTCCGCGAGACCTCGGATGACGACTGGCTGAAGAAGTCGGAGCTGGCGGTGGTGTTTCTCGACCGCTACGGCAACGAGGTCGGTTCGCGCGGCATCAAGCACAACGACTCGATCCCGCTCGACCAGTTTCCCGACACCCTGATCAAGGCGGTGCTGGCGACCGAAGACCGGCGCTTCTACGACCATTTCGGCATCGACATCGCCGGCACCCTGCGCGCGTTGGTCACCAATGCGCGCGCCGGCGGCGTCGTGCAGGGCGGCTCGTCGCTGTCGCAGCAGCTCGCCAAGAACCTGTTTTTGTCGAACGAGCGCACCATCGAACGCAAGGTCAAGGAAGCGTTTCTGGCGATGTGGCTGGAAGCGCGCCTGACCAAGAACGAGATCCTGAAACTGTATCTCGACCGCGCCTACATGGGCGGCGGCGCCTTCGGCGTCGACGCGGCGGCGCAGTATTATTTCAACAAGTCGGCGCGCGACGTCACCATGGCGGAAGCCGCCATGCTGGCCGGCCTGTTCAAGGCGCCGACCAAGTTCGCGCCGCACGTCAATCTGCCGGCGGCGCGTTCGCGCGCCAACGTGGTGCTGGACAACCTGGTCGAGGCCGGATTCATGACCGAGGGCCAGGTGTTCGGCGCCCGCCGCCACCCCGCCACCCCGGTCGACCGCCGCGACGAGCGCGCGCCGAATTATTTTCTCGACTGGGCCTTCCACGAGATGAAGAAACTCGTCGACACGTTCCCGAAATCGATGACCGAACGCGTCTTCGTGGTCCGCACCACGCTCGATTCCAACATGCAGCGCGCCTCCGACATCGCGGTGGAAAATTCGCTGCGCCAGTACGGCCAGGAATATCACGCCAACCAGGCGGCCACTGTGCTGATGGAAGTGGACGGCTCGGTGCGCGCCTTGGTCGGCGGCCGCGATTACGGCGCCAGCCAGTTCAACCGCGCGACGGATGCCATGCGCCAGCCCGGCTCGTCGTTCAAGCCTTACGTCTATGCCGCGGCCCTCGAACACGGCTTCAAGATCAATTCGATCGTGGTCGACGCCCCGATCTGCCTGGGCAACTGGTGCCCGCAGAACTACAGCGGCGGCTTCAGCGGTTCGATGACGCTGCTGATGGCGCTGACGCGCTCGATCAACACCATCGCCGTCCGCTTGTCGGTGGCCATCGGCGACGGCAATCCGAAGCTCGGCCGCTCGCGGATCATGAAGATTGCCCATGACATGGGCATCCGCACGCCGCTGACGGATTCGTCGTCGCTGCCGATCGGTGCCGCGGAAGTCACGGTGCTCGAACACACCGCCGCCTACGCCGCGTTTTCCAATCTCGGCATGGCGGTAACCCCGCACGCCATTCTCGAAGTGCGAACCGGCGGCGGCGATCTGGTCTGGCGCTTCGACCGCGATGGCCCGAAGCCGCGCCGGGCAATATCCGCCAGTGTCGCCAGCGACATGAACAAGATGATGAGCAACGTGATCGAGAACGGCACCGCGCGCCGCGCCCGGCTCGACGGCATCGCCGGCGCCGGCAAGACCGGTACCACCAACGCCTATCGCGACGCCTGGTTCGTCGGCTACACCGGCAACTTCGTCTGCGGCATCTGGTTCGGCAATGACGACTATCAGTCGACCAACCGCATGACCGGCGGCTCGCTGCCGTCGATGACGTGGCGCGCGATCATGGAATATGCCCACCAGGGCATCGAGATCAGGCAGCTCCCCGGCGTCCCGGCACCGCCGCCCCGCCAGAACCCTGTCGTCGCCGATGCGAAGTCAAAGTCCGCCGAGCCGCCACCGCCGCGCCCCGCGATCCTGAGCAAGCGTGGTGCGGACATCCTCGTCCAGATTGAACGGATGCTGGATGACGCAAACCGCGCCCTCGGGCCGGCACCGTCGACGGTTTCGGCCGACAGGAAGAAGCAGGCCGGGATCGCGCCACCTGACCGGAGCGACGCCGTGACCGCCGCGCTCGACGGCTCCGGCCGCCCGAACTGATTAGGCTCGGGGCCCGGCCCCGGCGTAGTCTCGACAACGCGAATCGACCTTCCCCCCTGCCAGCGGATCGAACGTGAGGCTGCTTTTCGGAACGCTGTTTGGTCTCATCGTCGCCGCCATCGTCGGCCTTGGCGCGACCTATCTCACCCTCAACCGGGGCGCGGCGTTCGGCGGCCTGACCATCGGCAGTTGGACGGCGTTTCCGAAAACGGGCACGACCGATGCCGACCCTTATGCACGCGCCACAATCGCCCGGACCGGGCAATTGCCGATGGCGCTGGCCGACGGCGTGATGTTCACCGCCGACAGCGATGACAATGGCAGGTTGCTCGACGGCCGCTGCGACGTTGTGCTTTCGGGCATTACACCGGCGGCGCGCTTCTGGACAATAACCCTCTATACGCCCGGCGGAGATCTTGTCGCCAATTCGGTCAACCGCTACGGCTTCACCAGCCAGGAGATCGTTCGCAGCGCCGATGGCAGCTTTGAAATCGTGGTCGCACCAAGAGCCCGGCCCGGCAACTGGCTGCCGACCGGCGGGGTCGAACGCTACACATTGATCTTGCGGCTCTACGACACGGCTGTCGGGGTCTCGACCAGGGCGGGCAAAGAAGTGCCGATGCCCAGCATCGCCGGCGGGAGTTGCCGATGATCCGCTGGCTGCTTCTTTTGTTGGGCGGTGCGCTGCTTGGCGGCGTCGTTCATCTTGCGACGGTTATTATCCTGCCACGCACCGCGACGCAGGATGCCTATTCCCGCCTGACGCCTATCGCCCCCGTGAACCGGGTCGTGCCCCTGCCCGCCCCTGGCCCGGATGCCGCGCCGATGCCGTTCATGGACCCGGCTTTTGTCACCGCCGTCTGCCGCTACGATCTGTCGGAAGGGCCCATCAAGCTTTCGGTGCCGGTCAGCCTCGCCTACACGTCAGTGTCGTTCTATACCCGCTATGACATTGCCTATTACGCCATCAACGACCGCGCCGCCGGGCGCCGGGTGATCGAACTCGATCTGATGACCGCCGAGCAGCGTAATGACATGCCCGATGACGAAGACATAACCGCGGCGGACCGGCTGATCGTGGAATCACCGACCGAGACGGGGCTGATTGCCCTGCGCGCGCTGGCGCCGGAGCCCGGGCTGATCCCGCTGATGCACGGCACGCTCGCCGCCGCGCGCTGCGGGCCCGCCGACAGCGCGGCACCGAAGCGTTAGTCAGCGGTTCGCTGCAAGGCTCCGTTCACGCACCCAGGTCGGCGCCGGATAAGCCCGATAATGCGCGATTTGCCTCTGGTACTGTGTCAGCAAGCGCTCGACATCGACGGCCTGCGGAGACGGCGTCATCAGCACAAGGCGCTCGAGCGCATAACGATACCCGGCAACGCGGTGCGACAGCCGGACCTGCACCATGGCGATGATCGCCGCATTCTCGCGAATCCGCCGCAATGCGTTTTCGCGCTCTTTCGGGTGGATGTCGGTGATATAGGCGAGGCTCTTCCGCCGCTTCTCGTCAATGTCACTGACGCGGGTCGCCGTCTCAAAAAACGACGGCAGCCGCGTCATGTCATTGCGGATATCGTCGACGACCTGCGCGTATTGCGCCGAGGGCGAACGATAGCGGTCGGAGAACAGGCGGCGGGCGTAATCGGAGCGGTCGGCGCTGAAGTTGAGGCCGATATGCCCGTATTCCTGCAGCGTCGAGTACCATTGCTGACGGTCGTAGGGCGGTTCGATCAGCGGGAACGCGAGATCGCGCAGCAGCCGCTCGTCATCGGTCAGTTTGAAATCGGACGGAAAGGCGCGCTGCGCGGAGAGCGCGTAGTTACCGAGCCAGTCGTGGGTGTCATGGCGCACGAGGGACCGGGGCACTTCACCGAAATCGCCGCCGGCGCCACCGGTGGTGTTGCAGCCGGCCAGCAGCGTCAACGCGGCAAACAGACATGCACCGCGGCACCATGATCGGGAAGAAAAATTCGGCATCAACGGTTCTGGGTCAGGCGGGGCGACGACGGCGGCGCCCTGAATTCTTGCGCCGGCCCGTTTCTTCGCCATCCGGTTCGCGCTCGATCCGGATTACCGGCAGAATGATGACCGTCGCCGGCTCGGCCAACTCGCCAACGCTGGCCGAACGGCCGCGCGGTTGTTCCACCTCACCGGGAAATCGAATGATTTCGCCCATTGCAGTCCCCTATCCTCCGGGACGATTAAGGGGCGGCAAGGTTAACGCTCTGCTAACGCGCACCGACTAATGTGAGGCATCGGTCTTTTGTAAAAGCGTCGGCCCTGCCCATGAAATCGCTCGTCCCTGCGCCGCTCGACGGCCTGTTCGACCTCGCCTGCCGCGACGGCGTCGATATCCGCTCGACGCTGCTGCGCGTCACCACCGATCTCTATGTGCAGAAGCCGGTGCACAGCGCCGAGGAAGAAACCCAGTATGTCGAACTGGCCCTCGGCCTGATCGCCGCCGCCGACGACACCACCCGCGCCGCGGTGGCCGCCAGCCTGTCGGCCTATCGGAACGCGCCGGCCGCGGTGCTGGCGAAACTCGGCGCCGCCGCCACGCTGCCGGTCGCGCCCCAGCAAGCCACGGCACAACCGGTCGCGCCCGGCGCCCCGCGACCTTCGGCTCAAACGACTGCCCCCGCGGCGCCCGGGCCTGCCCGGCGCGCCGACGATCGCATCGCGATGTTCTTTGCCGCTGACGCCGACGAGCGCCGGCTGATCCTGACCACGCTCGATCTGGTGGACGGGCCCGCTGCCGCATTGCCGCGGATCGCCCCCGACATCGCCAGCCGGCTCGAGGCGGCGGCCATGCAGCGCAATCTCGGCGAATTCGGCCGCACGCTGGCCGGCGCGCTCTGCATCGACACGGCGCTGGCGGCGCAGATCGCCGACGATCGTTGCGGCGAGCCGATCGTCGTCGCCGCCAAGGCTCTCGGCCTGCACGCTGCCGTGCTGCAACGCATCCTGCTGTTCATCAATCCGGCCATCGGCCAGTCGGTCGACCGTATTTTCGACCTCGCCCGCCTGTTCGACGAGATCACGCCGGAGTCAGCCGCCCGCATGCTGGCGATCTGGCAAAGCGAGGGCCGGACGGCTAGGCCGCGGCATCAATCGGTTTATTACGACGACGAGCGCCGCACAGCGCGCACAACGTCAACGCCGTCGGCGCGCGAGCGCAGCGGCCGCAGCCGCGACGAACATCCTGTCCGCGGCCGAAGCAGCGGGCGCTAGACCACGGCGTCGTCGAGGAACGCCCGGCCTTCACGGTCCTCAACTTCGACGATCCAGATGTCCGGGTCGAAGCCGATCTCGCGCGTCAGCCGCGCCTCGACGTCGGCCTCCGGTACCGGGCCGTCGCGGCCGAGCACGATGGTGAACAGCCGGCTCACCGGCTGCGCGTCGTCGAACACCGCCTGTGGCGCCGGGCCATAGAGCGTGGCGGTGCCGTCGAGACGGCTGATCTTGAGATAGACAGCGCCGGCTTCCTCCGCGCCACGCCGGCGCACCGCGGCGAAAGCACCTTCGATGTGGCAGCGCCGCACATAGGCCGCCACCCAGATTCCGGATTTCAAGCGCATCGGAAAACTCTACCACGCGCGCGCGGCGTTTACTCCAGCGGCCGTCCGGTCATCGCCGCCAGATCCCGCACGAAGGTGTCGTTGATCTGCCCGGTCACCGGCAGCCGGCGATCGCGCTCGAATTTCTCGATGGCGGCGCGGGTTTCCGGATCGTAGACGCCGGTCGGTTTGATCTGGCCGTAGCCGAAATCGGCCAGCGCGCGCTGGATCGCAAGGATACGTTTCGAGGGCGCGATCAGTTCGGCGATCGGATCATTGCGCACCGGCGCGCCCGGCCGCGGTGCCTTCACATTGGAGCCCGCGATCAGGCGCAGCAGCGCTTCGCTGGCGTCGGGGCTCATCTTCGTGTTGGCCGCCTGCAGGAAGTCCCGCGTGGCCGCGTCGGTGCGCGCGCCCCAGATGCCGTCCAGCGCGCCGTCGTAGAAGCCGCGGCGCTGCAGTTCGCGCTGGATGTCGGCGATCAGTTGCGGGCGGCTTGGTGCCACCGTTTCCGGTGCCGTTGTCGCCGGCGGCGCCAGAAGCTGCGGCTGCAACTGAGGCTGCGGCTGCGGCTGCTGCATCGCGCGCGGGACCGGCACGTCGATCTTCACGGCTGGCCGGGACGCGAAGATCGGCGCCGGATGCGGGCCGTTTTGCAGGAACAACGCGTTGATGAAGATCGCGAAGGTCGCGACCGTCGCCATGACGATGCCGACGAATTCACCGCGGTGATGGCTGATCGCCACCACCACGCGGTTGCTTCGTTCGAACCGTTCGGCTTCCTGACGCTGACTTCTTTTACGCAATTTTCTTCTTCCGGATTTTGGCAACCGCCGCCAATTCGCCGGCCCGCTCGGTCACAAGGCGGATCGGATCGGACGCCGGACGACTGCCTTCGCAATTGATCGGGATGCGAACGGTCACACGCGTCCCCTCACCCAGCCGGCTGCGGATGTCAACGTCGCCGCCGTGCAGCCTCGCCAGACCCTTGACGATCGACAGGCCGAGGCCCGAGCCATCATGCTTGCGATCGTAGGAGGCGCGCGCCTGGAAGAACGCCTCGCCGACGCGCGGCAGGTCGCTCTCGCCGATGCCGCAGCCGGTATCCTCCACCGTGAGCGCGAATTTCGGACCGTCGCACAATGCGCTGACGGTGATCTTGCCGCCGCGCGGCGTGAACTTGATGGCGTTGGATACCAGGTTGATGAGTATCTGGCTGACGGCGCGGCGGTCGGCCACGATCTCCGGCAAAGTCGCCGGGATGCGGGTCTTGATTTCGACGCCGGCGTCGCGCGCCTTCAACGCCAGCAGATCGCAGCAGCTGACGATGGCCGGCGCCGGCGTAAACGGCTCCGGCGTAATCTGGAAATTGCCGGTTTCCATTTTCGACATGTCGAGGATGCCGTTGACCACCGACAACAGATGGTGACCGGATTCGTTGATCAGCTTGGCGTATTCGCGTTTGCGCGCGGCGTCGAACACCAGCGACTCGTCAGCCAGCATTTCCGAAAAACCGATAATCGCATTGAGCGGCGTGCGCAGCTCGTGGCTCATGGTGGCAAGGAACCGGCTCTTGGCGGCGTTGGCACGCTCGGATTCAGATCGCGCGTCTTCCAGCGCCAGTTCCTGCGCCTTGCGCTCGCTGACGTCGCGCAACACCGCGACCACTTCGCGCTCGGCGCTTTCCGGCGTCTCAGTGGTAAGATCCAGCGGTCGGCAGCGCATCTCGACCCAGAGGAAATGTCCGGCGGAGTCGTCGGTGTCACCGCGGCGGATGCGGAATTCGACGGAGCGCACGTCGCCCAGCGCCGCAGAGTCGGCAAGCGCCGTCAGATAGGCCGGGCGGTCGGCGACGTGCACGCGATCGAACAGACCGTGGCCCGACAATTCGCCAGGGCGAACGCCGAACAACGTTTCCGCCGCCGGCGAGACGAACAGCACCGCGCCGTTGCGCCCGTGCCGGGTGATGACGTCGGTCATGTTGCGTGCGAGAAGCCGGTAACGGTCCTCCTCGGCATAGAGTAGCCAGAAGCTGGTGCGTGCCAGCGACTCGGCGCCGAGCGCCAGCCCGGTAGCATAAAGAGCCGCCGAGATAATGCCGAGCGCGGCCAGTGCGCCATGCTCGTTGGCGCCCGTCGCCGGCGGCGGCAGCAGTTCGCCGGCGCTGAGCACCATCAGAATGCCGGCGGCCACGAGCGCGAAGGTCGAAGCCAGCGCCACCACCCGCCGCGAGGCCGATAATGCGGCTTCCAGGGGAACGATCACCAGCCAGATCGCGGCAAACGATCCGATGCCGCCGGTGAACAGCGCCACCACGGCCACCAGGCCGGTGAGCGCCAGCGATGACAGCACATGAGCGCTCTCGTAGCGGCCGGTGCGCGACAGAAAATAGGCAATCAGGATCGGCGCCGCCAGCCAGCCGAACATGCCGACTTCGAGCACGCTCGGCACGCCGCGAAAGGCGATGTAGACGGGGAAGCTCGCCAGCGCGGCAATGCTGCCGAGCAGGCGCGGTGAAATGAAGGCGCGGTGGCGCGCCGCGGTCAACGCGTCAAGCTGCGCCGCCGGATGCACCAACGTATCGACGTAGTTCCACACTGGCGTGAGGAATCTCACGGTCCCTGTCCACGTCTGTTGAGACGCGCCCCTTTTTTCGTCGCCTAACTTAGGCGCGGCCGGCTTAAGCGAACGCTAAGGGTGGGCTGTTGCGGATCATCCGGTTCGAGCGGGACGGGCATTCGCACGCCCGAGCGGCGCGCATTCGCCGCGCATGGTGAAATTTCGGTTGCCGTAAACGCGCACAGCGAAAGATCGGCCGAATTATTACCGCTACGGTAACCATACGGCGACCGCGCGGAACTCCCATGGCTGCATGCGCGGTTCGGCGATCGTTACAATTTTAATCAAATGCATTTGTTTCAAATTTGAATCGAATTCTCGTCGAATACGCGTCGATTTTGCCCAAAAACGTCGCTTCAAAGCCAACGACAGCTTCAAAGGTGTCTGTTACTTTTAGTTCAAAGGCGGCAGAAAGCCGTCGGGGACAATGGGTGGCGTCATGTTCTTTCTCTTGCGAATGGGCTTCTGGCTGGGCGTGGTCTGCGTGCTGCTTCCGAGCGGTGCGCCGTCGAACGCACCGGACGGACAGATCGACGCGATGCAGGCCGTGACGGTGGCCGGCGCGGCGATGTCCGACGTACGCGGCTTCTGCGAGCGTCAGCCGGATGCTTGCGAAGCCGGTGGCAAGGTGGCGGTCGCGCTCGGCCACAAGGCCGAAGCCGGGGCCCGCACACTTTATGAGTTCATCAGCGCCAAGCTCGCCGACAAGCCGTCGACGGCCGACAAGCCGGCCGCCAAGGTGGTGCCGGTGACGACCGGTGGCGTCGGCCTGCCGCAGGCGTCGCACGGCACGCTGAATGGCACACTGACCGCGGCCGACATGGCGCCGAACTGGCACGGCCCCGTGCCGCTGCCGCCGCGGCGCGAGGCCCGCGCGGGCCGGCCGTCGGTCTGAACGGCACAAAAAGCCAGTCAGGGCGGGGCATATCCCGCCCTATTTTTTTGGCCGCTTGGACGCGATAGCCTGTATATCCGGGCCATGACCGCCATCGACGACATTGTTGAGAATTTTGCCCTGCTCGATGAGTGGGACGACCGCTATCGCTATCTGATCGAGCTGGGCCGGACCCTGCCGCCGATGGCCGAGAGCAACCACACCGATGCCAACAAGGTGCAGGGTTGCGCCAGCCAGGTCTGGTTGGTGACGCATGTCGAACCGGCCGCCAGCGGCGGGCCGGTGCTGCGCTTCGAGGGGGACAGCGACGCGCATATCGTGCGCGGGCTGGTCGCCGTCCTGATGGCGCTTTATTCCGGCAAGGCGGCCCGCGACATCCTCGCCACCGATGCGCTGGAACTGTTCGACCGCATCGGCCTGCGCGACAAGCTGACCCCGCAACGCTCGAACGGCCTGCGCTCGATGGTCGAGCGCATCCGGGCCGAAGCCAACGCCGCGCTGGCGGCGGCGTAATCACTCGACGCGGAACGCCGCATCCTCGGCCAGCCACGTCCGCATCGGCGCGTGATCGCGGCCTTTGGCCTGCGCGGCATAGCCGTAATGCCGGGCCAGCCGGTC
>JALHNV010000060.1 GCA_022843325.1 Pseudolabrys sp. | reverse complement strand
TCCTGGCGCTGATCGGCGCCTTCAAGGCCAACGTCATCGTCGGCTCGCTGGCGACCCTCGGCGTCATCCTTTCGGCCGGCTATGCGCTGTGGCTGTACCGCAAGATGGTGTTCGGCGCGCTGCGGCCGAGCATGGCCGGCATCCGTGACATCGGCTGGCGCGAGGGCTTGATCTTCGCCCCGCTGGTGGCGCTGACCATTCTGTTCGGCGTCTGGCCGAAGCCGGTATTGGACATGTCGTCGGCCTCGGTCGCCAATCTTCTCGACAACTACAACCGGGCGATCGGCACGACCAAGACCGCCGTTACAGCCGCGCCACCGGGCGGCACGGGGAGGGCGGTGCCATGACGAACCCGGCGATTCAAGACCTGCTGCCGATCCTGCCGGAAATCGTGCTGGCGCTCGGCGCCATGCTGATGCTGATGGTCGGCGCCTTCTCCGGCGAGCGTTCGTCGGCGACGGTCAACGGCTGGTGCATTGCGCTCATCGCCATCACCGCAGGCTTCCTGCTGTCGCTGCCGGCCGGCCGCTTTGTCCTGTTCGGCGGCAGCTTCGTGGTCGACGACTTTGCCCGCTTTTTGAAATTCCTGACGCTGGCGGGCTCCGGCGGCGCGCTGCTGCTGTCGATGAATTACCTGACGCAGGAACGGCAGCAGAAATTCGAATATGGCGTGCTGATCCTGCTGGCCACGCTCGGCATGATGCTGCTGATCTCGGCCAACGACCTGATCGCGCTCTATCTCGGGCTCGAGCTGATGAGCCTGCCGCTTTACGTGGTGGCGGCGTCGAACCGCGACAGCGTCAAATCGACCGAAGCCGGCCTCAAGTATTTCGTCCTCGGCGCGCTGTCGTCCGGCATGCTGCTGTACGGTGCCTCGCTCATCTATGGCTTCACCGGCACCGTCGAGTTCGCCGGCATCGCCAAGGCGACGCAGGGCGGCGCCAGCATCGGGCTGGTGTTCGGCCTGGTGTTCCTGTTCGTCGGCTTCTGCTTCAAGGTTTCGGCGGTGCCGTTCCACATGTGGACGCCGGACGTCTACGAGGGCGCGCCGACGCCGGTCACGGCCTTCTTCGCCGCCGCGCCGAAGGTTGCCGGTATCGCCATGTTCGTCCGCGCCTCGATCGTCGCCTTTCCCGGCATCGCCGATCAGTGGCAGCAGATCGTGGTGTTCGTCTCGATCGCCTCGATGGTGCTCGGCGCCTTCGCCGCCATCGGCCAGAAGAACATCAAGCGGCTGCTGGCCTATTCGTCGATCGGCCATATGGGCTTTGCGCTCGTGGGGCTGGCCGCCGGCACCGCCGACGGCGTGCAGGGCGTGCTGGTCTACATGACCATCTATGTGGTGATGACGCTGGGTACCTTCGCCTGCGTTCTGTCGATGCGCCGCGACGGCGGCATGGTCGAGAATATCAGCGACCTGTCGGGCCTCGCCCGCACCCATCCGACCATGGCGTTCTTCCTGGCGATGCTGCTGTTCTCGCTCGCCGGCATTCCGCCGCTGGCCGGCTTCTTCGCCAAGTTCTACGTCTTCCTCGCCGCGATCGAGGCCGGACTTTACGTGCTGGCCGTGATCGGCGTCCTGGCCAGCGTGGTCGGCGCCTATTACTACCTGACCATCGTCAAGATCATGTATTTCGACGCCGCCGCCAAACCGTTCCAGTCGATGCCGCCGCTGCTGCGGGTGGTGCTCGGCGTGACCGGATTGGCCAACCTTCTGTTCTTCGCCTATCCGGGACCGCTGCTAGGCGCGGCGACGGCGGCGGCGAAGTCGCTGTTCTAGTTTCGAGCGCGCCGCGGTCTTTAAGACCGCCGGCGCTGCTGCATTGAATGCACCGCGAAGCCACGGACCTGGCGGGGGTCCGGCACATATCGTACGAGACGCTCGGCTCCACCAATGCCGAGGCGCTGGCGCGTGCGCGTGCCGGTGAGCGCGGTCCGTTGTGGATCAGCGCAGAGCGCCAGAGTGCCGGGCGTGGCCGCCGCGGCAGCGCCTGGGTCTCGGGGTCGGGCAATGTCGCCGCCACGCTGCTGCTGACCGATCCGTCGCTGCCCGCATCCGCATCGCAACTGGCGTTTGTCGCGGCCTTGGCCGTGCATGACGCGGTTGCCGAAAGCGCGCCGCAGGTCGGGCCGCTGCTCAAGGTCAAATGGCCTAACGATCTGCTGCTCGGCGGCGCCAAGCTCGCCGGCATTCTGATCGAGGGAGAGGCCGTCCCGTCTTTCGCGGTCTGTATCGGCATCGGCGTCAACTGTGCCAGCCATCCCGACGACACACCGTACCCGGCGACCGATCTTGCGACGGCCGGTGCGCTGGTCACTCCGGCACAGCTTCTGGCGGCGCTGTCCGTCGCCATGCAGCGGCGGCTGTCGCAGTGGCAGCGCGGCGACGGCTTTGCCGGCATTCGCGCCGACTGGCTGAAGCGCGCCGCGGGCCTCGGCGAGGACATCCGGGTGCGCCTCCCTGACCACGAATTGAGCGGCCGCTTTCGCGGTCTCGACGACGACGGCCGGCTCTTGTTGCAACAGGCGAACGGCGTGACCGCCGTGACCGCCGGTGAAATATTTTCGATAGGACATTGACCATGAACCAACCGCAACAGGACCTCGTCTTCGCGCCGCTCGGCGGCGTCGGCGAAATCGGCATGAACCTTTCGGTTTACGGACTGGGCAGTGGCCGCAATCGCGCCTGGCTGGCGGTCGACCTCGGCGTGTCGTTCGGCAACGAGGAAAGCCTGCCCGGCGTCGACATGATCTTCCCGGACATCCGGCATCTGGTGTCGGAACGGAAGAACCTGGCCGGCCTCATTCTGACCCACGCGCATGAGGATCATTACGGCGCGCTGGTCGACCTGTGGCCGCGGCTGAAGATTCCGGTGTTCGCGACGCCCTTCACCGCGGCGATGCTGGCGGCCAAGCGCATGGGCGAGCCGGGTGCGCCGGAAATCCCGGTGACCATCGTGCAGCTCGGGAGCCGCTTCAAGGTCGGGCCCTTCGATGTCGAACTGGTGTCGATGGCGCATTCGATTCCGGAATCCAACGCGCTGATCATCCGCACGCCGAGCGGCACCGTGCTGCATACCGGCGACTGGAAGCTCGATCCGACCCCGGTGCTGGGCGACGTCACCGACGAGAAGAAGCTGCGGGCGCTGGGCGAGGAGGGCTGTCTGGCGCTGGTCGGCGACTCCACAAATGCCGTGCGCGAGGGCCGTTCGCCGTCGGAGGCCGACGTCGGCAAGGTGATCACCGATCTGGTCAAGTCGGCGCGCGGCCGCGTCGCGGTGACGACCTTTGCCTCGAACGTGGCGCGGTTGCGCACCGTGGCCGAGGCGGCGCGGGCGGCGGACCGTGAAGTGGTCGTGGTCGGGCGCGCCATGGACCGCACGGTGCAGATCGCGCGCGAACTCGGTTATCTCGACGGACTGCCGGATTTCCGTTCGACCGAGGCCTACGGCTACCTGCCGCCGAACAAGGTGGTGGCGATCTGTACCGGCAGCCAGGGAGAGCCGCGCGCCGCGCTGTCGCGCATCGCCGAGGATCAGCATCCCGACGTGACGTTGTCGCGCGGCGATCTTGTCATCTTCTCCGCCCGCACCATTCCGGGCAACGAGAAAGCGGTCAACCGCATCATCAACGGCCTGATCGACCAGGGCATGGAGGTGATCACCGACCGCACCCATCTGGTGCACGTATCGGGGCATCCGCGCCGCGACGAAGTCGCCGAACTGATCGGCTGGGTCAAGCCGAAGATCCTGATCCCGGTGCACGGCGAATCCCTGCATCTGTCGGAGCACGCCAAGCTGGCGCGCAAGCTGGGCGTGCCCGAGGTGGTGCAGGTCCGCAACGGCGATCTGGTGCGGCTGGTGCAGGGCAATGCCCGGATCATCGACGAATTGCCGGCCGGCCGCATGTACAAAGACGGCCGCATCATGGTCGAGTCCGACCAGCGCACGGTGGCCGACCGCAAGCGGCTGAGCTTTGCCGGCGCCGTGTCGGTCGCGTTTGCACTGTCGGCCAAAGGCGAGATGGTCGACCTGCCGTCGGTGGATCTGATCGGCGTGCCGGAACGCGACCGCGACGGCGCGCTGTTCTACGACACGGTCTACGACGTGGTGATGGAGGTGTTCGGCTCGCTGCCGCGCAAGCGCCGCGCCGATCCCGATGCGGTCGCTGAATCGGTGCGGCGGGCGGTGCGCGCCGCGGTCAATGACCGCTGGGGCAAAAAGCCGATGTGCTATGTCCACGTCCTGACGGTATGATGGATCAGCCGGGCAGCGCTATTTTCAGGGGAAGGTCATGATCGGTCGTCTCAACCACGTCGCCATCGCGGTGCGCGACATCGCCAAGGCCACGAAGGTCTACAGCGACACGCTCGGCGCCGAGGTATCGGCGAAAGTCGCGCAGCCCGACCACGGCGTCTCGACCGTGTTCATCACGCTGCCCAACACCAAGATCGAGTTGCTCGAGCCGCTGGGCGAGGGGTCGCCTATAAACAAGTTTCTCGACAAGAACCCGGACGGCGGCATCCACCACGTCTGTTACGAGGTCGAGGACATCCGCGCCGCACGCGATACCTTGAAGGCGCAAGGCGCGCGCGTGCTCGGCGACGGCGAACCGAAGATCGGCGCCCATGACAAGCCGGTGCTGTTCCTTCATCCCAAGGATTTCTGCGGCACCCTGGTCGAACTCGAGCAGGAATAGGCGCGCCGCACGCCGAGAGCGGATACCGTTTTTCGGACACGATCCTGCGCAAGGAAACCCGATGGCCGTCACCACTTATTTCGCGATTTATTTTCTGATCTGGTGGCTGACGCTGTTCGCGGTGCTGCCGTGGGGCGTGCGCAGCCAGGAAGAGGGCGGCGATGTTGTGCCCGGCAGCGATCCCGGCGCGCCGATGACACACCTGCTGGGCCGCAAGCTGATCTGGACGACGCTGGTCGCCGGCGTCGTGTTCGCGCTTTTCTATGCCATCTATACGTCGGGAATAATCCCGTACGAATTCCTGATGCGCATTTCCGGACCGCCGCAACGCTGAGATGGCGTCGCGCGACAGCGGCTAATTGCGTGGCAGCACGGGCCAAAAAAAAGAGCAGGGCACGGTGCCCTGCTCATTTGCTTCTTATAGTCCCGAACCTCGATTGTTGTTTTGTTTTATCGAGGCGGCTGCGTCGCCGCGCCAGGACTGCTTCCCTCCCAAGACTTGGACCGCACGCCAGGAACCGGTCTTACGTGCCGGAATCCCCAATCACACGGCCTAGTAAGGGTAGCCGAAGATTTCGTGGCTGTCATCAAAAACCGAAAAATATTTCGTTTTTCCGCATTGCACGATCACAATCGGACCCGGTCGATTGAAACCTGCGTCGTTATTAAGCGTCGATCGTCGATAGACGACAGGAACATTCCGATTGCCCATTTTCTGACCTGTGGATTGTAGTCGTGGCATCTCCCCAGCCGCGAAAGAGGGACCAAATTCGCGGTATGGGCGAAAATTTCACGCAGCGCTGCGCGCGATTACCGATGGTCGGCGTCGCTGTGGCTGTGCGCGCCCGCCGTGCCGTAGGCCGTCTCGGCTGTGTCGGGATGGCGATGCGCGGCGGGCGGCAAAGTTCCCAGAAAGCCGACCACCAGAAGTACGGCCAATCCCAGCGCTGCCTCCGCCATGCTGTTGCGGCGGAGAGCACCGGCGGTCGCGGGCAGACGTGGCGTCAGCCGGAACCGGTTGATCGCGGCGATCGCGACCATGATCAGGAACAGGGCGATCTTGACTGACAGCGCCTGGCCATAGGGTGTCGCGATCAGGTCGCCGGGACCGGACAACAGCTGCCAGCTGTTGATCACGCCGCTGGCGGTGAGCGCCGCCACGCTGACGATGCCGAGCAGCGAAAACCGTCGCACCACGGTGCCGATGAAGGCGGCATCGCCGCCGCGGCCGAGCACCAGAATGAGCCCGGGCAGGGCGCCGACCCAGGCGCAGGCCGACACCAGGTGGATCATGTCAGATGCCATATGGACCCGGCCGGCCAGGCCCGGCGACGCGCCGGCGTGTCCGGTCAGCGCCGGAAGGGCGGCGAAGGCCGCCGCCGCGGCCAGTTGCAGCGGCAGCGTCCCCGGCCAGACCAGCAGCCCGATGAGCGCCAGCGCCAAGCCGGCGCGAACCATGGTCACCAGGCCGAAGCGGGTCCCGGTCAGCACGGTCCACAGATCGCCGCTGCGCAGCGCCGCGGCGACCGGCTGGTCGAGAATGGCGGCGCCGAGCAGCGCCAGCCAGCCGAAGCCGGACAGCAGCGCGACCCCAAGCGCGATTCCTGTCATCGCCTTCAGGCGCCGCCGCAGGATGCCGATGCCGGCCTCGGCGGTGCGTCCGCCTGCGTCCAGCACCAAAGCCTGGAAGACGATGCTGCCGACCGCCACCACGGTCGCCGCGAAATGGACGGCGCGCAACAGGACCAGGGGATCGATCACGCGCCCGCCCTCGTCACGGTGCCACGGTGAAAGCGAACTCACCGCTGGTGCGGTGGGTGTCGACCGACAGGATGCGCCAGATCACCTGGTAGCGTCCGGGCGGCAGCGGATGAACCGCGACGCGCAGCTCCGCCGTGTTGTCCGGTCCCGGCGTGGCTTTCCCGGTGTGCACCGCCACGCCTTTGGCGTCGCGGACCTCGATGGTGCTGAACTTTGGCTCGAGCGCCTCGGTGAACCACAGCGTGACCTCGGTCGGTGCCGGCCCTGTGCTGCCGGCGGCCGGCGTCGAGCGGTCGAGGTGGGCATGGGCAAATGCCGCCATCGGCGACAGCACGGCCGCCGCGACCACACCGGCGAGGATATGCCGCCGTGCGGCGTTGAAGGCGTTGCGGTGCAGCGTCATTCGCCGTGCCTTTTCGCTTTCGGCAACAACTTCAGCACCGCCGCGGGGCTGCCGAGACTGTCGGCGGGCTTGTCGGCCGAGGGTACCTCGACCCAGTTGTTCACGCCCTTCTCGCATTCCTGCACCACCGGGAAGTACAGGTTGCCGCCGGCGGGCAATTCACCGGCAATGAAGGTGGTGAGCACGAACTCGTCGTAGAAGGCGTCCGGCAAATTGCCGCCCGACCAGATGACTTCCTTCGGGCCTTCGCTGAACTTGGCGCCGTGCAGGAAGCTGTAGGATCTGGCATAGGCGCCGCGCTTGACCTCCAGCGTCCAGCCGGGCTTGACCATCGGCTTGACCGAGATGACGCCTTCCGGGATCTGCACGCGCAGGCGCGTGGTGGCGGAGCCTTCGCAGCCGTGCGGCACGCGCAGCACCGCCTTGTAGAACGAGCCGACGGACGCCTCGCGCTGCTCCAGCGTGACGTGGGCGCTGGCGCCGGACGGCCATGCCAGCGACAGCACGGCGGCGACGGAAGCGGCGGCGGCGGGGAGAGTGTTACGCATCATGTGACGTCTCCTTGTGTGAACTGACTTTGTCCGGTCGCGGAACCGCGACCGGATCGGTGTTGATGGTCACGCTCGCGCACGCTCACATCCGGTAGCGCAGGCCGCCGTAGATCGCCCGCCCGGTACCGGGCTCGAACAGCGCCGAGGCCGCGTTGGCGGTTTCGGCGATGCTCGTGCTGGCGATGTAGCGGGTGTCGAGCAGGTTGCGGGCTTCGATATAGCCGGACCAACCGGTACCCCGGTCGTAACCGATCTTGAAGTTCAGCAACGCGTAGGGGTCGGTCGATACCTGGTTGGCGTTGTCGACGAAGTAGGCCTGCGGCACCCACTCGATATTCGGCCCCGCGTAGAAGCCGTTCTCGTGCTTGTAGAGGACTTCCGCCCGGATGCTGTGCGGCGGCGCGCCGGGCAGCTTGTTGTTGCCGTAGCGGGCGTCACCGTCGAAGAAGAAGTCGTTGTACGTGTAGGCGAGGTTGAACCAGACGCGGTCCTGCGCGGCGAAGAGTGCCTCCAGGAAGGCGACGCCGAGCCCGGCTTCGATGCCCTGATGCACGGTGCGGTCGGCATTGGTCACGTTACAAGCGCCCGGCGTTGCCGGCGCCGTCAGGCATTGCAGTTCATTCCTGATCTCGGCGCGGTAGACGGCAAGGTCCCAGGTCACATCGGACCGGCGGCCGCGCGTGCCGATCTCATAGGTGGTGGCGGTCTGCGCCTGCAGGCTCGACAACGCCACGTTGGCGAAGGTGTTTTCGCCGAAGCTCGGCACCTCGGCGCTGCGCGAGATGTTGCCGAACACCTGCCAGCCCGGATCGACATCCCACAGAAGGCCGATCTTCGGGCTCCAGATATCGAAGCTGGCGCGCCCCGACTGATCGCCGTTTGCCAGGAAACGGTCGCGGCGGTCGCGCGTCGCATGCAGGAACTGCGTGCCGGCGACGACCGCAACGTTCGGCAGGAAGAAGAACGAGTCTTCCAGGTAGGCCGAGAGATTGCGCGAGGTGTCGAGCGACGACGACTGCAGCGCGCCCTTCATGGCGCCCGGAAGATTCGTGAACTGCTGGTTGTCGACGGTGCCGTTGTGCAGGTTGACGCCGGCGATCAGGCGGTTGCGAAAGCCGCCGATGAGCCGGTCGTCGGTGGCGCGGGCGAACGCGCCATAGTCCTGGTAGCGATAGTCGAGCCACTGGAAGATCGGATGCATCAAATGGCGGTCGACTGCGAACACGCCGACATCGACCGTGGTCGGCCCGAAGCGCAGCGTCGTCTTGTTGGCGACACGCAGCGTGTCGATGTTGCGCTGCCAATCCCCCGTGACATTGCCCGCCGCGGCCGTCTCCGGCGCATTCAGCGCCGACGACTTGGTGACCGCGCCGGGAATGCGCTGCCGAACCGTGTTGGCGTTGAGGTAGAAGCGCGTCTCGGCGTCCGGCGAGAACTGGTAGCCGACGTTGGCGCTGCCGCGGAGGGCCTGCCCGTCGCTGTGGTCGCGGAACCCGTCGGCGCGTTGCGCCGACGCGGTGACGAAATAGTCGAAAGGACCGCGTGCGCCGCCGGTGCTGGCTTGCGTTTTGGCGTAGCCGAATCTGCCGGCATCGACACGGCCGTCGAACAACGAGGCATCGCGGCCGGTCGGCATGACGAAATTGATGGCGCCGCCGAGCGAATTGGCGCCGAAGCGCAACGCATTGGCCCCCTTGTAAACCTCGACATAGCGGTAGGCGGTCGGGTCGATCTCCTGGAAGTCGCCGTAGCCATCGGCCGTGTTGATGGGGATGCCGTCCATATAGAGCTGGATGCTGCGCAGGTGGAAATTGCGCGACAGTCCCGATCCGCGAATGGAGAGGCGGGTGTCGTCACCCCATTTGGGTTGCGCAAAGACGCCCGGCACCCAGTCGAGCATGTCCTTGATGGTCTGGGCGGGACCATTCTTGAACGCCGTATCGGGCACGACCTCGACCGCACCGGGGGTGCGTTCGATGTCCCGACGCGCGGTTGCGGTATTCGGGCTGACGAGCGAGCCGCCCGCCTGCGACGTCACGTCGATGGCCGGCAGCGGGATCGGTGTTTGGGCGAGAGCAGATGACGCAAAGGCGAGCGTGCACAGCGACACGCAGCCGAGCAGAGACAGGCAAGACATAGTCCTCAGTCCTTCCAAGAGCGATGAGCGATGACGCGGCCGGAGAGGCCGCGAGCGATCACGCGTTGGACGGAGGACCCTGGGGTTGCCTTGGATTGGCGGCGGCGTCGGCGCGCGGCACGGCCGGCGCCGGCGTCGCGACACGGAGCAGCTTCACCGGCGTCAACTGGCCGGCGAGGATGTTGTCGAGGGTGGCCGCGGGCGGCGGCGTGGCGCTGCAGAGCGTGCAGTGGTCGCAGGCCGTGCCCGGCGTGGGCGACGGTGTCGACGGGTCGCCGGCATGGTTGACGACGGCGCCGGAGCAGATCACTGCCAGCGTATCGCCGTTCGATCCTGCCGCCATCGGGGCCGCCATGCCGGACAGCACGGTGTAGAGGGCGATCACCAGGATCGCCACATACCCCGTTGCAAATCTGCCGATCGCCGCCATCAGCCCCAAGCCTTTCAGCCGGGGACGCTATAACGGGATTTTCAGGGAGGGAATAGGCCCGGGCGGCCGATTTCCTCGCCCTTGTGTTTTTGCGGCCGATCCGCTTTCACAGGGCGGCCCGTTTCCTTCCAGCCGATTCCGAGATGCCCGCCATGCGCCTGTCCCGCTATTTCATGCCGATCCTGAAAGAGCCGCCCCGCGAGGCGGAAATCGTGTCGCATCGACTGATGCTGCGCGCCGGCATGATGCGCCAGGAAGCTGCCGGCATTTACGCCTTCCTGCCGCTGGGCCTGCGGGTGCTGAACAAGATCTGCGCCATCGTGCGCGAGGAGCAGAACCGCTCCGGCGCCATCGAACTGCTGATGCCGACCATGCAGCCGGCCGACCTGTGGCGCGAGAGCGGCCGCTACGACGCCTATGGCAAGGAGATGCTGCGCATCAAGGACCGGCACGAGCGCGACATGCTGTTCGGGCCGACCAACGAGGAAATGATCACCGAGATATTCCGCGCCTATGTCAGGTCGTACAAGGACCTGCCGCTCAACCTCTATCACATCCAGTGGAAGTTCCGCGACGAGGTGCGCCCGCGTTTCGGCCTGATGCGCGGCCGCGAATTCCTGATGAAGGACGCCTATTCGTTCGACGTCGATCAGGCCGGCGCCGAGCACTCCTACAACAAGATGTTCGTCGCCTATTTGCGCACCTTCGCCCGATTGGGATTGAAATCAATCCCAATGCGCGCGGATACCGGACCGATCGGCGGCAATCTCAGCCACGAATTCATCATCCTCGCCGACACCGGCGAGTCCGAGGTGTTCTGCCACAAGGATTTCCTCGACCGCGCCACGCCGCCGGAAGACGTCGACTTCGACGACCGGGCGGCGCTGAAGACGATCTTCGACACCTGGACGTCGCAGTACGCCGCCACCAGCGACATGCACGACGCCGCCGCCTTCGCCGCCGTGCCGGCCGACAAGCAGGTTTCCGCGCGGGGCATTGAAGTTGGCCACATCTTCTATTTCGGTACCAAGTATTCCGAACCGATGAAGGCCATCGTGGCCACCGGGCAGGGCGGCGACGTTCCGGTGCACATGGGCTCCTACGGCATCGGGCCGAGCCGGCTGGTCGCCGCCATCATCGAAGCCTCGCACGACGACGCCGGCATCATCTGGCCTGAGGCCGTGGCGCCGTTCCAGGTCGCGGTGCTCAACCTCAAGCAGGGCGACGCCGCGACCGGCGCCGCCTGCGAGGAACTGTACCGCGGCCTCGGCGCCAAGGGCATCGACGTGCTTTACGACGACACCGACAAGGGCGCCGGTGCCAAGTTCGCCACGGCCGATCTGATCGGCATCCCCTATCAGGTCATGGTCGGCCCGCGCGGCCTGGCCGAGGGCAAGGTCGAGGTGAAGAACCGCAAGACCGGTTCCAAGGAACTCATGAGCCCGGCGGCAGCGCTCGATCTGCTGACGCGCTAGGCGGGAACCCGGGCGAAAAAAGAGACGAAAAGAAATCGCGCCGGCCTGTCGATCCTGACATGGCCCGTTCGTCGGGGTGTTATGAGGCCGAACCCGGCCTCCGCAACCAAGGAGAACGACGATGCGTGTCATGGTTCTGGTCAAGGCGACCGAGGATTCCGAGGCCGGCCGGATGCCGCCGCCCGAAATGTTCGAAGCCATGGGCAAGTTCAACGAAGAGCTGGTGAATGCCGGCGTCCTGCTGGACGGGGACGGCCTCAAGCCCTCGTCCCAGGCCAAGCGCGTGGCCTTCGACGGCCCCAAGCGCACTGTCATCGATGGTCCCTTTGCCGAGACCCGGGAACTCGTCGCCGGCTACTGGATCTGGCAGGTCAAGGACATGGCCGAGGCGGTCGAGTGGGTGAAGCGCTGCCCGAATCCGATGTTCGGCCCGAGCGAAATCGAAATCCGGCCGTATTACGAGATGAGCGATTTCGGCGACGCGGTGACGCCGGAAATCCGCGAGCGCGACGAGCGCCTGCGCGGCCAGCTCAAGGACCGCTAAACCGTTCCGGGCCGCTTGCCTTGCACCCCGCTTCTTTTTAAGCGGGGTGCGTGGCCAGCCCCGACACCCACAAGACGATCGAGACCGTCTTCCGCATCGAGCAGGCCCGGCTGATCGCCGGCCTGGCGCGGATGCTGCGCGATGTCGGGCGCGCCGAAGACCCGGCGCAGGAGGCGCTGCTGAGTTTTCTGTTCCTGCTCGACTCACCCAGCGCGTTCGGCTCGCGCATCGGTTTCCTCGCCGGCCCGCTGTTTGCCACCGTGATCAACAGGCGGGTCGCCAGTACCGAACTCGGCAGCGACGACGGCTGACGCTGATCGACCTCATTCACATCGGCACGCTGATTCTCATCTTGACGGTCACGGTGCTGACCAGCCGCCGACCGCAGGCTCGACGCCGCCGACCGCGACGCTGCGCGCGGGTACGATCTGCACAATCTGATCGTCTGCGCCCTCGTGTATGTTGCGGCGAATGTCGCCTTGATCGCCAACCCCGCGATACAAGGCTAGAGTCGACCGGCGACGCATGGTCCGGCGCATGGGACAAGCCAACATTTCCTGTGTGCTTCCAAGGGCTTTCGCGGCATACAGGGCACGAAACCGCCCGAATCGTGTGAGAATCGGAAAGTCGGGAATCAATAACCTCAATGTCAGAGCCAAACGGGACGCGGCCCTTTTCGCCGTTCGAGTGGATGCTGTCGCTGCGCTACCTGCGGGCGCGGCGCAAGGAAGGATTCATCTCGGTGATCGCCGGGTTCTCCTTCCTCGGCATCATGCTCGGCGTCGCCACGCTGATCATCGTCATGGCGGTGATGAACGGCTTTCGCAAGGAACTGCTCGACAAGATCCTCGGCCTCAACGGCCATCTGCTGATTCAGCCGCTGGAAAAGCCGCTGACGGACTGGAACGAGGTGGCGTCGCGGCTCGCGGCGGTGCGCGGCGTCAAGCTCGCGGCGCCGATCGTCGAGGGTCAGGCGCTGGCGTCGTCGCCGTTCAACGCCGGCGGCGTGCTGGTGCGCGGCATCCGGCTCAAGGACCTCGAGGGCCTGCCGTCGATCATCAACAACATCAAGCAGGGCTCGCTCGGCGGCTTCGACGAGGGGCAGGGCGTGGTGATCGGCCGGCGGCTGGCCGACCAGCTGTCGCTGAAATCCGGCGACAACATCACGCTGGTGGCGCCGCGCGGCGCGGTGACGCCGATGGGCACGACGCCGCGCATCAAGATCTACCGGATCGCCGCCGTGTTCGAGATCGGCATGTCGGAGTACGACGCCGCCTTCGTCTTCATGCCGCTGCCCGAAGCGCAGGCCTATTTCAACCGCGCCGGCGACGTCACCGCCATTGAGGTCTATACCGACGATCCCGACAAGGTCGTCGCGTACCGCGCGGCGGCGCAGGAGGCGGCGCAGCGGCCGATCTTCATCATCGACTGGCGGCAGCGCAACGCGACTTTCTTCAACGCGCTGCAGGTCGAGCGCAATGTGATGTTCCTGATCCTGACGCTGATCATCCTGGTGGCGGCACTCAATATCGTCTCCGGCCTGATCATGCTGGTGAAGGACAAGGGCAAGGACATCGCGATCCTGCGCACCATGGGCGCCACCCAGGGCGCGATCATGCGCGTGTTCCTCATCACGGGGGCGGCGATCGGCGTGGTCGGAACGCTGTTCGGGTTCCTGCTCGGCGTGCTGATCTGCTCCAATATCGAGAGCATCCGGCAGTTTCTGTCGTGGATGACCAGCACCGAGCTGTTCTCGCCGGAACTGTATTTCCTGTCGCGGCTGCCGGCGCAGATGGATCCCGGTGAAACCACCGCGGTGGTCGTGATGGCGCTGACGCTGTCGCTGCTGGCGACGCTCTATCCGTCCTGGCGCGGCGCGCGCCTCGATCCGGTGGAGGCCCTCCGGTATGAGTGACGTCGATCAGGCCGAAAACGTCGCGCCGGCGCAGGACGAGCAGGAAATCCCGGTCCTGTACCTGCAGGCGGTCGAGCGCACCTATACGCAGGGCGACGCGACGCTGCATATCCTCAGCGGCGCGGAACTGGCGATCTGGGCCGGGCAGTCGGTGGCGCTGGTGGCGCCGTCGGGCGCCGGCAAGTCGACGCTGCTGCATATCTCCGGGCTGCTCGAGCACCCCGATCACGGCGAGGTCTATATCGACGGCCGCGCCACCGCGATCCTGCCCGACCAGGAGCGCACCCGGATCCGCCGCAACGAGATCGGCTTCATCTACCAGTCGCACCATTTGCTGCCGGAATTCACGGCCATCGAGAATGTGCTGCTGCCGCAGATGATCCGCGGCCTGTCGCGGGCGGAGGCGCGCAAGCGCGGCGAGGAGCTTCTGGCCTATCTGGGCCTGAGCGGCCGCCTGCATCACCGGCCGGCCGAACTGTCCGGCGGCGAGCAGCAGCGCGTGGCGATTGCCCGCGCCGTCGCCAATGCGCCGCGGCTGCTGCTGGCCGACGAGCCGACCGGCAACCTCGACGTCCACACCGCCGACCATGTGTTCAATGCGCTGATGCAGCTGGTGCGGGCCTCGGGGCTGGCCACCATCATCGCCACCCACAACATGGAGCTGGCGGCGCGCATGGACCGCCGGGTGACGCTGAAAGAGGGCAAGGTGGTGGAGTTGCCGTAAGGGCGGCGGCTCTCGCCTCACTTGCAATTCGGCAGAGAACTATTTGATTTCATTCAATAAGGCTGAATTCTTGCGTCGGCGCTGACCGGCTCTTGACTCCAGAACAAAACCTGAACTATGTTCTCTCTACGTTCTTGGGGAGAGAGCACATGTTCAAAGCCGTTCTGCAGGAAGCCGCCGCTTTGGCCTCGTTGTCGCTGTTCGTCGGCATGATCTTCATCTGGTCGCAGGTGCTGGGCAGCCTCTAGCCCGGGCGGCGCGCAAAAACCGGTTTCCCGGCCGGAGGATGGCGGGGAAAGGCCGGGCCGCGGCGGCCGGCGCGGTGGACTTGGAAGCGCCGCATCCGCACTCTGGGTGCGCTACAGAATCACCCGGAACCTTCGGACAGCCATGGCCGCGCTCGATTTCGTGCATCTGCACGTCCATTCGTCCTATTCGCTGCTGGAGGGCGCGATCACCATCGCCCGCCTGGCCGAACTGGCGAAGGCCGACAAACAGGCGGCTCTGGCCATCACCGACACCGACAATATGTTCGGTGGCCTGGAATTCTCGGAGAAACTTGCCGGCTACGGCATCCAGCCGATCGTCGGCTGCGCGCTGGCGATCGATTTCGGCGACACCGAACTCGGCGCCCGCACCGGCATCGCCAACCAGTTCGAGCGCACCCGCATCGTGCTGCTGGCGGCGCGGCCCGAGGGCTACCGCAGCCTGATGCGGCTCAACTCGCGCGCCTTTCTCGACAGCCCCGCCAACGAGCCGCCGCGCCTCAAGCTGGAATGGCTGGAGGGCGAGACCGACGGCATCATCGCACTGACCGGCGGGCCGGGCGGGCCGCTCGATTCGGCCATCGCCGCCGGGCAGAGCCACCTGGCCGGTTCGCGGCTCGAGGCGCTGCAGCGGCTGTTCGGCGACCGGCTCTACATGGAATTGCAGCGCCACGGCACCGCGGCCGAGCGCGTCAGCGAGCCGCTGCTGATCGATCTCGCCTATACCCGCAACATCCCGCTGGTCGCGACCAACGAGCCGTATTTCGCCAATGCCGCCGATTACGAGGCGCATGACGCGCTGATCTGCATCGCCGAGGGCCGCGTGGTGTCGCAGAGCGACCGCCGCCAGCTCACCGTCGAGCACCGCTTCAAGACGCGCGCCGAAATGGTCGCGTTGTTCGCCGATCTGCCGGAGGCCTTGGCCTCGACCGTCGAGATCGCCGAGCGCTGCCACTTCCGGCCGCGCACCCACCAGCCGATTCTGCCGCGCTTTTCGCTGGGCGAGGGCGGCAGCGTGGTCGACGAGGCCGAGGAACTGCGCAAGCGCGCCGAGGCGGGGCTGACGGCGCGGCTCGCCAGCGCCGGCGTGGCCGACGGCTTCACCGAGGCCGAGTACCGCGCGCGGCTCGAATTCGAGCTGAACGTCATCGCCAAGATGAAGTACCCCGGCTACTTCCTGATCGTCGCCGACTTCATCCAGTGGGCCAAGAAAGAGGGCATTCCGGTCGGTCCCGGCCGTGGTTCGGGCGCAGGCTCGCTGGTGTCCTATGCGCTGACCATCACCGACCTCGATCCGATCCGCTTCGGGCTGTTGTTCGAGCGCTTTCTCAATCCCGAGCGCGTGTCGATGCCCGACTTCGACATCGACTTCTGCCAGGACCGCCGCGAGGAGGTGATCCGCTACGTGCAGGAGCGCTACGGCCGCGACCAGGTGGCGCAGATCATCACCTTCGGTACGCTGCAGGCGCGCGGCGTGCTGCGCGACGTCGGCCGCGTGCTGCAGATGCCCTATGGCCAGGTCGACAAGCTGTGCAAGCTGGTGCCGCAGAACCCGGCCGCGCCGGTGACGCTGGCGCAGGCGATCGAGAGCGAGCCGAAACTGCAGGCCGAGGCCGACAGCGATCCGACCGTCAAGCGCGCCTTCGCCATCGCCCGCAAGCTCGAGGGCCTGACCCGCCACGCCTCGACGCACGCCGCCGGCATCGTCATCGGCGACCGCGCGCTGTCCGAACTGGTGCCGCTCTACCGCGATCCGAAGTCGGACATGCCGGTGACCCAGTTCAACATGAAATGGGTCGAGCAGGCGGGGCTGGTGAAGTTCGACTTCCTCGGCCTCAAGACGCTGACCGTCTTGCAGACCGCGGTGGCGCTGGTGAAGCGCCGCGGCATCGACATCGATCTCGCGGCCATCCCGCTCGACGACGCCAAGACCTACGACCTGCTGGCGCGGGCCGAAGCGGTCGGTGTGTTCCAGCTGGAAAGCGCCGGCATGCGCCGCGCGCTCTTGGACATGAAGCCCGACCGTTTCGAGGACATCATCGCGCTGGTGGCGCTGTATCGCCCGGGCCCGATGGCGAACATCCCGACCTATTGCGCCCGCAAGCACGGCCTCGAAGTGCCGGAATACATCCATCCCAAGCTCGAGCCGATCCTGAAAGAGACCTTCGGCGTCATCGTCTACCAGGAACAGGTGATGCAGGCGGCGCAGATCCTCGCCGGCTATTCGCTCGGCGACGCCGACCTGCTGCGCCGCGCCATGGGCAAGAAGATCCGCTCGGAAATGCAGAAGCAGAGCAGTATCTTCGTCGCCGGCTGCATGAAACACGGCATCGACAAAGCGCAGGCGGAATCGATCTTCGAACTGCTCGAGCGCTTCGCCGATTACGGCTTCAACAAGAGCCACGCCGCGGCCTATGCGCTGGTCGCCTACCAGACCGCCTACATGAAGGCGAATTATCCGGTCGAGTTTTTAGCCGCGACCATGACGCTCGATACCGGCAACACCGACAAGCTGTCGGAATTCCGTGCCGAAGCCGACCGGCTCGGCATCAAGCTCGATCCGCCGTCGATCAACCGCTCCGACATCGCCTTCGAGGTCGACGGCAACACCATCATCTACGCGCTGGCGGCGCTGAAGGGCGTCGGCCGCCAGGCGGTCGAGTCGATCGTCACCGCGCGCAAGGAGCGCAAATTCAACGACCTCGCCGACTTCGCCACGCGGATCAATCCGCGCGCCGTCAACAAGCGGGTGCTGGAAAGCCTGGCCGCGGCCGGCGCCTTCGACGGCTTCGAGACCAACCGGTCGCGCGTCTTCGCCGCCATGGACACGGTGCTTGGCCGCGCCCAGCGCGCCCACGAAGGCGCCGAGATCGGGCAGAGCGAACTGTTCGGTGGCGGTGGCAAGCCCGAGCCGATCGTGCTGCCGCAGGTCGAGCCGTGGCTGCCGTCGGAACGGCTGCGCCGCGAATACGAGGCCATCGGCTTCTTCCTGTCGGGCCATCCGCTCGACGACTATGCCGCGGTGCTGAAGAAGCTGCGGGTGCAGCCGTGGGTCGAATTCGCCCGCGCAGTGAAGAACGGCGCCACCGCGGGCAAGGTCGCCGGCACCGTGGTGTCCCGCCAGGAGCGGCGCACCAAGACCGGCAACAAGATGGGCATCTTCGGCCTGTCCGATCCGACCGGCCATTTCGAAGCGGTGATTTTCTCCGAGGGGTTGGCCGAGTATCGCGACCTGCTCGAGCCGGGCGCGGCGGTATTGATGGTGCTGTCGGCGGAAGTGCAGGGCGACGAGGTGCGCGCCCGCATCCAGTCGGCTGAGCCGCTTGATGCGGCGGCGGCCAACATCCACAAGGGCCTGCGGGTGTTTCTGCGCGACGGCGCGCCCATCGAAGGCGTGGCCAAACGGCTGGAGCCGATCGGCCAGAGCCGGTCAAATGGCGACGGCGAGGTCAGCATGGTGCTGATGCTCGGCCGCGGCGCCGAGGTCGAAGTGAAGCTGCCCGGCCGCTTCAAGGTGTCGCCGCAGATCGCGGGTGCCATCAAGGCGGTACCCGGCGTGGTCCAGGTCGAGGCGCTGTGAGCGCCGAGGCCTTGTAAGCCCCGGCCGATGGGGCTAGCGGTTATCACTGCCCTCCGCGATACAGGGACGATCGTGCGGCGCCGCGTGGGCGAGGAAAGAGGTTTCCGTGTCGGACGTCGATTACAACCATCGGCTCGATCGGCCGGTCGATCCCTCCCGCGATCACGTCCTCGGCCCCGCCAGAGCCCCGATCTCGCTGGTCGAATATGGCAGCTATGCCTGTCCGCATTGCCGCGCGGCCAACGAACGCATCGCCGATGTGCGCGACCGGCTCGGCGAGCGGCTGCTCTATGCCTTCCGCCACCGGCCCCTGACCGGCAGCGACATTGCCCGCCGCGCCGCCGAGTTGATGGAATGCTGCGACGACCCGGACAAATTCTGGGCCGCGCATATTCTGCTGATGACGCGTTCGGAGACGCTGACCGAAGACGACCTGCGTCAGGCCGCGCAGGACCTTGGCGTGCCGCTCAGCGAATTGGCCAGCGATACCGAACTGGCGCGCCGGGCCAAGGCGCGCGTCGATGCCGACGTGCAGAGTTCGCGCGCCAGCGGCGTCCTGATCACGCCGACCTTCTTCATCAACAACCGCCGCTACGACGGCGCCTGGGACGAAAGCTCGTTTGCCGACGCGCTGCTGAATACGCTCGGCCATCGCGTGCGCGCCGCGGCGCTCGACTTCGCCGGCTGGGCGCCATCGGCCGGCGTGCTGCTGCTGCTGGCCACTGTCGCCGCCGTCGCGTTGATGAACTCTCCGCTGGGTCCCGGATTCGAGGCCTTCTGGCAGGAATATTTCGGCATCACCTTCGGCACGGCGGCGTTCCGGATGTCGCTGCTGCACTGGATCAATGACGGGCTGCTGACGATTTTTTTTCTGGTGGTCGGCCTCGAAATCAAGCGCGAGTTCACCGTCGGCCATCTCGCCAGCCTGCGCTCGGCGGCGCTGCCGATTGCCGCCGCCATCGGCGGCATGGTGGTGCCGGCGTTGCTGTACATTCTGCTGATCCCGCCGGGCCCCTGGACGCACGGCTGGGGCGTTCCGATGGCGACCGATACCGCCTTCGCCGTCGCGCTGATCGTGATGATGGGCAGCCGTGTGCCGGTCGAACTGCGCATTTTCCTGACCGCGGCGGCCATCGTCGATGACATCGGCGCCATTCTGGTGGTCGCCGCGTTCTATTCGGGCGCACTGCATCTCGGTTACCTCGCGGCGGCGGCGGGGGTCACGGTGCTGCTGGCGCTGCTCAACCGCTGGCGCGTTTATAGCGTCACGCCCTACATTTTGGTCGGCGTCGCGCTTTGGGCCTGCGTCTATGCCGGCGGGCTGCACGCCACGCTGGCCGGCGTCGTGCTGGCGCTGTTCATCCCGACGCGGCCGCCGGCCAATCTCCGGGCGCTGATGATCCAGGCCAACACCATCATGGCGGCGGAGGCCAAGCACTCCGGCGAGATCCTGCGGCACGGCCCGTCGGTGCCGGCGCTGCGCGCCATCGACGCCATCCACGACCGGCTGGAGTCGCCCGCCGACCGTCTCCTGCGCCACGCCGGCTCGCGGTCGAGCTACATCGTGCTGCCGCTGTTCGCCTTCGCCAATGCCGGGGTGGCGATGTCGATGGACGTGATCCACGGTCATGAGCAGTTGATGCTGGCGATCATGGCCGGCCTGGTCATCGGCAAGCCGCTCGGTCTGGTGCTGGCGTCGGCGCTGGCGGTCTGGTCGGGGCTGGCGGTAAAGCCGAAGGAATATTCGTGGCGTCAACTGGCCGGGGCAGGGGCGCTGGCCGGCATCGGTTTCACCATGTCGCTGTTCATCGCCGGGCAGGCGTTCCCGGTGCCGTCCGACTTCGCCGCCGCCAAAATCGCTGTTTTTGCCGCCTCGGTGCTGGCCGCCCTCATCGGCGTCGCGGTGCTATGGGGTGCCAAGGCGCCGGAGCCGGCCGCAGAACCGGCGTCCGCCGCGGAGCCGGAACCCCGCGCCGGTTGAGCTGCCAGGGCCATACCGTCCTTGCTTCCGCCGGAACACGCCTATATAAGCCGCGCATCACTCACGCGGACGCTTGGCTTTAGGCCCCGACAATGGGTCAAAAAGGCCGTCCGGTGGTCCCTTCACGGGGCTCACATCGTCCGCGGTGGATCAAACCGGAGAACGAATATGGCTATTCCTGACTTCACGATGCGTCAGCTCCTCGAAGCTGGCGTGCACTTTGGCCATCAGGCCCACCGCTGGAACCCGAAGATGGGTCAATACATCTTCGGCACCCGCAACAACATTCACATCGTCGACCTGGCCCAGACCGTGCCGATGCTGCACCGCGCGCTGCAGGCCGTCAGCGACACCGTCGCCAAAGGTGGCCGCATCCTGTTCGTCGGCACCAAGCGGCAGGCGCAGGATTCGATCGCCGCTGCGGCCAAGCAGTGCGCGCAGTACTACGTCAACTCGCGCTGGCTCGGCGGCACGCTGACCAACTGGAAGACCATCTCCGGTTCGATCTCGCGGCTGCGCAAGCTCGACGAGATGCTCGCCTCGGGCGAGGCCGGCGCCTACACCAAGAAAGAGCGCCTGACGATGCAGCGCGAGCGCGACAAGCTCGACCGCTCGCTCGGCGGCATCAAGGACATGGGCGGCGTGCCGGACATGATCTTTGTCATCGACACCAACAAGGAAGACATCGCGATCAAGGAAGCGCGCCGGCTCAACATTCCGGTTGCGGCGATCGTCGACACCAATTGCGATCCGGCCGGCATCACCTACGCGGTGCCCGGCAATGACGACGCCAGCCGCGCCGTCTCGCTGTACTGCGACCTGATCGCCAAGGCTGCTATCGACGGCATCTCGCGCTCGCAAGGCGCGCAGGGCGTCGATCTCGGCGCCTCCGAGAAGCCGATGATGGAAGATCTGCCGACCGCACCGGCGATCAGCGACCTCGGCTTCGAGCCGCTGTCCGGTCCGCGCGGCGTCGCCGACGACCTCAAGAAGCTGCCCGGCGTGTCGCCGGCGATCGAGAAGCAGCTCAACGATCTCGGCATCTTCCACTACTCGCAGCTGGCCGAACTCAACGAAAAGGCCGCGCATAACGTCGGCGAAGAAGTCGGTCTTCCGGGCCGCGTCGACAGCTGGGTCGCCAAGGCCAAGCAGATGACGGCGGAAGCGGAATAAGCGTCCGCTCGTCGCCCGATTGGGAAAAAGCGCCGGTCATCACCATTTAGGGGATGACCGGATCGCCTGCGGGCGGTCACGAATAAAGAGGCTTAAAATGGCAAATATTTCCGCCCAGATGGTCAAAGAGCTGCGCGAGTCGACCGGCGCCGGCATGATGGACTGCAAGTCGGCACTGAACGAAACCGCGGGCGACATGGCCGCGGCGCAGGACTGGCTGCGCAAGAAGGGCCTGTCCAAGGCCGCCAAGAAGGCGGGCCGCGTCGCCGCCGAAGGTCTGATCGGCGTTGCCGTGAAGGGCACCAAGGGCGTCGTCGTCGAGGTCAATTCCGAAACCGACTTCGTCGCGCGCAACGACCTGTTCCAGGGCCTCGTTAAGATGATCGCCAACGTGGCGCTCGATGTCGGCACCGACATCGACACCATCAACGCGGCCAAGGCCGGCAGCATCACGGTCGCCGAGTCGATCGCCGACACCATCGCCAAGATCGGCGAGAACATGACGCTGCGCCGCGCCGCCGCGCTGTCCGTCGATAAGGGCGTCATCGGCACCTACATGCACAACGCGGTCAGCGACGGCCTCGGCAAGATCGGCGTGATCGTGGCGCTGGAATCGACCGGCAACACCGACGAACTGACGGCGCTCGGCCGCCAGGTCGCGATGCATGTCGCCTCGGCCAATCCGCAGGCGCTGGAGCCATCGGGGCTCGACCCGGTCGTGGTCGAGCGCGAGAAGAACGTGCTGGCCGACAAGTTCAGGCAGCAGGGGAAACCGGACAACGTGATCGAAAAGATCGTCGAATCCGGCCTCAAGACCTATTACAAGGAAGTCTGCCTGCTCGAGCAGCCGTTCATCTTCGACGACAAGAAGACGGTCGCGCAGGCGATGAAGGAAGCGGAAGGCAAGGTCGGCGGACCGATCAAGATCACCGGGTTCGTGCGCTACGCACTCGGCGAAGGCATCGAGAAGCAGACCTCCGATTTCGCCGCCGAAGTCGCTGCCGCCGCTCAAGGCTGAGCGGACGCAAGGCTAATAGACGAATGGCCTCGCGCGGCCGCGTCGACAGACAAGGGGATCGCAGCCCATGAGTGATCCGGTCTACCGACGCGTCATCGTCAAGCTGTCCGGCGAAGCACTGACCGGGCCGAAAGAGTTCGGCATCGATCAGACGACGGTCGAGCGCGTCGCCGCCGACCTCGTCAGCGCCGCCAAACTCGGCGTCGAACTTGGCGTCGTGGTCGGTGGCGGCAACATCTTCCGCGGTGTCGAAGTGTCCGAGCGCGGCGTGCCGCGTCCGGTCGGCGACACCATGGGCATGCTGGCCACCGTCATGAACTGCCTCGTGCTCGAAGCCGCGGTCGAGCGCGCCGGCTGCGAGGCGCGCACGCTCTCCGCGTTGGCGATGCCGTCGGTCTGCGAGACCTTCAACCGCAAGCGGGCCCTGAAGAACCTGGGCAAGGGCCGGGTGGTGCTGCTGGCCGCCGGAACCGGCAATCCGTTCTTCACCACCGACACCACCGCCGTATTGCGCGCGGCGGAACTCGACTGCCAGGCGGTTCTCAAGGCCACCAATGTCGACGGCGTCTACACCGCCGATCCGAAGAAAGACCCCAAGGCCACGCGCTACGACAAGATCAGCCATCAGGAGGCGATCGAGAAGGACCTGCGCGTCATGGACGGCGCCGCCTTCGCGCTTGCGAGGGAGAACCGGATGCCTATCATCGTCTTTTCAATCGCGGAGAAGGGCGGCATCGCCGCCGTGCTCCGCGGCAAAGGCCGCGCCACCATCGTCGGCTGATACGGATGGCGCAGTTCGCGCCTGACTCGCTTTTAACGCACCATACGCGCGTGTTTCGGGGGATCGTCATGGCAAACGCAACATACGACATCAACGACATCAAGCGCCGCATGCAGGGCGCCAGCGCCTCCCTCAAGGGCGAACTGTCCGGCCTGCGCACCGGCCGCGCCTCGACCGGGCTGCTCGATCCGGTGATGGTGGACGCCTACGGCTCGCAGATGCCGCTGCAGCAATGCGCCAGTGTCACCATCCCGGAGCCGCGCCTGATTTCGGTCAACGTCTGGGACCGCTCGCTGGTGAAAGCGGTCGAAAAGGCCATCGTCGATTCCAACCTCGGCCTGTCGCCGGCGACCGAAGGCCAGACCATTCGCCTGCGCATCCCCGAGCTGAACCAGGATCGCCGCAAGGAACTGGTCAAACTCGCGCACAAATACGCCGAAGCCGCGCGCGTCGCCGTGCGCCACGTGCGCCGCGACGCGATGGACGTGATCAAGAAGCTTGAGAAGGATCACGACATCAGCAAGGACGATCACGACCGTCACGCCGCCGAAATCCAGAAGGCCACCGACGCCGGCATAGCCGAAGTCGATCAGATGCTCGCTGCCAAGGAAAAGGAGATCCTCACCGTTTGAGGTCGCGCCCCATGTCCGAGGCAGAGTTACCGCAAAGCGCCACACCGCCCTTCAAGGCGCCGCGTCATGTCGCCATCATCATGGACGGCAACGGCCGCTGGGCGGCGGCGCGGGGACTGCCCCGGGTCGAGGGTCATCGGCGCGGCGTCGAGGCGCTGCGCCGCACCGTGCGCGCGGCCGGCGAGCTCGGCATCGCTTATGTCACCATCTTTTCCTTCAGCGCCGAGAACTGGTCGCGGCCCGCCGCCGAGATTGGGGAGTTGATGGGCCTGTTGCGGCGCTTCATCCGCAACGACCTCGCCGAACTGCACAAAAGCAACGTGCGCGTCCGCGTTGTCGGCGAACGCCAGGGCCTTGAGTCCGACATCGTCCGGCTTCTGACCGACGCCGAAGAGCTGACCAAGAGCAATGACGGTCTGACCTTGGTGGTCGCCTTCAATTACGGGGCGCGGCAGGAAATCGCGCGGGCGGCGCGTCGCATTGCCGAGGAGGTGGCGCAAGGCCGTCTGGCGCCGGCCGATGTGACGATGGATACGATCGGCGGCTTCATGGATGCGCCGGATGTCCCAGACCCCGATCTGATCATCCGCACCAGCGGCGAGCAGCGCCTGTCGAACTTCCTGCTGTGGCAGTCGGCCTATAGCGAACTCGTCTTCACGCCGACCTATTGGCCCGACTTCGACCGCCCCGCGCTCGAGGCCGCCATCGGCGAGTATCAGCAGCGCGAGCGCCGCTTCGGCGGTCTTGTCGCCAAGACCGGATCCTGACCGCCGTGGTCAAACCCGGCCCGTCCGGAACATCCTCAGGCTCGATGAGCAATCTGGCGCTGCGCGTGATCTCCGCCGCGGTGATGATGCCGCTGGCGCTGATCATCGCTTACACCGGCGGCTTCCTGTTTGCGTTGTTCTGGGCCGCCGCCGCGCTCGCGGTACTGTGGGAATGGGCCGCGCTGGTGCGCGGCGCGGCGATGGCGCCGCCGTCGCGGTTCGGTTGGTACATCGCCGGCGCCGCTTATGCGTCGGTGCTGCTGCTGGCGCCACTGCTGCTGCGCGCCGACGTGGCCTACGGCTTTCTGGCGATCGTACTGTTGTTCGGCATCGTCTGGACCACCGACGTCGCCGCCTATTTCGCCGGCCGCGCCATCGGCGGCCCGAAGCTGATGCCGTCGGTCAGCCCCAAGAAAACCTGGTCCGGCGCGCTCGGCGGGACGCTCGGCGCCATGCTGATCGCGGTCGGGCTGGCCTATGCCTTCGGCATTGCCAATCTCCTGGCGATCGCCGTCATCGCGCTGGTGCTGTCGGTGCTGTCGCAGATGGGCGATCTGCTGGAATCGTGGATCAAGCGCCGCTTCGGCGCCAAGGATGCCAGCCAGCTTATTCCCGGCCATGGCGGCGTGATGGACCGGCTCGACGGCTTCTGGGCCGCCGCGCTGGCCGCCGGCCTGATCGGATTGTCGCGGGGCGGCTTTGAGGCGCCGGCCCGCGGCCTTCTGATATGGTGAGCGCATGATGCGCAGCGTCACCATTCTCGGCGCCACCGGCTCGGTCGGCGCCTCGACAGTCGACCTGATCAAGCGCGAACGCGCGCGTTTCCGCGTCGAAGCGGTCACGGCGGACAGCAAGGCGGCCGAACTGGCGCAGGTCGCGCGTGACGTCGGGGCGCGGCTGGCCGTCGTTGCCGACCCCGCCGCCTATGCGGATTTGAAGCAGGCTTTGTCCGGCAGTGGCATCGAGGCTGCGGCCGGCGCGGATGCGCTCGACGAGGCCGCAGGCCGCCCGGCCGACTGGGTGATGGCGGCGATCAGCGGCGCCGTCGGCCTCAAGCCGACAATGGCGGCGATCGAGCGCGGCGCCACCGTGGCGCTCGCCAACAAGGAATGCCTGGTCTGTGCCGGCAGCCTGTTCATGCGCCGCGCCGCAGCCACCGGCGCGACGGTGCTGCCAGTCGATTCCGAGCACAACGCGATTTTCCAGGCGCTCGGGGCAGGGCGGCGCGAGGACGTTCGCCGCATCATCCTGACCGCCTCCGGCGGACCGTTCCGCACCTGGACGCAGGCGCAGATCCGGTCGGCGACGATCGAACAGGCCC
>JALHNV010000059.1 GCA_022843325.1 Pseudolabrys sp. | reverse complement strand
CGGCGCATAGGCCGGCGGGTAGTTCGGCGCGGCGGGCTGCAACGGTGGCGCCTCGAAGGCAGCACTGAAGTCGTCGTCGTCGGCCATCTTGTGGCTCATGCTGGCGCTGCGCCAGCGATCGATCACCGTGGTCAGCAGATCGCGGTTCATGTTGGTGCCGGCATCCGACCGCGTGTTGCCCGAGGCTTCGCTGTTCGGCCGCTTGTCGGCCGCCAGTTCCTGGAAGCGCATGCGGGTCGGCAGCGCCACGCCGGAGCCAAAGGTGAACACCTCGCGGGTGCCGAGCGAGGGGATGAATGACAGCAAGTTGGCCGCGGCGTCCGACACCGCCGAACGGATCAGCGCCTGATCGCGGTCGTTCGACAGCCGCATCACGAACAGCGTCGAGCATTGCGAGATGATGGTGGCGTCGATCTCCGCCGGCCGCTGCGTCACCAGACCGAGGAACACACCATACTTGCGGCCTTCCTTGGCGATGCGCGACAGCGCGCGCTTGGTCGGGCCGAAGCCGATGGCCTTGTTGGCCGGGGCGTAACGGTGCGCTTCTTCGCAGACGAACAGCAGCGGCGCGACGCCATCGCTCCACAGGCCGAAGTCGAAGGCCATGCGGCACAGCACCGACACCACCGAGTCCACCACCTCGGCCGGGAAGCCGGCGAGCTGCATGATGGTCATCGGCTTGCCGTCCGGCGGCAGCCGGAACAGGCTGCCGAGGATTTCCGCCATGGTGTCGCCGCCGATGTTCGCGTTCTCGAACATGAAGGCGTAACGCGGATGATTGCGGAAGGTCTGAATACGGCCGATCAGCTTGTGATAGATCGACGCGCGCGAGCGGTTCTCCAGCTTGCCCATGCGCTCGTCGAGCAGATTGATCAGGTCTTCGATGCGGTAAGGCACCGGCGTGTCGGCGGTAAAGCCGGCGTCGCGCGGATCGCGCTTCTTGGTGAAGGAGCGTTCGGCGCCGGCGCGATATTGCAGATAGGCCGCTTTTGCCAGCGGAATGACCTCGGCGAGAATTTCGACTTCTTCCTCGATGCCGGGCCGTCCGCCGAAAAAGGCATCGACGGTCTCCTCGAAATTGAACAGCCAGAACGGCAGGCGCAAATTGCGCGGATTGAGCACATTGGCCTTGTCGCCGAAGCAGCGGCCATATTCATTGTGCGGATCGACCAGGAAAATGCGCAGGTTCGGCCGGGTATCGAGAATCTTCTGCAGGATGATGGCGACGCCGCTCGACTTGCCGACGCCGGTGGCGCCGAGAATGGCGAAGTGCCGGCTCACCAGATGATCGATGTCGATGTGAACGTGAATATTGGGATTCTGCTGCAGGTTGCCGATGTGGGCTCGGTCGGCATCGGCGGCGCCGTAGACCTGGCGTAACTCGACTTCCGTGAGCATGATCGCGCCATCGCCGATGTTCGGATACTCGGTAACGCCGCGCTGGAACTTTGGCGTGCCCCGTCCATCGGCACCAATTTCGCCGATCAAGTCGAGCCGCGCAATCTTGCGGAACGTCTGGGCGCCGGGGGTGCCGCCGGAGGCCTGCTCGCCGATCTCGGTGACCATGCCGACGATCAGTACCTTGCCGGCGGTCAGACCCATGAATTTGCCGACGGTGGGGTTTTCGCCGTTTAGCGGGCGTCCGGTCAGTTCGACGGTGGACTGCGCACCGTTGACCGAGATGACGCGGCCAATCGGGGCCGGCGCAACTGGCTGACGCAATTCACGGGAATAGAGGCTGCTGGGAAGTGTGGTGTCCATGACGGTCCCGGTGCGCGCGTGTTTCGTTTTTTGCTCAGTTCTGGCGCATCGTCACAAATACCATTCGTCGTTCGTGGTTTTGTTAACGCGCCGGTAGGGAACTCGGTCGCGCGCTTTCATGCTTAAGCAACGGTAGATCTTTGCAACAGACTGGATGGTAATTTCTATTCAACCACGATCCGTGTGCGCGGCCCGAGCCGGGCCAGCAACCGGCGCAACACCGTGCTGTCGAGTGCGATGCATCCGGCGGTCGGCGCGAATTGCGGCCGGGCGATGTGCATGAACACGGCGCTGCCCCGTCCGGCGATGCGCGGCCGCGTGTTGTGATCCAGCTCGATGATGAAGTCGTAGAGATTGTCGATCCGCGCCAGCCGGTCGGCCGTGCTTCCCGGCGGAACCTTGACCGGCTGGTTGTAGTGGCGGTCGGCCGGGTCTTCGCACCAGCCGTCGTCAGGTTTGATGGCGATCGAGGGCAGCATGGTCGCTGGACGCCGGTGCCGCTCTTTGCGCCACCACAGCCGTTTCAGACGGAACACGCCGCGCGGCGTGGCGCCGTCGCCCTCGCGCTTGTTGGCTTTGACGCCGCCTCGGCCCAGCGCCACCGGAATCGCCAGCGGCCCCGCGGTCAGCCAGCCCTGTCGGGGATTACCCGGCCGGCGCCGGACCGCGATGCGGGTCAGTGATCGTTTTGGCATCATCCCCCGAACCTTGGCGGCTCATCACTTTGCCGCTAAATACCAGTTCGCCCTTGCTCTTTCAGCGCCGAATGTTCACGTTCACAATTATTGCAGGGCGCCGCGATTAAGGCGTCCCCTTGGGGGCTTTTATTCGATGCCCAATACCCGAACGATTCTGATCGTCGATGACGATACCGAACTGCGCGAGGCGCTGGTCGAGCAACTGGCTCTGCACGACGAGTTCTCCACCATTGCCGCGGATTCCGGCACCAAAGGGGTGGCGGCGGCCAAAGGCGGGCAGATCGACCTGGTGCTGATGGATGTCGGGTTGCCGGACGTCGATGGTCGCGAGGCGGTGCGAATCCTGCGCAAGAACGGCTTCAAGGCGCCGATCATCATGCTGACCGGGCACGACACCGACAGCGATACCATTCTGGGCCTGGAATCGGGCGCCAACGACTACGTCACCAAGCCGTTCCGTTTCGCCGTGCTGCTGGCGCGCATCCGCGCCCAGTTGCGCCAGCACGAGGCCAGCGAGGACGCGGTATTCACCATCGGGCCTTATTCGTTCCGGCCGAGTTCCAAGGTGCTGCTCAACCCCAAGGGCAGTAAAGTACGGCTGACGGAAAAGGAAACCGCGATCCTGCGTTATCTCTATCGCGCCGGTCAGAAGCCGGTCTCGCGCGAGACGCTGTTGCAGGAAGTGTGGGGATACAATTCCGGCGTCACCACGCACACGCTGGAGACGCACATCTACCGCCTGCGGCAGAAAGTGGAGAAGGATGCCGCGACGCCGGCGATCCTGGTAACCGAAGCCGGCGGCTACAAGCTGGTGCCGTGAGCGCGATGCACGCGCCGGCACTCCGCTCATTTCCGCGCAAGCGGAACGGACAGCGATAATCATGGGACTCGAAGACGACATCGCCTTTTTCGCGCAGGTTCCCACCTTCGCGGTGCTGGGAAAGCAGGCGCTGCAGATCCTCGCCATCGGCGCCGAGACCCGGCAGCTGCAAGCCGGTGCGGTGCTGTTCTATGCGGGCGAACTGGCCGACGGCGGTTACGTTGTGCAGGAAGGCTCGCTGCTGCTCGAGCCCGGCACCTTTTCCGAAGGCAAGGAGTACATTGTCGGTCCCGGTACGCTGGTGGGCGAACTGGCGCTGCTGACCGAAATGGTCAGTCCGGCCACGGCCATCGCCAAGGAGCCGACGGTGGTGATTCGCATTTCACGCAGCCTTTTCCGCAAAATGCTGGAAGGCTATCCGGACGCCGCCAGGGTGCTGCGTGACAACATGGTAGAGCGGCTGGCGGACTGGACGCAGGAGCTTGCCGCGGTGAAACAGAAGATCGAGCCGGGCAAAAAGTAGCGCCGTCTCACATCAGGTTGATGCTGCGCGCGATCTGCCACAGCGACAGCGCCACGATCAGCGAGCCGACCGCCACCATCAATATGCGCGGCGATACCCGCTTCACCATCCATCCACCCAGTGGCGCGGCAATCACGCCGCCAATGATCAGCGGCAGCAGATGCTGCAGCGGTGCGCCGCCCAGTTCGACGAAGAACGTGGTCGCCGCGGCGATGGTAACAAAGAACTCGGTGGTGTTGACCGAACCGACCGTCAGCCGTGGCGTGTGGCCGGCGCCGATCAGAGTACCGGTCGAAATCGGCCCCCAGCCGCCGCCGCCGCTGGCATCGAGAAAGCCGGCGACAAACCCGACCGGCGGCGTCCAGTGCGCCGGCGTGGTGCGTGGCTGCGGCAGCCGGATCGAGCGCAGCAGAATTAGCAGCCCCATGACCAAGAGGTAGCCGAAGACGAAAGGCCGTGCTGCTTGCGCATCGACGTTCGACAGCAGCCAGGCGCCCAGCACCGCCCCACACACGCCGGCGATGCCGAGCCGCCATACGAGGCGCCAGTCGATATTGCGATGATAAATGTGCGAGGCGGCGGAGGCGCCGGTGGTGAAGATCTCGGCGGTGTGGACGATGGCGCTGGCTTGCGCCGGGGGCAGCCCCATTAGCAGCATGGCCGAGGTCGAGATCACGCCGAAGGCCATGCCGAGCGCGCCGTCGACAATCTGGGCGAAGAAGCCGATCGCCACCAGCGCCAGGAAATCAGCGTCCACGCCACGCTCCTGCCAACGCGCGCCGTCACGCCCGCGGCGCACGCTTGGCTAGCCTATTTCGGCAGGGCATCCGAGGGGAAAAAACAGGCACCTTGCCTGTTCCTGAGAAGGCGGCGGGCGGAGGCTCAGATTTCGACCGTCGCCGTCACCGGCACATGGTCGGACGGCCGCTCGGCGCCGCGGTAATCTTTGTAGATCCTGATGGCCGACACCCGGTCGGCGAGCGCGTCCGACGTCCAGATGTGGTCCAGCCTGCGGCCGCGGTCGGCAGCGCGCCAGTTGTCCATCGCCCGGTAGCTCCACCACGTGTACAGCTTCTCCGGCTCCGGCGTGTGCACGCGCATGGCGTCGATCCAGCCGCCGGCGTGGCGCGCGGCGTTGAGCTTATCGCATTCAACCGGCGTATGCGAGACGACGCGCAGCATCTGCTTGTGGCTCCAGACGTCGTGCTCCAGCGGCGCGACGTTGAGATCGCCGACCAGAATGGCGCGCGACTTTTCCGGCCGCAGTTTTTCATGCGCGCGCATCTCGTCGAGGAACGACAGCTTGTGCTCGAATTTCGGATTGGCAACCGGGTCGGGCTCGTCGCCGCCGGCCGGGACGTAGAAATTATGCAGCGTCAGCGGTTCGCTGAGGCCGGCGCGTTCGCCAAGGAGCACCGACATATGACGGCAGTCGGTCTTGCCGCAGAAGCTCTGGGCGTCGAAACTGTCGAACGGAAAGCGCGAGAGCACGGCGACGCCGTGATAGCCCTTCTGTCCGTTGAGCGCGATGTGCTCGTAGCCGAGCCGCTTGAAGCGCTTGATCGGGAAGGCGTCGTCCGGACACTTGGTTTCCTGCAGGCACAGCACATCCGGCCGCGCGGCCTTGATGAACTTGGCGACCAGGTCGATGCGCAGGCGGACGGAATTGATATTCCAGGTGGCGATCTTCAAAGACATGAAGTCAATATAGGCGGGATGTCATGCGCCGCGAAGACGGTGCATTCCCTATCCACCGCTTGTTCGCCAGCTGGCTAGTTGCGGTAGGTGGTGTAGTCGATCTTGAACATGCTGGGATCGGGCCGCCGCGTGGTGTCGAGATTGTACACCGCGACGGTGGTGTCGTAGCCCTGCGGATCGGTCACGGTCCACTGCTTGAGCTGCATGTCCTTGGCGTTGAACATGATCATCAGCTTGCTGGTGCCGACCAGGCCGTTGCGCTCTTCGACCACGACGGTGATGAACACCTCGTCGGCATAGACCGCGGTCAGGCTGGAGTCGGCCATCAGGTCGACCTTGTCGGCCAGCAGAAAGCGCAGCGGCGTTTGCGACAGCGGAAACACATCCTGGGTCGCCAGCTTGCGGTCGCGGATCACCACCGACTTGCCGTCGGCGACCAGCAGGATCGGGCTCGGATCGTCGTATTCGAAACGGATGCGGCCGGGCTTGGACAGGTAGAAGTCGCCTTTGGTGCGGCGGCCGTCGGGCCCCACCTGAATGAAGTTCCCGGACATCACCTGCATGGCGGAGAGGTAGTTGTTGACGCGCTCGATGATGGCGCGCTGCTCGGGCTTGAGCGAGGCGGTGCCGGTCGAGCGGCCGAGCAGGCCGGCGAAGGGGTTGGTGACCGGGCCCTGCGCCAAAGCCGGGGAGGCAATCAAGCACGCCAGTACCGCGGCCAACGCCGCCGTCCGGCCGTTCCGCGTTTTGTGCTGTGCCGCCATCACCGTCTCCGCTGTGTCGTATGCGCCCAAGATCACATATGGGCGGGCTGTGGCTATTTCGCGACCCCCCGCATCATGGCTGATTCGGGCAAAATCGCGCAGGAAACGCGTTCTCAGTAACGTTCGTCGGCCGGATTTTCCGGGATCAGGATTTCGCGCTTGCCGGCATGGTTGGGCTGACCGATGACGCCTTCCTGCTCCATCCGTTCCATCAGCGACGCGGCGCGATTGTAGCCAATCTGCAGCCGGCGCTGGATGTAGGAGGTTGAGGCCTTGCGGTCGCGCTTCACCACGGCGACCGCCTGGGCGTAGAGATCGCCGCCTTCCGACATGCCCATGCCGGTGGCGTCGAACACCGCGCCGTCCTCGCCCTCGTCGAGATCGCCGGCGGTGACTTCCTCGAGGTAATCCGGCGCGCCCTGCGACTTCAGGTGGCGCACGATCTTTTCGACCTCGTCGTCCGAGACGAAAGGGCCGTGGACGCGGCTGATGCGGCCGCCGCCGGCCATATAGAGCATGTCGCCCTGGCCGAGCAGCTGTTCGGCGCCCTGTTCGCCGAGAATGGTGCGGCTGTCGATCTTGGACGTCACCTGGAACGAGATGCGGGTCGGGAAATTCGCCTTGATGGTGCCGGTGATGACGTCGACCGACGGCCGCTGCGTCGCCAGGATGACGTGGATGCCGGCGGCGCGCGCCATCTGCGCCAGGCGCTGGATGGCGCCTTCGATGTCCTTGCCGGCCACCATCATCAGGTCGGCCATTTCGTCGACGATCACGACGATGAAGGGCAGCGGCTCGAGATCGAGTTCTTCCTTCTCGTAGATTGCCTCGCCGGTTTCCTTGTCGTAGCCGGTGTGGACTGTGCGCGACAGCGTCTCGCCCTTGGCCTTGGCCTCGGCGAGACGCGCATTGTAGCCGTCGATGTTGCGCACACCGAGCTTCGACATCTTCTTGTAGCGGCCTTCCATCTCGCGCACCGCCCACTTCAGCGCGACGACCGCCTTCTTGGGATCGGTCACAACCGGCGTCAGCAGATGCGGAATGCCGTCATAGACGGAGAGTTCGAGCATTTTCGGATCGACCATGATCAGCCGGCATTGCTGCGGCGTCATCCGGTAGACCAGCGACAGGATCATGGTGTTGATGGCGACCGACTTGCCGGAGCCGGTGGTGCCGGCGATCAAGAGATGCGGCATGCGGGCGAGGTCAACAATCACCGACTCGCCGCCGATGGTCTTGCCGAGGCAGAGCGCCAGCTTCGAGGTGTCTTCGTTGTAATCCTTGGTCGCCAGCAACTCGCGGAAATACACTTTTTCGCGGGTCGGATTAGGCAGCTCGATGCCGATGGCGTTGCGGCCCGATACCACGGCGACGCGCGCGGACACGGCGCTCATCGAGCGGGCGATGTCGTCGGCCAGTCCGATGACGCGCGACGACTTGATGCCGGGCGCCGGCTCCAGTTCGTACAGCGTGACGACCGGGCCGGGACGGGCATTGATGATTTCCCCGCGCACACCGAAATCGCCGAGCACGCTTTCCAGCGCCGCCGAATTGGTGTCGAGGGTTTCCTTCGACATGGTGGTGCGTTCGGACACCTTCTGCGCCGTCAGCAGGTTCAGCGACGGCAGCACGAAGCCGCCGCCGGCCTTGCGGGATGCGGCGCGCGGCTGCACGGCGGCGCGGCGGCGCGGCGCCGGCGCGGGCGTTTCCTCGTCGGCTTCGACCTCGACGTCGTCTTCCTCGTAGCTGGCCTCCGGCGCCATAGCCGGCGCATGGACACGTCCCAGCGTATCGAACCGCGGATCCTGGCGCAGGCCGGCGGCGGGCGCAGCGCTGCGCGCGGCGGGTCGCTGCTTGCGCCGCAACACCATCCGGCCGAGCCGGGATTTCCAGCTCAGCAGCGCGTGGACGATCATGCCCTTCCAGGCCGAGGCGCGATCTTCCTCTTCCTCGTCATCCTCGTCCGCTGCGTCGTCGGCCTCGTCCTCGGCGGTGGTCCGGGCCGCCGCATCGCGGCGCCATTGCGGCCAGTGCCAGTTGGCGGCGACCGCCACGGTCATGACGGTGGCAATCCCGAACAGCAAGGCGAGGAAACTCATGGCCAGCCCAGACCGGCCCACCAGCAGCGCCGCGACGCTCAGCACGGCATCGCCGGTCACGCCGCCGAGCCCGGTCGGCAGCGGCCAGGAGCCGAGCCGCGGCAGTGTCGACACAAAAGCTGCACCCAGCATGGTGGCCGCCACCCACACCAGGCTGCGCCATTTTTCGCCGAGCGGCCGGTGTGCCAGCAAGCGCCAGCCGAGCAGGGCTTCCGGAAGCAGCAGCAGCACGGCGGAGAGGCCGAGCAACTGCACGGCAAGATCGGAGAAGATGGCGCCGGGATAACCGAGCAGGTTCTCGATCGGCTTTTGCGTCGCGTGGCTGAGCGAGGGGTCCTGCACCGACCAGGTGGCGAGCGCGATGGCGCCGAGCAGCGCCAGCGTGATCAGCGCCAGTCCAGCCGCTTCGCTGAGCCGACGCCGCACGATGTCGCGGAAGTGCTCCGTGACGAAGGCAACCACGTCGAGACTGCGATCCGTTGAGGCCATCAGTTCACCTTTTCCGGGCCATCGATCAACCGAGCACCGCGACGAGGCGGTGCAACGCCTCGGCTGTGGTCTCATTGTCCTGCACCATGGCGACACGGATATAATCCGCGCCGGGATTGCTGCCGTCAGGCTGTTCGCGCGCCAGATAGCGCCCGGGCACGACGCGCACGCCGGCTTCCTGCCACAGTTTTTTTGTCACGCGTTCGCTGCCGCCGTATTGCGACACGTCGAGCCAGAGAAAGAAGCCGCCGGGCGGCCGCTTGTAGCCATAGCGATCGCCGATGATCTGGTCGGCAAGATCGAACTTGGCGTTGTAGAGCCGCCGGTTTTCCTCGACATGCGTCTCGTCGTTGTAGGCGGCGATGCCGACATGCTGCGCCGGGCCCGGCACCTGCGGGGCTGCGACATTGCGCAATTCCAGAAACGGTCCGAGGAAACGTTTGTCACCGGCGACAAAGCCGACGCGCAGGCCAGGCAGGTTCGACCGCTTCGACAGCGAGTGAAACACCACCACATTGGCGAAGTCGGGGCCCGACGTTTCGAGCATGCCGGCGGGCGGATGCTGGCTGTAGATCTCGCAATAGCATTCGTCGGCGAACACCATGAAGCCGAAACGCCGCGCCAGAGCGGCGAGTTTTTCGAGATAGGCGCGATCGGCGACAGCGCCCTGCGGGTTCGACGGCGAGGCGATGTAGAAGGCGACGGTGCGCGCCAGCAGCGCCTCATCGATGGCGTCGAGATCGGGCAGGAAGCCGCTGTCGCGCGTCGCCGGCAGATAGACCGGTTCGCAACCGGCGGCGACGGCACCGGCGGCATAGGCGGCATAGAACGGATTGGGGATCAGCATGGCCGGCAACTGGCCGGGCTTGAGCGCGCGCGGCGTGACCCAGCGCTGCGCCGAAATGGCGGCCAGGAACAGGCCCTCGCGGGTGCCATTGAGCACCAGGACCTCGGTCTCCGGATCGAGCGGCCGCGGCAGGCGGTAGCGGCGGCCGAGCCATTCGGCGGCGGCGCGCCGGAAGCCGTCGAGGCCCTTGTTGGCCGGGTAGCGGCCGAATTCGTTGAGGTGGGCGGCGATCATCGGCCCGACGAAGGGTGGAATCGGATGCTGCGGCTCGCCGACCGACAGATTGATGGCCGGCTTGCCCGGCACGATGCCGGCAATGAGGTCGGTCAGCCGCACGAACGGCGACCGGCTGTTTTCGGCCGCCGTCGCGGCAGCTTGGAGGGGATCGCGTTGGGCGGTCGTCATGGACATGGCTGGACACGAAGCGGCCTTTGCGGCCGCGGCACAAGGTTAGACCCCACAATAGGGAGCCCGAGGTTAAGGCGCGATTAACCATCGGGGCGGCCGTGAGGCTTTTTCGGATGCCCACAAGCCGCTGAAATATTTGTGTATTTGCGGTTGTCCAGCATGTGGCGGCGAAGAGGGCATATGGATTGTCGGAAAGGCCGGGACGCAGCCCTGCAGATACCGTCCAGGCGCCTCCGGGCGCTGCCGTCACGCTGACGGATGCTTTTTGAGCCGAAAGTGCACCCCAAATAAGTGAAGCCCCGGCTCTTGCGAGCCGGGGCTTCGAACGGGAGGGACAGTGCCGGGTTTCCGCCCCTTCCGCTATCCTGCTTGCCGTTGCCGGCGTTACTGCACGGTCTCGCCGTGCAGCGTGATATCGAGGCCTTCTTCCTCGGCCTGTTCGGTGGGCCGCAGCCCGACCATCGCCTTGACGATGTAGACGATGATCGCCGTGACGACCGCGGTGTAGATGATCGTGACGACGACGCCGTAGACCTGAGTCACGACGCTGGCGTCCTTGCCCAGTTCGTTGATCGCCGCGTCGGCGAACACGCCGGTCAGGATGGCGCCGATGATGCCGCCGACGCCGTGGACGCCGAACACATCGAGCGAGTCATCGTAACCGAACGCCTTCTTGATATGGACCGAGGCGATGTAGCAGCCGATGCCGGCGAGGATGCCGATGATCAGGCCGCCGGTCGGATTGACGAAACCCGCGGCCGGCGTGATCGCCACCAGACCGGCAATGGCGCCGGAGATGACGCCGAGCAGGCTCGGCTTCTTGGCAATGACCCACTCGCAGATCATCCAGGCCAGCGCCGCACCGGCGGTGGCAACCTGCGTGTTCAGGATGGCAACGCCCGCCAGGGAGCCTGAAGCAACCGCCGAACCGCCGTTGAAGCCGAACCAGCCGACCCAGAGCAGCGAAGCGCCGATCATCGACAGCACCAGATTATGCGGCGCCATGGCGACGGTACCGTAACCTTTGCGCTTGCCGATGATGATGCAGGCCACCAGACCGGCGATACCGGCATTGATGTGCACCACGGTGCCGCCGGCGAAGTCGAGCACGCCCGCCGCGCCGAGGAAGCCGCCGCCCCAGACCCAGTGCGCAACGGGCAGGTAGACGAAGGTCATCCAGAGGCCGGTGAACCACAGCAGCGACGAGAACTTGATGCGCTCGGCGAAGGCGCCGACGATCAGCGCCGGGGTGATGATCGCGAACGTCATCTGGAACATGATGAAGACCCACTCGGGGATCGTTGCCGCGAGCGAGTTGGTCGTCTCGTTGGTGACGCCGGCGAACATCGCCTTGGAGAAGCCGCCGATATAGGCGTTCATGCCGCTTTCGGTGAAGGCGAGCGAGTAGCCGTAGAACATCCAGATCACGCTCGCCAGACAGGCGATCGCGAAACACTGGGTGACGGTGGCCAGAACGTTCTTCTTGCGGACCATGCCGCCGTAGAACAGCGCGAGGCCGGGAAGCGTCATCATCAGCACGATGACGGTGGAGGTGAGCATCCAGGCGGTGTCGCCGGTATCGAGCTTCGGAGCCGGCGGGGCGGCCGGGGCAACAGGCGCGGTCGTTTGCGCCAGCGCGCCGTCGGCGGCGATGAGGCCGATCGCCAGGGCGGTGAGCGCAAGCAACCCCGCACCTGAAACTTTCTTGAACGTCATGGTCTTACTCCTGTCCGGATTGTTATGCGGTGCGGGTTGCTAGAGCGCGGCAGCGTCGGTCTCGCCGGTGCGGATACGCACGGCGTGATCGAGGCCGAAAACGAAAATCTTGCCGTCGCCGATTTGCCCGGTCTTCGCCGCGCCGGTGATGGCGCCGACAACCTTGTCGACCTGGTCGGTCGCCACGGCGACCTCCACCTTGATCTTCGGCAGGAAGCTCACCGCATATTCGGCGCCACGGTAGATTTCCGTGTGCCCCTTCTGACGTCCGTAACCCTTGACCTCGGTAACAGTCAGTCCCTGCACGCCGATGGAGGTCAGTGCGTCACGGACCTCGTCGAGCTTGAAAGGTTTAATAATGGCCATGACGATTTTCATGGATTCGATCCCCGCTTGGGCCCGTTTTTACATTCACGCAGTGCGGGCAGGTTCACTGGGCCCGGCCTGAAAAGCACGCTCGGCAGGCAGGGCTGCCGGAATAGAATCAAACGCCGTGCCAGATGGCCGCGGTCGCGCTATGTGAATGATTCGACAGGGAAAATTTGAGAGCGCATGGCGGGAGCCAAATATCGCCCCGGTGCTCAGCCCAATGCCACGCCAGCATTATACCTATTTGCCTAAAAAATAGTCAGACGGTGGCGGGCCGCTCTCCGGCGTTTCGAAACACCGAAACTGCCATAAATTTCAGCGCTTTGCGAAAAGCGGTCTGATCCGCTGAGCGTCGACGGTCAGATGGCGTCGTCGTCCGTTTCGCCGGTGCGAATCCGGATCACCTGTTCGATCGGCATGACGAAGATCTTGCCGTCGCCGATCTGTCCGGTGCGGGCGGCGGCGGTCAGCACCTCGGCGGCGCGGTCGGCCTGGTCGCTGGACACGGCAACCTCAAGCCGCAGCTTGGGCAGGAAATTCACCGCGTATTCGGCGCCGCGGTAGATCTCCATGTGACCCTTCTGGCGGCCATAGCCCTTCACTTCGGTGACGGTCATGCCGTGAATGCCGATGCCGGTGAGCGCCTCGCGCACGGAGTCGAGCTTGAAGGGCTTGATGACGGCGGTAATCAGTTTCATGACCGTTCCTGCGGATGTTGCGGTGTTGCCGCGACAGGCTAGCGGTTCGCGGCCTCCCCATTAAAGCACAAAGTGCGGCGCAGGTCAGACCGCCGGCGTTATCGCCTCGGCGCCGGCACGGCCAGTTTGAGGTCCTCGATGACCGCCGGCAGTGTTTCGCGTGCCCGGGCGCGGGTCATGCCCGGCGTGATGCGCGGATCGTACAGCACGGTCAGCAGCGCGCTGTCATAGACCGTGAGATAGCCGACCATCCGGTTCTGGTTGAGCGTGGTCCAGGGATTCTTCTGATCGTGGTTGGACAGGCCGAAGGCGTGCAGCAGCTCGTGGTAGGCGCAATCGAGAAACACCGGGTCGCCCTTATCGACGATGATGAAGGTGACCGAACTCAGGATCACGCCTTCGACGCTCGATTTGACACTGGTCATGCATTGCGGGTCGGTGCGGGCGATAAAGGCCTTGGCGACGTTGACGCCGAACGCCGCCTGCAGCGCCGAGCGGAAATTCTTTTCGTCGATCAGCCGGACTTCGATGTCCGCCGGCGCGCCGGCGTCCGCCAGGCTGAGCTGCAGGCCGGGTACCCGGCTGGCATACTCCTCGACGATGCGCCGCATCGCCGCCGTGCGGTCGACGCTGCCCCCGGGGATGATCTGAAGATTGATCGGCCGGTCGAAGCGGCGGATGCCGACCGGGGCCGCACCGATGCGCAGATCCGAACCAAAAGCCAGCGCGAGAAAGCCGCGCGTCAGTTCAGCGGTGGTGAAACGTGTCAGCTGCGATGGCGCCCCCTTGAAGGCGCCCACCGGCGGCGGCTGACGTCCGGCCGCGGCGAAAGTCTGTTCGGTGGCAAAGAACAGCATTGCCATGACAAGAGCGGCGACAATCATGTCACGGCTCCCGCCGCAGACGCACCAGGCCTTCCTGAGCCACCGACGCCACCAAGGTGCCGTCGCGCTTGAAGATCAGGCCGCGGGAGAAGCCCCGCGAGCCGTGCAGATTGGGCGAATCCTGCGCGTAGAGAAGCCATTCGTCGGCGCGGAACGGTCGGTGCAGCCACAGGGCATGATCGAGGCTCGCGGCCATGAATTGCGGTTCGAACAGTGTCCGGCCATGCGCCACCAGTGCGGTATCGAGCAGGCCCATGTCGGACGTGTAGGCCAGCACGCATTGATGGATGGCCGGATCGTCCGGCAGACGGCCGGTCGACTTGATCCAGACATGAAAGCGGCCGTCGGGAAATTTCTTGCCGCGGTAGCGTTCGAACTCGACCGGGCGCAATTCGACCGGCCGCTCGCGTTCGTAATAGCGCCGGACCGGATCGGGCATGGTCGGCAGGATTTTCTCGCGCACCTCGGCTTCGCTCGGCAGGCTTTCCGGCGGCGGCACGTCGGGCATCGTCGCCTGATGATCGAGCCCCTCGGCCTCGTTGGCGTGAAACGACGCCAGCATCGAGAAGATCGGTTGGCCATGCTGCCGCGCGGTGACGCGCCGCGTGGTGAAGCTCTTGCCGTCGCGCATGCGATCGACGTCGTAGATGATCGGGACCTTCGGATCGCCCGGCAGCAGGAAATAGGCGTGCATTGAATGCGGCGGGCGGGCCGCCTCGACGGTGCGCACGGCGGCGACCAGGGCCTGGCCGATCACCTGGCCGCCGAATACCCGCTGCCAGCCGACCTGCGGCGAGCGGCCGCGAAACAGGTTCACGTCGAGCGGCTCGAGATCGAGTATGGCGAGCAGATCCTGAATGGCGGTTGACATGGGATCCAGACTTTCGCGGCGGCGGCGCTGTTGCCAATACCGCCGCTCGCCGCCGCCAAGTCAAGATGGGCGTGACGCATGCACTGGAAACAATGCCGGGCGGCAGATTGTCCTGCCGCCCGCGATCCCCGTGCGTGTTCACTGCCGGCGCCTCACCGGCCGGTCCGCCACTAGACGGCGAAATACGCGATGACGCCGACGCCAGCGATCATGGCGGCGACCCAGATCAGGGTCTGCTTTGTACTGCTTTGCTGGGAGTCAGTTTCGATCGGCATCGAATTGCCCTCCTTCGCTGATGAGGGACCAAAGGCCGGCGTTCCGGACCCTTTTTGAGTCCCCGGACGGCAATACTTTACACCTGCACGCGTTCCGCGTGCTGCCCTGCGCCAAATTTACACAGACGCGGGCCAACTCATTGATTAGACTAAGCTAGCGTCTGGTGCCCGCGACATTTTGCGATGCGCTCAGGAACGGGTTAGGGAGTGCTATGGCGGCCACGCAGAACCAGAAGCGCGATGTGGTGATTGGCGGCGCCGGCTTTGCCGGTCTGGCGCTGGCGATTGCGCTGCGTCAGGGCCTCGGACCCACGTTTTCCATCACGGTCGTCGACCCGGCACTCGGCAATGAGACGTCGAAGGACCCGCGCGCTTCCGCCATCGCGGCGGCGGCGCGCCGCCTGTTCGAGGCGATCGAGGTCTGGGATGCGGTGGACGCCAACGCGCAGCCGATCCTCGACATGGTGGTGACCGACTCCAAGCTCGACGATGCGGTGCGGCCGACCTTCCTCACCTTCGGCGGCGAGGTTGAGCCCGGCGAACCGTTCGCGCACATGATCGAGAACCGCCATCTGGTCGACGCGCTGGTGACCAAGGCGAAGCAACTGGGCGTCGAACTGCGCGCCTCATCAGTCGAAACATTTGCGCATCCGCCGTCCGCGTCCAGAATCGACGTGTCGCTCGCCGATGGCGATGTGTTATCCGCGCGGCTGCTGGTCGGCGCCGACGGTGCGCGCTCGCGCATCCGCGACCAGGCCGGCATCGCAACCCACGGCTGGAATTACAACCAGTCGGCCATCGTCACCACGGTTGGGCATGAGCGCGAGCACAATGGCCGCGCCGAAGAACATTTCCTCCCCGCCGGACCATTCGCCATCCTGCCGCTGACCGGCAAGCGCGTCTCGATCGTCTGGACCGAAGCCGCGCGAGAGGCCGAGCGGGTCATCGCGCTGCCCGATGACGAATTTCTCGTCGAACTGGAAAAGCGCTTCGGCCTGCATCTCGGCGATCTGGAAGTGATCGGGCCGCGCCGCGCCTTCCCGCTCGGGCTGTTCACGGCGCGCGAGTTCATCGGCGACCGGCTGGCGCTGATCGGCGACGCCGCGCACATCATTCATCCGATCGCCGGGCAGGGCCTCAACATGGGTCTGCGCGACGTCGCGGCGTTGGCCGAAGCCGTCGCCGATGCGGCGCGGCTGGGGCTCGATGTCGGCGCCGCCGATGTACTTGAGCGCTATCAGCGCTGGCGGCGGTTCGACACCATGGCCATGGGTGTCGCCACCGACGGTCTGAACCGGCTGTTCTCGAACTCATCCGATGTCCTGCGGCTGGCGCGCGATGTCGGCCTCGGCGTGGTCGAGCGCGTGCCGGCGCTCAAGCGCATGTTCATCCGCGAAGCGGCCGGCTTCACGGGTGAGGTGCCGAAGCTTCTCAAAGGCGAAGTGCTGTAGCCGCGCTTATCCCTCCCCCGCCTGCGGGGGAGGGTGGTCGCCGCAGGCGACCGGGTGGGGGGTCCCCACGGCAAGGTCATACACTTTCGCTCGCGCTTGACCCCACCCGGCTCGCTATCGCTCGCCACCCTCCCCTTTCAGGGGAGGGATCAGCGTGGATGCGGCGACGGTTCAGCTCAGCGGCACGCTGCCGACTTCATCCTTGAACGCCTTGCGGCTGGAGATGGCGTCGTACCAGCGGTCGAGGTGCGGCGTCGACGGACGGCCCGGCACCAGTTGCCGGTAGCGGTAGCACATCACGCCGACCGGAATGTCGCCGTAAGAGAATGACGGGCCGGCGACGTATTCGGTCTTGGCCAGTTGCCGGTCGAGGATCTGCATCGCCTCGGTGGTCTTCTCCTGCGACGTCTTGATCGCCGCCATGTCGCGCTTTTCCTCGGGCGTGCGGATGAGGCCCCAGAAGGCGTGGAAGATGGCGGGGCCGACGACGGTCAACTGCCAGTCCATCCACTGGTTGGCGAGCCCGCGCTGCTTGAGGTCCTTCGGCTCGATGACGCCGGTCTTGTCGTATTTGCTGGCGAGATAGCGCACCACCGAATTCGACTCCCACAGCAGGAAGCCGTCCTCTTCCTCCAGCGTCGGCACCAGGCCGTTCGGATTCATCGCCAGATATTTCGGCTCCTTGTTCATGCCGAAAGCGCCGCCGATATCGATGCGCTCATATTCGAGTTTCAGTTCGCCCACCGCCCACATCGCCTTCTGCACGTTGGACGACGTGTTGCGGCCCCAGATCTTGATCATCGCAGTTCTTCCCTTCTCGCTGTCAGCGCCCGCGCCGGCGGGGCATCCAGAACTTTTTGCTTTCAGATGAGTGTCGGTGAAGCCGACGCGGCTAATCGAATTTGCGCGCTTCTTCCGGCAGCATGATCGGGATGCCGTCGCGGATCGGATAAGCGAGCTTGGCCTTGCGCGAGATCAGCTCCTGGCGGTCGGCATCGTATTCCAGCGCACTCTTGGTGATCGGGCAGACCAGGATTTCCAGCAACTTCGGATCGACGCCGCTGGCGGGGCGTTCGGAGGCGGGTGTTATCGACATCGGTTGGCTCCCGGGCGAATTTCGCGGGGTTATATCATGCTCGGAGAAGGAAAACCCCGCCATCGCGCGGGCAATGACAGAAAACTACTGCAACTGCGGCTCGCCTTCGGACGCGTTCTTGGCCAGCTCGATTTCAGTGATGGCCACCAGGATTTCCGCCCGCGTCTTCAGGTCGGGCGCTTCCAGCAGCGCCTGCTTTTCGGCCGGGCCATAGGGCGACATCATCGACAGCGCATTCACCAAAGCCTCGTTCGGTGCGCTCTCGATGCCCTCCCAGTCGGCCTTCAGGTCATTGGCGGTCATGAACGCGGTGAGCGCGCGCAATACTGCCTTGCGGTCGACGTCATTTTCGCCTTTGCGTGCGACGAAGTCGTCGGCAAACGGGGCGAAGGTCACGCGGCACTGCCGGTAGGCGGTCAGGACCGGCAATTCTTCCTCGATGCGAAAGCGGGCAACGCCGGTCAATTCGACTAGATAGCGGCCGTCGCCGCTCTCCGCGAGCTGGGTGATGCGGCCGGCGCAGCCGACCTTGTACAGGCCGGGCTTGTCGTCGGTACCGCCTTGCGTCGGGTCGGGCTGAATCATGCCGATCAGCCGATGGCCGTCGCGGAACGCGTCGTCGATCATGGCGAGATAGCGCGGCTCGAAAATGTTCAGCGGCATCTGCCCGCGGGGCAGGAGCAGCGCACCGGGCAATGGAAATACCGGGATCGTGCCGGGAAGATCGATCGGCCCACGATACTCTGCGTTCATCGGCATCGTTGGACTCCGTGACAGAACGCGCGCGCCATGCCGCCTACGAAAACAAAATCGACGACAGCCGCTTGCGGCCGTCCAGCGTCGCCGGATCGGTCGGACCCCAGGCTTCGAAGAACTGCACCAGCTGTTTGCGCGCGCCATCCTCGTTCCATTTGCGGTCGCGCTTGACGATCGACAGCAGATGCTCGGCCGCCTCGGCGCGCTTGCCGGCGGCGTTGAGCGCGGTGGCGAGATCGAAGCGCGCCTGATGATCGAGCGGATCGGCCGCGACCTTGCGCTCCAGTTCGTCGGCCGGGCCGACCAGTTTGGCCTGCTCGGCCACTTCAAGCGCGGCGCGCGCAGCGGCGACAGCGGCATCGTTCTTCTTGGCGTCCGGCACCATCGCCAGCGTATGCTTGGCCTGCTCCAGCGCGCCGGTCTGGATGTAGCAACGCGCCAGCCCGGCCAGCGCGACGACATTGCCACCGTCTTCAGTCAGCAACTGGCCGAAGATGGCTGCGGCCTCGGCGGCGTTGCCGGCGGCCAGCATTTCGTCGGCGGTCTTCAGCAGGTCCTGTTCTTCGCCGCCGATCTTGCCCTTGGTCAGCCGTTCCAGAAACGCGATCACCTGGCTCTCGGGCAGGGCGCCCATGAAGCCGTCGACAGGCTGGCCGTTGGAGAAGGCGATGACCGCCGGGATTGACTGGATGCCCATCTGCCCCGGCACTTCCGGATGCTTGTCGATGTCCATCTTGACCAGCTTGACCTTGCCCTTGGCCGCTTTGACCGCCTTTTCCAGCACCGGCGTCAACTGCTTGCAGGGGCCACACCACGGCGCCCAGAAATCCACCAGCACCGGCTGGGCCTTGGATTCCTCGATGACGTCTTTCATGAAGCTTTGCGTGGTCGCGTCCTTGATCGCGTTGTCCACCGCCGCCGCGATCGTTCCGTCACTTTGCAGCATAGTCCCTCGCCTTTCGGGCCCTTCCACGGGGCAATCCCCGGTTCCGTGACCGATTAAATGGGCATCCGTACCATGAATGCAATCGTGTCAATCGGGCACGGGCGGCAGGCCGGAGACTGCCTCGATCCGGGGCAGATGGCCGGTCGATTCGAGGAACCGCACCAGGTCGTCGCGGCCGATCGAGGTGGTCATGGTGTTGACCAGCGGATGGAAATTGACCGTCTCGTGGGCCATCAGCGCGGCGTCGAGCACGACACTGACGCGTGCCTCATGGTCGTTGATGGCGCCGAAGGGCGTCACCGCGCCAGGAATGACGCCCCAGACTTCGCGCAGCAGATCGGCCGAGCCGAACGAAAACCGGCCCGAGGCGCCCAGCACGCGGTGCAGGCCTTTGAGATCGATCTCGGCATCCTCCAGGGTGACCACCAGGAACAGCGCCTGCTTCTTGTCGCGCAGGAACAGGTTTTTGCTATGCCCGCCGGGAATCTGGCCGCGCAGCGCCTGACTCTGTTCGACCGTGAACAACGGCGGATGCTGCATGGTGCGGTGCGGGATCCCAAGCGCGTCGAGTGCGGCGAACAGATCTTCGGGCGTTGCCAGCATTGTTACGCCGCCCCGGAATGTTTAGGTGCTAGACGGAGCGGGGCCCAACAGAAGTGAGAAGCCATCATGCGTTATGCCGTTGCCTTTGCCGCCGTAGCGACAGCCTTTTTGTTCCAATCCTCGCCTAGCCACGCTTACTCGACCGCGCCGTGGTGTTCCTACGTCAATACCGGGTACAATAACGTGGTCGAGTCCTGCGTCTACCGCACCTTCGAGGCCTGCCGGGACGACGTGCTGGGCGGCAATCGCGGGTTTTGCAACGTCAATCCCTATTACGAGGCCCGGGAACCGGCCCGCCGGCCGTCCCGGCGCGTCTATCAGGGCCGCTAAAGATCCGGGGATCGACGTGGTTGCAAACGGCCTGCGCATTTGGCATAGGAGCGGGCTTGGCGGCCGGTCACGTCGATCGGTCAATGTACTACCGGATGCGGGTGTAGCTCAGGGGTAGAGCACGACCTTGCCAAGGTCGGGGTCGAGGGTTCGAATCCCTTCGCCCGCTCCAGTCGTTCTGGAATTCGGCAGTCAGACAAAAGCGCCGCAAAATCAGCGGCGCTTTTTCCTTTTGCAGCCTCCGGGACGCTGGAAAAACGGGCCCTGACCGGGTTGTCCCGTCGTTGGCGGCGAAAGCCCCCGTCACCGGCTGCTTCTCTAAGATACTGAAATTAATTGAAAAAATGTCTTGCTTGACTCTGCCCAAGCGACGGAGATTATTAGAACAAATCAAGAACAGGAATTTCCCCGTGACCGCTGCAATGCCAGCCACCCTGCATCGTCTCCGGCAGGCTGTGGCGAAAATCGAAGGCCAGGAAACCGATCTTTGCAGCGGCAGCCCGGTGCTGGCCTTGGGTATCCGCACTGTCGACGCCCTGCTGCAGGGCGGCCTGGCCGCTGCCAGCCTGCATGATATCGCGCCGGCGGCGGTGCGCGATGTCGGCGCGGCGGCGGGCTTTGCATTGGCGCTGGCCGCGCGCGCCGCCAAAAGTGGCGGCGATACGCTCTGCATACAGACCGACTTTGCCGCTATCGAGAGCGGCGACGTCTATGGTCCCGGCTGCGATCTTTTCGGATTGCAGAGCTCGCGGCTTCTGATCCTCAAAGTCTCGCGTCCGCTCGATGCGCTGTGGGCAATGGAAGAAGCGCTCAAGTGCCGCGCCTTGGCGAGCGTCATCGTCGAACTGCCGCATGACGGTCCGTTGGCCGATTTGACCGCGACCCGCCGGCTGACTCTGGCCGCGCGCGAAGGCGGCAGCTTCGGCTTCCTGCTTCGGCATCGGCCGTCCTCATTCACCGGTTCGGTGGAAACGCGCTGGGAGGTGGCTGCCGCCCCAAGCCGTCCCGATCAATTCGGCGGGCTGGGCCGAACGGCCTTCGTGCTGTCACTCACCAAAAATCGCCACGGTGCCGCCGGCCGCTGGCCTGTCGTTTGGAATCATCATGACCGTGACTTCTCGGCGTTATCTTTCGGTGTGGCTGAAGCGGCTGTCGACCGACCGGATCGAACGCTGTACAGCCACGCCGGCTGAAAAGCCGCTCATCATTGTCGAGCCGTTCAAGTCGGCATTGCGGGTTTGCGCTCTCAACGATGCTGCGGCGGCGCTCGGTCTGCGCGACGCGATGCCGCTCGCCGACGCCCGCGCGATGTATCCGGCGCTGTGGGTCGAGAACGCCACGCCGCAGGCAGATCGTGAATTGCTTGAAGCGGTGGCGGACTGGTGCGACGGCTATACGCCGCTGGTCGGCCTCGATCCGCCCGATGGATTGTTTCTCGACATCAGCGGCTGTGCGCATTTATTCGGCGGCGAGCGTGCGCTGGGCGCCGATATTCTTGACCGGCTGGCGCGTCAGGGCCTGAGCGCGCAAATCGGGCTGGCCGATACGGCCGGCTGCGCCTGGGCCGCGGCGCGCTATGGCGACAGGCGGCTGGTGCCGAAAGGCGATACGCGGGCCAGCTTGATGGCGCTGCCGCTCGCGGCGCTGCGGCTTGACGGCAAAGTTCTGACGGCGCTGGCGCAGGCCGGGCTCAAGCGCATTGCCGATGTCATCGACCGCCCGCGGGCGCCGCTGACCGCCCGGTTTGGCGAGGGATTTCTCCGCCGGCTCGATCAGGCGCTCGGTCACGAAGACGAGTCGATCAAGCCGCGCCTGCCGCTGCCGTCTTATGTAGCGGAGCGGCGCTTTCCCGATCCCATCGGCCGCCAGGAAGACGTGCTTGGCTGCATCGAGCAACTGGCGCAGGAGCTTGGTCTCCTGCTGGAGCGGCGCGGCGAAGGCGCGCGGTTGCTGCAGGCCGCGCTGTTTCGCACCGACGGCAAAGTGTATCGGCTGGAGACCGGCACCGGAGAGCCTTTGCGCGATCCCGGCCGGATCAAGCGTCTGTTTATCGAGCGAATTGCCACCGCCGGCGACGAATGCGACCCGGGCTTCGGTTACGACACGGTGCGGCTGTCGGCGCTGGTCTGCGAACGGCTCGATCCGGTGCAGAGCGGTTTGGCGGGGGAGGATAACCAGGCCGAACTGGCACACCTGATCGACCGCCTGAGCGCGCGGTTCGGCTCACGCCGGCTGACGCGGCTCGTGCCGAACAACACGCATATTCCGGAATTTGCCGTCGCCGCCTTGCCCGCGCAGGCGGTGCGCGGGTCTCTCGCTGCCCATGCCCTGTCGCAGGAGAGTCTGGCGCAGGAGAGTCTGGCGCCGGTGCGGCCCGTGCGCCTGTTCAGCCGGCCTGAAGCCATCGAGGCGGTGGCCGAAGTGCCGGACGGTCCGCCGGCGCGGTTTCGCTGGCGCCGGGTGGTGCACGAAGTGATCGCGACCGAAGGGCCGGAGCGCATCGCCATGGAATGGTGGCGTGACGCCGACGGCCATGCGCTCACGCGCGACTATTTCCGCGTCGAGAGCAAGGAAGGCGTTCGCGTCTGGCTTTATCGCGAAGGTCTGTATGGCCGGGAGATGATTCATCGGCCGGACTGGCGGCCACAATGGTATGTGCATGGCCTGTTCGCATGAGCGTTGTTGCTTTCACCCCCCCGGATGGTCCGCGCGAACCCGGAGCAAAACCCGTCAGTGCCGCCTATGCGGAGTTGGCGGTGACCAGCAACTTCTCTTTTCTTCGCGGCGCTTCCAGCCCCGAGGAATTGGTCGCGCAAGCCAAAGCCCTCGGCCTTTGCGGGATCGGGATGGCCGACCGCAACAGTGTTGCGGGCGTGGTGCGCGCGCATGTGGCGGCGCGGGAGTGGCGGCAGAAAGAAATTGATGAAGGCGGTTCGCCTTCGCCTTTCACCGTCGCGGTCGGTGCGCGCCTGGCTTTCGATGACGGGACGACACCCGATATTCTGGCCTATCCGCGCGATCGTGCCGCGTGGGGCCGCCTGACCAGGCTCCTGTCGCTCGGCAAACGCCGCGCGGAAAAGGGCAATTGCCATCTCAGCTTGCCGGATCTGCTGCAATTCATCGACGGCCTTAACCTGGTCGTCATGCCGCCGTCGCGGATCGACGCGCCAGCGCTGGACCTCGTGCTGGATCGGCTGAAGCAGGCGGCCTTCGGCAACGCCGTCTGGCTCGGCGCTGCCATGCTCTATCGCGGCGACGATGCGCGGCGGCTGGCGAAGCTGGCGGCGGTCGCGCGCAGCGCGGCGGTGCCGCTCATTGCCGTCAATGACGTGCTTTATCATGCGCCCGAACGGCGCGAGCTACAGAACGTGGTCACCTGTATCCGTGAGCATGTCACCATCGACGGCGCGGGACGGTTGCTGGAAGCGAATGCCGAACGGCATCTCAAGCCGCCGGAAGAAATGGCGCGGCTGTTCCGGAAGCATCCAAGCGCGATCGAAGAAACCACGCGCTTCATCGCAACCTGCCGCTTTTCCCTCGAAGAGCTGCGCGGCACCGAATATCCGGAAGAAACCCGGCAGGGCCATGCAACGCCGCAGGACGCGCTCGTTGCCTATGTCGAGGAGGGCGTGGCGCGCCGCTTTCCCGGCGGCATGCCGCAAGACATCCGCAAAATTCTCGATAGCGAACTGCGCGTCATCGGCCTTCGGGATTACGCACCGTTTTTTCTGACCGTGCATGACATCGTCCGGTTCGCGCGCGAGGAAAAGCAGATCCTCTGTCAGGGTCGCGGCTCCGCGGCGAACTCAATTGTCTGCTATTGCCTGGGCATTACCGAAGTCAGGCCGGACGGAAAAAATCTGTTGTTCGAGCGGTTCGTCTCCGTCGAGCGTAACGAGCCCCCCGACATCGACGTCGATTTCGAGCACGAGCGGCGCGAAGAGGTGATCCAGTACATCTATCGCAAGTACACGCGCGAGCGCGCCGGACTGGCCGCGACCGTCATCTGCTATCGCGGCCGCAGCGCGGTCCGCGATGTCGGCAAGGTTTTCGGGCTGTCGGAGGATGCGCTCGATCGTCTGGCCGGGACCCTGTGGGGATGGTCGACCGGTGGCGTCAAGAAAGAACACGCCCAACGGGCCGGGTTCGATCCGTCCGATTCCCGGCTGGCACGCGTCATGCGGCTGACCGAGGAGCTGATCGATTTCCCGCGCCATCTCTCCCAGCACGTCGGCGGTTTTGTCATGACACAAAGCCGGCTCGACGAAGTGGTGCCGATTGAAAACGCGGCGATGGAAGATCGCACCGTGATCGAATGGGAAAAGAACGATCTTGAGGCGCTGGGCCTGCTGAAGGTCGACGTTCTGGCGCTCGGGATGCTGTCCTGTCTGCGCCGCGGTTTTGCGTTCCTGCAGTCGCATTACAGCCTGCATCGGGATCTCTCCATGCAGGACGAGGACCCCGAAACCTATGCCATGATCCGCCGCGCCGATACGCTCGGGGTTTTCCAGATTGAAAGCCGGGCGCAGATGTCGATGCTGCCGCGGCTGAAGCCGAAGGAGTTCTACGATCTCGTCATCGAGGTGGCGATCGTGCGGCCTGGCCCTATTCAGGGCAAGATGGTGCATCCGTATTTGCAGCGCCGGCAGAATCCGGAATTGGTGAGCTATCCTTCTCCATCGCCGGCGTTCGGTCCACCGGATGAACTCAAGGAGGTGCTCGGACGCACCCTCGGCGTGCCGCTGTTTCAGGAACAGGCGATGCGCATCGCCATCGTCGCGGCGGAATTTCCGCCGGGCGAGGCCGATCGTTTTCGCCGCGCCATGGCAACCTTCAAACGGGTCGGCACCATCAATTCGTTTCAACAGAAATTCGTCGCCGGCATGACGCGGCGTGGCTACGAACCGGACTTCGCCCAGCGTTGCTTCGAACAGATCAAGGGCTTCGGCGAGTACGGTTTCCCGGAAAGCCATGCCGCCAGCTTCGCCAACCTGGTTTACGCCTCGTCATGGCTGAAATGCCGCTACCCCGATGTTTTCGCCGCGGCGCTGATCAACAGCCAGCCGATGGGTTTCTACGCGCCGTCGCAGATCGTGCGCGATGCGCAGGAGCATGGCGTCGAGGTGAGGGATGTCGACATCAACGTATCGGACTGGGACTGTACGCTGGAGCCGGGGCCCACGGCCGCGCAGCGGCTTCATTCCCGTCACGCCAGCATGAAGGCGGCGGTCGCTTCGACCTATGCCGTGCGGCTGGGCTTCCGCCAGATCAACGGCTTTTCACAAGATCATGGCGAGACCATCGCGGCGGTGCGGGGCGCGGGTTTCGACTCCGTGCGCGATCTGTGGCTGCGGACCAAACTGCCGCCGTCAGTTCTTGAACGGCTCGCCGCCGCCGATGCGTTCCGCTCGCTCGGGCTTGACCGGCGCGAGGCGCTGTGGGCGATCCGTGCCTTGCGGCGATCCGGCGACAAGGACGATCTGCCGTTGTTCGCGCGCGCCGCCACGGCCGAACTTGAACCGGACGCAAACCTGCCGGCCATGCCGCCCGGGCAGCAGGTCGTGGAAGACTACCGGCATCTGCGCCTGTCCTTGAAGGCACATCCGGTGTCGTTCCTGCGCGCCGATTTCGCCGCCCGCGGGATTCTCCGGCACGAGCAGCTTGCCCAGGTGCCGTCCGGACGCCGCGTTACCGTGGGCGGGCTGGTGCTGGTGCGTCAGCGCCCCGGTACCGCCAAGGGCGTTATTTTCGCGACGCTCGAGGACGAAACCGGCATCGCCAACGTCATCATCTGGTCCAGAACATTCGAGGCGTTTCGTCCGATCGTGCTCGGTGCGCGGCTGATCGGCGTGACCGGCCCGCTGCAAAATGCGTCTGGCGTCATCCATGTGGTGGCCGAGCAGATCGAAGACCTCACGCCTCTTCTGCGCAGACTGTCGGAAGATGCGGTGCGCATCGATGCGACCGTGCGCCCCGACGAGGTCAAGCGCCCGGCGCCTGACCGCCGTCGCCATCCGCGCTCAGGCGACACGCTTGTTACGTTGTTCAAGGACAGCCGGCCGCTGGCGGATGAGCTCGGCCTTGGCGGGCTGCCGGAAGCCGTCATGCCGAAGGGGCGGAATTTTCACTAATGTGTACGCAGTTGCGGTCCTCGGCGTGCTA
>JALHNV010000058.1 GCA_022843325.1 Pseudolabrys sp. | reverse complement strand
CCTGTGAGTGAAGGTCCGTATACGCTGCGCGTGGAGAAAGACGTTCCGATCGAGATGAACGACGGCATCGTGCTGCGCGCGAATGTCTATCGTCCGGCCGAAGACGGCCAGTTCCCGGTCATCATGGCGCACGGCGTTTACGGCAAGGACGCGCACTTCGAGGACGCCTTTAAGCCGCAGTGGGATACGCTCATCAAGATCTATCCGGACCTGTGCCGCAATGGCTCGACCGGAAAGTATCTGCGCTGGGAGATCGTCGATCCGGAGCGTTACATCCCCGACGGCTATATCGTCATCCAGGTCGACGCGCGTGGCACCGGCAAGTCGCCGGGTTATCTCGACCCGCGCTCCGCGCGCGAGTTGCAGGATTATTACGAGTGCATTGAATGGGCCGGTACCCAGCCGTGGTCCAACGGCAAGGTCGGCCTCTGCGGCATCTCCTATTTCGCTTTCACGCAATGGGGCGTCGCGGCGATGCGGCCGCCGCATCTCGCGGCGATCTGCCCGTGGGAAGGTTTCGTCGATTACTACCGAGACTCGACGCATCAGGGCGGCATCCTGTCGAACGGTTTCACCGGCGCCTGGTGGCCGCGCCAGGTGCTCGTCAACCAGTACGGCAACGGCAACACCATTCATCGTGACCGCGAGACGGGCGAGCGCACCACCGGCGGTCCGGCGATGAGCGAGGAGATGCTGCGCGGCAACCGCGCCGACTATCCGGGCGATCTGCTGCGCCATCCGCTGGACGATGCCTGGTACGCCGAGCGCACGCCGGACCTGTCGCGCATTGAAGTGCCGGTCCTGTCGGCCGGCAACTGGGGCGGACCGGGTCTGCATCTGCGCGGCAATGTTGAAGGCTATCTCGGCGCCGGCTCGAAACAGAAGTGGCTGTCCATGCATGACGGCACGCACTTCGAAAGCTTCTATCTCCCCGAATACGTGGCGATGCAGAAGCGGTTCTTCGGCTATTTCCTCAAGGGAGAGGATACCGGCTGGGACAGGGAATCGCCGGTGCAGGTTTCTGTGCGCCGTCCGGATGGCCCGTCGTCGCGGCGCATGGAGCGCGAATTCCCGCTGGCCCGCACGCAGTGGACCAAATTCTATCTCGACGCGGCCGACACCAGCATCCGCATCGATAATCCCGGCAAGGAGGCCAGCGTCAGCTACGAGGCGCTCGGTTCGGGCGTCAGCTTCTCGACCGCCCCCTTTACGGAGGAAACCGAGGTTTGCGGCTTCATCACGCTGCGGCTCTGCGTGTCGTCGTCGACCACCGACATGGATATCTTCGCGACGTTGCGCGTGTATGCGCCCGACGGCAAGGAAGTCACCTTTGTCGGAGCGCACGAACAGACGGTCATGGCCAAAGGCTGGTTACGCGCCTCGCATCGCAAGATCGACCCGGCGCGCTCGCTGCCGTACCGCGTCTTCCACGCCCATGACGAAATCCAGAAGCTGACGCCAGGCGAGGTCTACGACGTCGACGTCGAGGTCTGGCCCTCCAGCATGGTGTTCCCGGTCGGCTACCGGCTGGTCCTGACCCTGCAAGGGCGCGATTTCGAGTTCCCGGATTTGCCGGGCCGGATGCTGCACAATCATCCGGACGACCGTACCGCTCTCGAATTCGGCGGCGTCAACACCGTCGCGACCGGCGGCGATCGTGAATCCTACCTGGTTTTGCCGGTCATTCCGAAGACCTAGCCAAGAGGACATACGCATCCGGGCGCGGCGCGGTCGCCGCGCAACGAGTGCAATCTGGCCGATTTCCAGCGCTTTCTGCCAGCTAGTACCAGCGGCCGCGGCCGTACCATCCGCCGCCAGCCAGCAGCAGTACCAGAATGATGACGATCAAAAGGGTGCTGTCCATCTCCGCCACTCCGAGGTTGGATCTGTCGATACAAGCATCCGAGGTTGGATCTGTCGATAAGCAGAGGCGGCGGAAATTGTTCCCAGGAGGTTGCCCCGTGACCGGCTCGGGGGGGCGAGGGGGAAGGTCACGGGGCTTTACGCAGTTTCCATCACGTGATGGACACTCCTTCGCAACGCGCTCGTCTGTGATCCGTTCCGCATCGGCGTCGCGGCTGATGCGGCCTTGATTGAGCCCGGATCGGGAACCTTCTGGAACGGCTCGGATTCATTATCGAGATAGACGGGAACAGGCCATGGCAGCGCGCGCAAAGAAAAAATTGCAGACATTCCATGCAACGATGATCGTGACGCGCGCCGAGGAGTGGTGCGTCGATGCCACCAGCGCCGAGGAAGCGAAGGCGTTGCTGGCGGCTGGTGAAGGCCACCGCTGCAGGCCGGGCGACGCCCTGCATGTCGAACTGGAACAGTTGTTCGACAACCACTAGCGGCTTCGCAAACACTCACGCGGCCCCATCGCGAAGCAGGACGGTCGTTACTTGGCCGCCGCTGCGATCTCCTCGATTGTCACGTCCGGCATCAGCCGTTCGACGTCGGCCTTGCTGCACAGTTCGGTGCCGGCTGTCATGACCGCCGCGGTGCCCGCCGCCATGGCCACGCGGAATGCCTCCGGCCATTCCTTGCCGGCGGCGAGTGCGGAGACCATGCCGCCCAGAAAGCTGTCGCCGGCGCCGACCGCGCTGACGGCTTCGATATTCATCGGCTGCGCCCGCCAGGCTTGTTCCTTCGTCACCAGCATGGCGCCGTCATGACCGAGAGTGAGCGCGACGGCTTCGGCCCAACCGCGCGCAATCAGGTCGCGGCAGGCGGCCGTGCGGTCGGCGTCGTTCTCGAGCTTCCGGCCGGTATACTCGTTCAACTCGTTCTGGTTCGGCTTGATCAGCGTCACGCCTTCCTCCAGCGCAGCGCCGAGCGATGCGCCGGATGTATCGATGATGATGCTGGCGCCGAGTTGTTTGGCGCATCTGGCCGCGCGCGCGAAAAAGTCGTCCGGTACGCCCGGCGGCACACTGCCGCTGGCGACGACGAAACGCGGTTTGTCGGGCAGTGATGTCAGCTTTTCCAGCACCGCCTCCCATTCCGCCCGGTGCAGTTTTGAACCCGGCAGCACGAAACGATATTGTTCACCGGTCTCGGTTTCGAAGGCGGTGAAGTTTTCCCGCGTTTCCACGTGCGACGGCGTCACCATGCTGTCGATGCCCTCGCGTTCGACCAGGCGGTGCAGCAGCTTGCCGATCGCGCCGCCGGTCGGGTAGATCGCGGCAACGTCACCGCCGAGCCGGTGCGCCACGCGCGCGACATTGATGCCGCCGCCGCCGGCGTCGCGTCGCGGCGCCGAGCAGCGCAGCTTCCGTTCCGGCACGATGCGGCCGACGTTCACAAACAGATCGATGGCGGGATTGATGGTGATGGTGACAATATCGGGCACGTTCTGGATTCCATTCCGTAGTCGCTGAAATTACTCAGGCTAATCAAGGGAGATTGGTATTTTTTGGGGCGATGACAACCCCTCATCCGGCGACCGCCATGCAGAAAGCGGCCTGCGGCAGGGATAACCCGAGATTTGCTGCAGCGTTCCGTTGCCGTGCGTGTCGCCGGTGTGGCCGTCGCTTGGTTCGTGCTATGTTACCGGGCGATTCCGCAATGTCTCCTTTCGGTGACGAAGCTGCCATGAATATCCCTGCACGAGCGCGTCTTGCTGCTGCAGCCGTGCTGGGGGCGGCGCTGCTGCCGGCGGCAGCGGGGTCTTCCGCCTGGGCGCAGGGACGGCTCGCTTCGCACTACACGATTTCGATGGCCGGCGTGCCGATCGGCCGGATTATCTGGATCGTCGATATCGCAGAGACGCGTTACACCGCCACCGCGAGCGGCAAAGCCAGCGGCGTGCTCAGTGTCCTGGTGAACGGCGAGGGTACGGTGGTGGCGCAGGGGACGATAGCCGATCGTCAGCTCAAGCCCGTCACGTTCGTGTCCGCCATCACCGACGAAGATGGTGACGGCGAGTTGCGCATGCGTTTCGAGAACGGTGCGGTACGCGACCTCGTCGCGCCGGTACTGCCGCATCCGCGCGTGCCGGTCACCGAGGCTCATCGCAGCGGCGTCAGCGATCCCCTCAGCGCGGTGCTGATCCCCGAGGCCGATGGCGATCCGCTGGCATCAGCGAACTGCAACCGCGTTCTGGCCATCTTCGATGGCCGCCGGCGCTACGATCTGGCGATGACCTTCAAGCGGGTCGACAAGGTCAAACTGAAGCAGGGCTATGCAGGCCTGGTGCTGGTCTGCGGGGTCGCGCTGCATCCCATCGCGGGGCATCGCGCCGACAGCGTGGTGGTGAAATACGTCGCGGGACGCCGCGACATGGAGGCCTGGTTTGCGCCGATTGCCGGCGCGGGTGTCATTGCGCCGGTCCGGGTCATGGTTCCGACCCTGATTGGCACGCTGGAGGTGGCCGCCGACCAGTTCGAGGCCGAAGCGGCGCCGCGATGAGCGCGCGCAGGCGTCGCCTCATTCGTGGCGACGAGATGTCATACCCACAATGTGTTTTCCCGGGATGACCGGCTCGTGCGATTAGGGTATGAGACGACGCTCCCGCCGCGCGCCCGCGCCCATCCCTCCCCGGTAGATCGCTTATCATGACCGACAGTTCCGCCGACAAGTCCCGCCTGAGCCGCCGCTCGATGATGCTGGGACTTCCTTTGTTCGTAGCCGGTTGCGGCATGGGCCCCGACGGGTTCGACGGTTGGCCCGGGTTCGGCGGCGGCTACGGCTCCATCAGTGACGGCGGGTTCGTCATCCCGGCGCTGGATACGACCACCATCGATTCCAGTCTGCTGCGCCGAAGCGTCGCCTGGCGCGGCACGCAACGGCCGGGGAGCATCGTCGTCAATATTCCGGAGCGGAAACTTTACCTGATCGCCGAGAACGGGCGGGCCCTGCGCTATTCCGTCGGCGTTGGCCGCGCCGAAGGCCTGAACTTCCGCGGCTCAGCCGTGATCGGCCGCAAGGAAAAGTGGCCGCGCTGGACGCCGACCGCCAACATGATGGTAGCGATGCCGCAGTACCGGGCTTACGCCGGCGGCATGCCCGGCGGCCTCGAGAATCCGCTCGGCGCGCGGGCGCTGTATTTGTTCCGCGGCGGCGCCGACACCTATTTCCGGCTGCACGGCACCACCGAGCCGGAAAGCATCGGCCGCGCCGTTTCCAGCGGCTGCATCCGGCTGTTCAACCACGACATCATCGATCTGTACGAGCGCGTGCCGACAGGTACAACCGTCACCGTGGTGCAGAGCTAAGTCGCCAAGCCGCCGCCGGCGGCGCCGACCAACGACATTTCGAGGATGAATTGCTGCGCGGTTTATGCGAGCCTCGCGGGCTGTCGCGTTCCCTGCCGGGAGCGCGGCCAACAAGCCCGTGAGGAAACGACGCAATGAATGTGCATGCCGCTCCAGCCGCCACCGAATCGATCCTGATTGAAAAAGACGTCGATGTCCCGATGCGGGATGGCGCACGGCTGAAGGCCGACGTGTTTCGTCCCAAAGACGGCGCGCGCGTACCGGCGCTGCTCAACCTCGGTCCTTATCAAAAGGACAAGCTCTGGCTGACGCCCGACACGCTGGAGGAAAAGCAGAATCCCTACATGAACTGGGAGACGGCCAATCCGCTCTGGTGGGTCCCGAACGGCTACGCCACCGTGCGCGTCGACGGGCGCGGCAGCGGCAAGTCGCCCGGCCATTTCGAACCGTGGTCGCTGTCGGAGGCGATCGACTATTACGACGCCATCGAATGGGCCGCGAAGCAGCCCTGGTGCAACGGCAATGTCGGCCTGACGGGCATTTCCTACTACGCGATGAACCAGTGGTTCGTCGCCAACCTCAACCCGCCGTCGCTGAAGGCGATCATGCCATGGGAAGGCGCCGCCGACCTGTATCGCGACGCGCTGTTTCACGGCGGTATTCTCAACGTGTTCATGACCAACTGGGTCACCGCGCATACCTTGCACCACTTGCTCGGCCGCGCCTCGCGCGAGGAGCCCGACCGCTGGCGCACCAACGCGCTCTATCGGTGGGTCCGCGCCAGCCTCGACAGCGGAGAATTGCGCGACTCGCAGGCGCAGTGGGACCAGATCAAGGTGCCGATGTACACGGTCGGCAACTGGTCAGGCTTCGGTCTGCATCTGCGCGGCAATACCGAGGCTTACAATCGCGCGGCGTCGAAGCACAAAAAGATGCGCATCCACGCCGGCAGTCATGTGCATGCCTTCTACACCGAAGAGGGGCGGGCCGATCAGTTGCGGTTCTTCGATCATTGGCTGAAGGGCATCGACAACGGCATCATGAAAGAACCGCCGGTCAAACTGGCGATTCGCAAGGGCAATGACGTGCTGGAGTGGCGGCACGAAAACGAATGGCCACTGGCGCGCACGCAATGGACGAAGATGTACTTCGATCTGTCCAAGGCGCCTCCGGAGGGCCAGCCGCAGACGGGTCAACTTGTGACCGAAAACCCGAAGACCAGCAGTTCCAGCACCTATGCGACGTTCGGACTTGGCACCATGGGCTCGTCGTCGGCGGCCTCATCGCAGGTGATGGGCGGCGGCGGTATCAAGCCGGGCATGGGCGTGGCGCTGGAAACACCGCCGTTGCCGAACGACGTCGAGGTTACGGGCCCGCTGATGGCGAGCTTCTGGGTGTCGAGCGAATCCGAGGACATGGATCTGTTTCTGACGCTGCGGCATTTCGACGGCGACGGCAAAGAGATCCTGGAGACCGGCCAGCAAGGCGCGCCGGTACCGGTTGCGAAAGGGTGGCTGCGCGTGTCGCACCGTGAACTCGATCCGGAGCGGACGTTGCCCTATCGCCCCTACCACAAGCATCAGCGCCGGCAGTATCTGGAACCTGGCGAAATCGTGAAGGTCGATGTCGAAATCTGGCCGACATCGATGGTGTTCTCGAAGGGCCATCGCATCCGGCTCGATGTACAGCCGCGCGACGGCGTCGGTAGCGCGGGCTATCTGCATTATCACGCCGACTATAATACCGGCCGCAACACCATCTACGCAGGTGGTGAACACGAGTCGTATTTGTTGCTGCCCATCATACCGGCGAAAACGTGACACGGCTCCCAATGCCGGCGTAACGAAAAGGTCAGCAGCCCGCGCTGCGAAAGTGGCCGATGCCCCGCCGGATCTCGGCGGGGCATTTTTCTGTCTGGCGGCCAGCGTCCGCAGGGCTTCGGTGAACCCTTGGGTGCGGTGACCCCTTGGGCATGCGGACTTAAGCGTGATACGCTGATCGGCAGCGGCGGCCGCATCCGAAGGCGTTGCCATTCCGGCCGACCGACCTTATCTGGAAGAAGCGAGGTCCGAAGGAAAGCCCATGCCAGCGACCAGCGGCCGTGATGCCGGCACTGCAAACGAAACCACCGATGCTGCCATTTTGTCGCGGCCGCTGCTGGTGTTTTCTGTTTTTGGCGCGTTCATGGTGGCGGCGACCATGGGGCTGTGGAGCTATTATGGCACCGCGGTGTTTTTTGAGATGGTCCGCGCCGGCTTCGTCGCCTGCTTCTAGAACATCAAGGCAGTATCTTTCATGACCGCGCGCGCGTCGCATTTTCTGCTCGTTCTGGCAGCCTTCCTCACCGGCCTGGCGATTTTCCTTGGTGTCTTCATCTACGCCACCGGTCAGATGGGCCGCGGCGGTGCGCCCGGTAGTTCAGCGATCGGCGGACCGTTCAGCCTGATCGATCAGGACGGCAAGCCAATCACCGACCAGGACATGAAGGGAAAGCCGTTCCTTGTGTTCTTCGGCTTCACCCACTGCCCGGATGTCTGCCCGACCGCGCTGTTCGAGGTATCGGAAGTGCTGCGGGCTCTTGGTCCGGATGCCGACCGCACCGGCGCGTTGTTCATCACCGTCGATCCGGAACGCGACACGCCAGACGTGCTGAAGAGCTATCTGTCGAGCTTCGATCCGCGGCTGCGCGCGGCGACCGGAGACGCCGCTGCTGTGACCGCAGCGGAGAAGTCCTACCGAGTCTATTCCAAGAAAGTGCCGACGACCGCGGGCGACTACACCATGGACCACACCGCGCTGGTCTATCTGATGGACAAGCAGGGCCGTTTCGTCGCGCCATTCAATCTCAAGCGAAAGCCCGAGGAAGCCGCCGCCGAACTCCGGAAGTATCTCTGACGCTGTCCCGGATTTCCGGCAGTGCGCCGCGGTCCTTCAGCACTTGAAAATCGCGCTCCAGCGCCAGCAGTGCGCGCACACGGCCGGCCCCGCGGCGTGACGTCCTTGCCAGGCCGTGCTCGGTCTTTTCCCAGGCATAGGGCGCGGTCATGAGCTGGTACAGCGCCCGCCACGCGGCCAGCGACAGCAATATCCAGTGCAGCGGCGTCAGCACCAGCACCCAGGCGGTCGACGACAGGCCGCGCCGCGACAGCCCGATCCAGCCCAGCAGCGCCGAGGTCATGTACCCGATCACGATATTCGCGCCGTAGATCAGCGCCAGCGCGTTGGCCGTCGTGTTCTGATCGCCCCACATCTCCCCGCCGCTCAGCGTCGCATGGATGAGACCGGCCAAGAACAGCGGATGCACCAGCGCCGCCAGTGCATTGCCACCGACAACCAGATGAAACGTGACAAAGCCGGGCAGGCGCAGATCGTGCAGCAACCGGCGAGGCTGTCGCATGTGTACCCACCACGTCAGCATCCAGCCTTTGAACCAGCGGGTGCGCTGGCGCAGCCAGGGGCCGAATTGTGCCGGCGCTTCCTCATAGGTCGTCGAAGCGATCATGTCAGAGCGATAGCCGAACCGCGCCAACCGCATGCCGAGGTCTGCGTCTTCGGTAACATTGTACGAGTCCCAGCCACCGACTGCGCGCAGCGTCGCGGTGCGGAAGTGGTTTGACGACCCGCCCAGTGGCAGCGGCAAGCGCAGCGAAGCCAGGCCGGGCAGGAACACGTCGAACTGGCCGGCATAGTCGGCGGTGAACAGACGGGCGAGCGGCCTTAGGTAGCAAATGCACCAAGGAAACCGTGGCGATTTGAGGCGGTCGGCGGCAGGCTGTCCGCATGAACAACAAGGGCAACCAATACGCCATTCACGCCTTGAAGGACCGCCGCGCCACAATGGCCGGGGAGATCGCCGCCTTCAAAGAAGCCATCCGGCACCGTGAAGAGCAGTTGACGCATCTGGACGCCACGCTGCGGGTGCTGGACCCGGCATACAGGGTGGACACCATCCCGCCCAAGCGGCTGCGCAGGGTGAAGCTGTTCGGCAATGGTGAGTTGAACCGGCTGGTGCTGGACGCGCTGCGGCGCGCGGGTGGCAGGCCGATGACCAACGGCGAGATTGCCGACTCCATCATCGCCGCCAAGGGCTACGGGCACGAGGCCCGTCGTGCGCTGATCCGGCGCGTGCGGGCCAACCTGTCCTATCTGCTGCGGGAGCGGAACGCCGTAGTAAAGCAAGGCGACCGGCTGACGGCGCGGTGGGCGTTGCCGCGCGTAGACCTTATCAACAGGCCCTCCTCGACATAGACCAAGAATCGCCCTGTAGTCCCCAAGTAGAGGTATTGCGGGGATACCTGCGCGCGAGACGCCGCTAGCGCTTGCCGTCCAAACTCAAATCAGAGCCTATTGAGGGTGGTCGCTGAAAAGCGATTCGCCCCGCCTTCCTTTCGGAAAACGGGGCGAACCTATGGGCTCGTAGCTCAGCGGATAGAGCGGGTCCCCGCTAAGGTCCAGGTCGCCGGTTCGAATCCGGTCGAGCCCTCTCCCACTTTGCCACAAACCGGGCCGTCTCCTCACGGAGGCGGCCCAAATCATCTGTAGAGCAAGCTAGAATGTGAAGCGAATCGACAGGTGGGTCAATAAAATTGTACAGTGCTGTACAGGGCTGTACATAAATGACCGAAAAAGTGAAAGAAATCAAAGCCGCTAGATTGGCCGCAATGGGCGTGCCGAGTGCTACTGTCGATCGCCTGAAGGATCTGATTGAGGCTGGCCGAGAGATGAGACTGGGCCGCGTTATCGGCGAAGCCTTGGAGATGTTTATCGAAAGGGAGTTGGAGGAAAACAAAGGCATTGCTTCACGGTTTTCGGACATACAGAAAAAACGGCGCGCCGCGAATAATACCGGTATCCGGGTTGTCCCCAGTGGGTCAGCCGAAAATTGATTGACTACGCGGTCTCAGTATGCCGCTGCCAATACCCCTTCCAATTCCGACTGACCTTGTGATTGAGCGCCAGACCGAGCGCGCTGTAAGTCAACGCGCCGTTGTCGAGGCGGCTGTTGTTCTCCAGCCAAGCGGCGTGGGCGGCGTACTGGTGAAGGTACTGCGGCGACACCGCATGGTGCTGACCGTCCACCATGCGGCGAAGGCGCGAGAAGAACGACTCGGCTTGGTTCGTGCAGCTTTCGCCGTTGCTGTAAGCCAGCGAGTGGTTGACGCGGCCAACCTGCCAGCCCGCGTGCAGGGCATCCCAGTGCGAGGCTTCATCGGCGTGCATCACCGCTGTGCGGTCAACAACGCGCTTGGCGATTTCAACGCCTTCGGCTTCGTGGCGAACGACTGACGTAAGCGTGCGGCCCTTGCGCTGGCGCAGCGCGATCACAACCCGGCGCTTGCCGGTCTGATGCTGTGCCAAGCGGCGGTCAATGCGGTTTTCAACTTTGTTCGACGGGCGGATATGACCGCCGAAGTATGCGCCGTCGATTTCAACTTCGCCCGAAAGCGTAGCGCCGTTGGTTTCCGACGCGAGGGCTTCGCGCAGCTTGTGAGCCAGTACGAAAGCCGTCTTGTGCTGGCAATCCAGATCGCGCGCCAACTGCAACGCGCTGATGCCCTTGGCGGCGTTGGCGATGATGCAGAGCGCGGCCAGCAGATCGACAAACGACATCTTGCGGCTAGCCAGGATGGTGCCGGACGTGACCGAGAATTGCTTTCCGCAGGCGGCGCACTTGAAGCGACGGCGCGTGGTGATCTCGTAAGCGTCAACACCGCCACAGTGCGGGCAGACCGCTTCACCATCGGTGTTCGGCCAGCGCAACTTGCGGAAAGTCGCGTAAGCCTTGTCCTCGCCACCGGCATAGATCGCCTTAAGGCTGAGGGTGCGGGAGGCGGCGGAAAGGAGGAAATGTTGGGCCATTGTCATCGTATCCGGTGTCTATACATCGGATTTGATGATATTCTTACCCCGTTGTCAATGACAAAAACATCGAATATGATGTTTTTTATCACCAGATACGGGGTATTAAATGGCTAAAAATCCTGAATGGGAAGAACGGGTTAAGGGGCTTCTGAAGGCCGAACTCAAAAAACGGGGTGTCGGCTACCGGGAGTTGGCCGAAAAACTGAGCGAGATGGGTATCCCGGAGACGGAGCGGAATATAGCCAACAAGATCAGCCGCGGTGGATTTACTGCGGTGTTTTTTGTCCAGTCTCTGGTCGCAATCGGCGCTCAGTCGGTGAGGATAAGTGAGTAGCTATTTGTGCAACTCGATTTGATCGCGGATCAGTTGGTATTCTTGGCGCTCTATGTTTTTGAAGTCCGCTACGACTCGTCGGAGAAACGCACCGATCTTTTCATATTGAGTACACGCAATATGGAAATCCCGGTAAAGAAAGGGGTTTAGCCCGTCGGGGGGGGTCATTGTTTTTATCTGCCACGAAGCTTCATGTTCGGCGTGAATTACAATGCTGTACAGGTCGTGCCCCCAGCGGGATTCGCCGAAATTTGCCCGCATGTCGTCAATGAATTTTCCTACCCTCTGTGTCTCGGCCTCAAGCTGATCGTCAGTCGTAAATGATCCCGTTTTTGGATGATTTTCCCACCATGTGAGGGCTTCGCGAACGCGCCTGCGAAAGAACTCGTCGTTCGAGAACGTCGTCAATAGCCAGGCCGTTCGTTGAATATCTTTCAGTTTAGCCAATGAAGACTCATTGGCCTTTGTCTGCCCCCGCACTCCTTCCAGTTCGGCAGCCAAAATCGCAACGTGCTTTAGAAGGCCATCAAAGGCCTCTCTCCAATCAGGAGGTGTGGCGGACTGGTTCGCGCCCTCAATCTGAATGCTGGAAAGTTGTTCTTCGGGAAGCGGATGGAAATAGCGCCATCCGATAAGCAGGGCGCTGACTGCCACCATCACGACACAAGCGGCGCCAACCCCCGCAAAAACAACGGCGCCCCATCCAAGTTGCTCAATCGGCGTAAATGCGCTCGCTGCCCAACCCATAATCACGGAAAGCACCCCTCCGGGGCCAAAAACAGCCCACCAGATGCCAATTCCGTCGACCCGCTTAGTGAGACCGGGAATGCTTCTAATCCATCCGAACATAGCCAAACCCTACCACCCCCCCCGGTTGAGGGGAGTCGGAAGTTCCCTGTTTTCCGCAGCATCTGCGCCTCCGTTTGGGAGGCGGCCTTGGTGCATTTGCTACCTAAGGCCGCGGGCGAGGCAGCCGTCGTCGGTGTTGTCGATACAGAGCCGCGCCTGCACGCAGGCCAGATCGTCGCCACCGGTCGCGAATGCCTGCAAGGCGCGGCGAAGCTGGTCCGGTTCCGGGCGGTCCTCGGCGTCATAGACCGCCGTGAATGTGCCCTGCGCAAACGGCAGCGCGACATTGAGTGCCTTCGGCTTGGTGCGCGGGCCGCCGTGCGGCACCGGGATGACCGTCACCGGGATGCGATTTTTCCGCGCGGCAAGCGCGGCGCGCGTTTCATGGTCGTCGGCCTCCACGGCAACGATCAGATCGAGTTTCTCACGCGGATAGTCGAGCCGCTCGAGCGCCGACAGCAAGCCGCCGACCGAGGCCGCTTCGCGGTACAGGGCGACGATGACGGTGTAGACCGGCAGCGCATCGTCGCGGCCATCGGCGATCGGCGGCGCCTCGCCGTGGTCGAGCGTGGCGCAAAACAGGCGCAGGCCGAGCCAGGCCAGAAACACCGCCGCCAGCATCAATTCGCAGACCAACACAGTGGGAGTCGGCGCAGCGAGCAAGGCCACCAGTATCAGGAGCAGCAGACCGACGCCCGGCCACACAGCGTCGCGGCGGGCGACCGGCGCGGCCGACAGCATCGGCCACATTTCCGCCAGCCGGTCCGTCGCGCGCGCGATGACCGCCCTGGCGGCATGGCGCAGCACAAAACCGTTGAGCCGCGCCGCACTGGTAAAGCAAAATCGGCGCGCCTGGGCGGGGTCGTCCGCGATCAGCCGCAGCAGCCGTCGCGCTGCCGTGCCGCGCGGCGCCACGACCAGACACAAGCCATCGTCGTCCGTCAGCGGCAGCAAGCCAGCGGCAGCGGCGTCAATCAGCCGTTCGTCGCTGAGCGGGCACTGGTTGCGCGAGGCGCCGTTGAGCGGCTCAAACGGGACGCCGGTGGCGGTGCCGAGCACACGCAGGAAATCGTCCTCGCTGACAGCCCCGGCGCCAATCAGAGCCCGGTCGGCGCCAAAACCCGTTCGAACCGCCCGGTCCTCCGCGGCGGCGATGACGCCGGGTGCCAGCATGGGCCGTATGCAGTCGATCTCCGGGAAACGGCTGGGCGACGGCCGGCTTGCCGCAATTCCATCCTCCGGCTGCGTCAAAGCGCCAGCCGCCCCGGTTGCCCCCGCCCGCATCCCCCACCTTACGCACGCGCTAACCTGTGGCGGGATTATAGCCAGAATACAACCAAAGCGCGAGTCCGATTGTGACCGTCCATCCGCCGGAGTCGGTCGCTGCCCGATGGCCCCGGCCGGCCACCGGTGCTAGAAGCCGCCTCATGTCAGGTTTCATGTCTACGTATCTGGTGCCGCTGGCGGTCATCGCCGTGGCCATCGTTCTGGTCCTCGGGCTCGTCAACATGATGCGCGGCGGCTCGCCCAACCGCTCGCAGTCGCTGATGCGGTGGCGGGTACTGCTTCAATTCGTTGCCATCATTGTCATCATGGCGTCGATCTGGATGATGGGCCGCTAGAACGAGGTCATTGCGATGGTCGTGCTCAACCGCATCTACACCCGGACCGGCGACGACGGAACAACTGCGCTTGGCAGCGGCGCGCGGCGCAAGAAGTACGACCTGCGGGTCGAGGCCTACGGCACGCTCGACGAAGTCAACGCCGCACTCGGCCTGGTCCGTCTGCACACTGCCGCTGATGCCGCGTTCGACGCCGCGTTGGGCCGCATACAGAACGACCTGTTCGATGTCGAAGCCGACCTCTGCCTGGCCGAAAAAGGTCCAGGAGGCGCGCGGCTGACGGTCACCGACGTGCAAGTCGCCTGGCTGGAAGCTGAAATCGATCGCCTGAATGCGGATCTCGAGCCGTTACGGTCGTTTATTCTGCCCGGTGGCAGCCCGGCCTCGGCCTATCTGCACCTGGCGCGCACCGTCTGCCGGCGCGGCGAGCGCATCATGGTGGCGCTGATGGACCAGCCCGGGGAGGAGGTGTCGGCGCCGTCGCTGAAATACGTCAACCGGCTGTCGGACTACCTGTTCGTCGCCGGCCGCTATGCCAACGACAAGGGTGCCAAGGACGTGTTGTGGTCGCCGGGGAAGAACCGGTAGGTACACGGGCCGCAGCGTGCGTCGCAGCATAAGCGTTGACATGCCATCGGTGCGGCCTTTAGCTACCGGCCGCCTGCCAAAACGCCCATGTGGGAAAAGGGGAATATGAAAATTCTCGTACCCGTCAAACGGGTGGTCGACTACAACGTCAAGATTCGCGTCAAACCGGATGGCTCCGGCGTTGAACTCGCCAACATCAAGATGTCGATGAATCCGTTCGATGAGATCGCCGTCGAGGAGGCGATCCGTCTCAAGGAAGCCGGCAAGGCGACCGAGATCGTGGCGGTGTCGATCGGACCGGCGCAAGCCTCGGAGACCATCCGCACCGCGCTGGCCATGGGCGCCGACCGCGGCATTCTGGTGAAGAGCGAAGGCACGGTCGAGCCGCTGGCGGTGGCCAAGATCCTCAAGGCCATTGTCGAGGCCGAACAGCCCGGACTGGTCATTCTCGGCAAGCAGGCGATCGACGACGACAGCAACCAGACCGGCCAGATGCTGGCGGCGCTGCTCGGCTGGTCGCAGGGCACCTTTGCCTCCAAGATCGTGATCGAGGGCGACGGCGTCTCGGTGACGCGCGAAGTCGACGGCGGCCTGCAGACCGTGAAGCTGAAAGCGCCGGCCATCGTCACCACCGATCTGCGGCTGAACGAGCCGCGCTATGCTTCGCTGCCGAACATCATGAAGGCGAAGAAGAAGCCGATCGACGAGAAGTCGCCGGCCGACTACGGCGTCGACACCGCGCCGCGGCTGCAGGTGCTGAAGACCACCGAGCCGCCGGGCCGCAAGTCCGGCGTGAAGGTGGCCTCGGTCGCCGAACTGGTCGACAAGCTCAAGAACGAAGCGGGGATTCTGTAGATGGCAACGCTTCTGCTCGCCGAACACGACAACAAGACGCTGAAGGACGCTACCCACAAGGCGCTCACCGCCGCCAAGGCCATCGGTGGCGACATCCACGTGCTGGTGGCCGGCAAGGACTGCCAGGCCGTTGCCGACAGCGCCGCCAAGCTCGACGGCGTCGCCAAGGTGCTGCTGGCCGATGCCGCGCCCTACGAGCACAATCTGGCCGAGGGGCTGGCCGCGCTGATCGTGTCGCTGGCCGGGCCCTACGACGCGCTGATGGCGCCGGCCACCACCAACGGCAAGAACGTGATGCCGCGCGTCGCCGCGCTGCTCGACGTGATGCAGGTGTCCGATATCACCAAGGTGATCGCGCCGGACACCTTCGAGCGTCCGGTCTATGCCGGCAACGCCATCCAGACGGTCAAGTCGACCGACGCCAAGAAGGTCATCACCGTGCGCACCTCGACCTTCCAGGCCGCCGGCGAGGGCGGTTCGGCCAGCGTCGAGGCCGCCACGGCCGCCGCCGATCCGGCGCTGTCGACGTTCGTCGGCGAGGAACTGTCGAAATCCGACCGGCCCGAACTGACCTCGGCCAAGATCATCATCTCCGGCGGCCGCGCCATGCAGAACCGCGAGAATTTCACCAAATACATCGAGCCGGTCGCCGACAAACTCGGCGCCGCCGTTGGCGCATCGCGCGCCGCGGTTGACGCCGGCTACGCGCCGAACGACTGGCAGGTCGGGCAGACCGGCAAGGTGGTGGCGCCGGAGCTGTACATCGCGGTCGGTATTTCCGGCGCGATCCAGCATCTCGCCGGCATGAAGGACTCCAAGGTGATCGTCGCCATCAACAAGGATGAGGAAGCGCCGATCTTCCAGGTTGCCGACTACGGTCTGGTGGCCGATCTGTACCAGGCGTTGCCTGAACTGGATGCGGAACTGGGCAAACTGGGTCGTTAAATCCTGTCACAAGATTAACCTCTCGCCGGTGGCATCGGCCGCCGGTTCGGCGTAAAAGTGCATAGAAACTAAACCGAAACCGAAGCCAAGAGCCGGGTCTTCGCATCGATCGGAAAAAAGTTATGGCGGTCAATATTCAAACTGTCGGCGTCGTTGGCGCAGGCCAGATGGGCAACGGCATTGCCCATGTCTGCGCGCTGGCCGGCTTTTCGGTGCTGCTGAACGATCTGGCGCCCGAGCGCATCAAGGCGGCGCTGGCGACCATCAACGGCAACATGGCCCGGCAGGTCGGCAAGAAGCTGATCACCGAAGACGACCGCAAGGCGGCGCTGGCGCGCATCAAGCCGGCCGAGAAATACGACGATCTGGTCGGCTGCGACCTGGTGATCGAGACCGCGACCGAGAAGGAAGAGGTCAAGCGCCGGATCTTCACCGACCTGTGCGCCTCGCTGAAGCCCGACGCGATGATCGCCACCAACACCTCGTCGCTGTCCATCACCCGGCTGGCGTCGTCGACCGACCGTCCCGAGCGCTTCATCGGCATTCATTTCATGAATCCGGTGCCGCTGATGGAGCTGGTCGAGATCATCCGCGGCATCGCCACCGATGACGCCACCTTCGAGAGCAGCAAGGAATTCGTCGCCAAGCTCGGCCGCACCATCGCGGTGTCGGAAGACTTCCCGGCCTTCATCGTCAACCGCATTCTGCTGCCGATGATCAACGAGGCGATCTACACGCTGTACGAAGGCGTCGGCAACGTCGAGGCGATCGACACCGCGATGCGGCTCGGCGCGCATCACCCGATGGGGCCGCTGGAACTGGCGGACTTCATCGGCCTCGACACGTGTCTGTCGGTGATGCAGGTGCTGCACGAGGGGCTGGCCGATACCAAGTACCGGCCGTGCCCGTTGCTGGTGAAATATGTCGAGGCCGGCTGGCTGGGCCGCAAGACGCAGCGCGGCTTCTACGACTACCGCGGCGAAAAGCCGGTGCCGACGCGGTAACTGTTTTGGTGCAGCGTTCGCGGCGCCGCGCCCGGTCCTGTCAAGCCATTCCGCCGCAGCCGCCGCTTTCAGGTTTGATTCACTTTATCGCCCTAGCCTCTCCGGCATGGACCCGACCTCACTCGCCCACGCCATGGTTGCCGGCCAGATGAGCCAGCTGCAAAGCGCCATGGCGGCGAAAATGCTGCGCATGAATGCCGATGCCGCCGGCGACATCGTCAAGGTGATCGAGGCCGCGCAGCAGAACATCAACAGCCTCGCCAACGTGGCGGCCGGCGTCGGTCAGAACCTCAATATCAGCGTGTGAGGACGGGCGCGGTCTCCGCCCCGATTGTTTCCGCCGATCAAGGGGCACTTTGCTCGTTGATCGCCTTATCTGACCCGCTGTTGCCGACTTCACGGCCACAGCCATATGTTCCTGTTGTGTGGGTACACACGTCAAGGTAGCGTCCCCCAAAAGGGGGTGGCCGTGATTAAAATTGCATTTGCTGCTGTGGCGCTGTTGCTAACCGCGCCTCCAGCCGAGGCACAGGTTGCACGGAACGTCGCCGAGTTTTGCCGTATCTTTAACTCGGTCTGTAACCGAACCTGTCCCGGTGTGTCGGGGAACTGCGCGTCCGAATGCGCGTCACGTCGCGCGGCATGCGTTAAGACGGGATGCTTCCATTTCAATAATCCGGGGCCGCGTTGTTTTAGCAATGCGAGCGACCGAGCGTTGACTGACGTGAGTCGCGCTCCAAACCCTGACGCTGAACGGAGACGGCGTGGGATCAGATAACGGCCTCGGGTGCACGCGCGCTTCGACGTACATGCCACCGATTGTTTATTCGAACATTGGCTCGTCCAATCTGCTGGGAGTCGATACACCGTCACCGCAGCGTGACGGCGAGCGTGCTGTATCCGGTCCACAGGATCTGGATGCCGATGCACAGCAGGATGAAGGCCGACAGCCGCACCACGACATTGGTGCCGCTCTTGCCCAGCAGCGCGATGGTGCGTTCGGCGAAGCGGTAGCAGACGTAGACCGTCAGCGAGACGGCCAGGATGCCGATGATCGCCGATCCGGCCAGCAGCGCAAGATTTGACAGATCGACCGGACCTGTCGGCCGCTGGCTGCCGAGCGCAATGGCCACCGCGATCGATCCCGGGCCGACCGTCAGCGGCATGGTCAGCGGGTAAAACGAGTCAATTGTCTCCGAGTGGCGCACCGCGCCGGCCGAACGCTGATCCTCGGAATCGGTGCCGGTGTGCAGGAGCTTCCAGGCGAAGGCGATCAGCACCAAACCGCCGGCAATGCGCACCACCGGCAGCGTGATGCCGAAGAACACCAGCAAATGCGAGCCGATGAACATCGAGCCGGCCAGCAGCAGCAGGCTGTTGATGGCGACCCGGCGCGCCAGCGCGTTGCGTTCGTCTTCGGAGCAGGACGCCGTCAGGCCAAGGAAGATCGGCGCCCCGCCGATCGGATTGACGATCGGAAACAGGCCGGCATAGACCAGCAGAAAGGCATTGGAAAAATCGCTCGTCATGACGGCCCCCGCGCGTGGGCGCAGCCTAGAGCGGAATGGCGGCGGCGGGAACGGTCTCGTTCTTTACTTCGGCAACGCCGCCTGGATCAGCCTGACGGCGTCGTCGCTGCCCCAGTCGGCCGGCCCGGCGATGGTGGCGATCTCGCAGCCGGAGGGATCGATCAGCAGCGTGGTCGGCATGCCGAAGGCGCGGCCGACCGCCTTGAGGTCCTGGAACGTCCTGGCGTTCGGATCGGCGTAATAGCCGAGCTTGTCGATGCCGACTTCCTTGAGCCAGGCCCGCGGCTTGTTCGGGTCTCGGGTGTCGATGTTGACCGCGACAACCTCGAAGCCGGGGCCGCCCAGTTTCTCCTGCAACGCCTCCAGCGCCGGCATCTCCTCGCGGCAGGGTGCGCACCATGTCGCCCACAGGTTGAGCAGGACGGTGCGGCCGCGCCAGTGCTCCAGCGTCAGCGGCTTGCCGTCGGTGTCCTGGAAGGCGAGTTCGGGCACCTTCAGCGGGCTTTTGGCGACGGTGACCGCGGCGACCTCGCCACGGGCGAAGGGGGCGACTTTCTGCGCCAGGTCCACCGCCGGCCGGCAGGCCGCGGCGGTGGGCCCGTCACCGCCCGCATTGCGAGTCAGGGTCGCAATCCCGTATACCCCGGCCAGACCGACGGCCACGCCGGCGATGCCGCCCAGCAGAACCAGAAGCGCCCGTTTCCGGGCCTGTGTCTGGGCGGGCGTTTTGGTGGTGTTTTCGGGGGCGGGTTCGGTCATGAGCAGCGAAATTCCGGTGATAAAGTCATGAGCAACAAAATGTGGGGCGGCCGGTTTGAATCCGGTCCCGGCGCGATCATGGAGGCGATCAACGTCTCCATCGACTTCGACCGGCATCTTTACCGGCAGGACATCGCCGCGTCCAAGGCCCATGCCGGCATGCTGGCCAAGCAAGGCATCATTACGGCCGACGATGCGAAAAAGATCGCTCACGGTCTAGACACGATCCTGTCAGAGATCGAGTCCGGCAAATTCAAGTTCAAGCGGGCGCTGGAAGACATCCACATGAACGTGGAGGCCCGGTTGACCGAGATGATCGGCGCCCCGGCCGGCCGGCTGCACACCGCGCGCTCGCGCAACGACCAGGTCGCCACCGATTTCCGGCTGTGGATGCGCGACACCATCGATGCGACCGATAGTGCGCTGGCCGACTTCCAGCGTGCGCTGGCGCAGAAGGCACTCGAGCACGCCGATACGGTGATGCCCGGCCTGACCCATCTGCAAACGGCCCAGCCGGTGACCTTCGGCCACCACATGCTGGCCTATGTCGAGATGACGGCGCGCGACCGCGGCCGCTTCGCCGACGCGCGCAAGCGCCTCAATGAATCGCCGCTCGGCTCCGGTGCGCTGGCCGGCACCTCATTCGATCTCGACCGCGCGATGACGGCGAAGGCGCTCGGCTTCGACCGGCCGTCGGCCAATTCGCTCGATGCCGTTTCCGACCGCGACTTCGCCATGGAGACGCTGTCGGCGGCCTCGATTACCGCGGTGCATCTGTCGCGGCTGGCGGAAGAGATCGTGATCTGGACCTCGCCGCTGACCGGGCTGGCAAAGCTGTCGGACAAGTACACCACCGGCTCGTCGATGATGCCGCAGAAGCGCAACCCCGACGCCGCCGAACTGGTGCGGGCCAAGGCCGGCCGCATCATTGGCGCGATGAACGCGCTGATGATCGTCATGAAGGGCCTGCCGCTCGCTTATGCCAAGGACATGCAGGAGGACAAGGAGGGCGTGATGGACGCGCTCTCCGCGCTGTCGCTGTCGATTGCGGCGATGGCCGGCATGGTCGCCGACCTCGAACCCGATACCAGGCGCATGCACCAGGCGGCCGGCGAAGGCTATGCCACCGCCACCGATCTGGCCGACTGGCTGGTGCAGGCGCTGAAGATTCCGTTCCGCGAGGCGCATCACATTACCGGCCGCATTGTCGGCAAGGCGGCGGACGCAGGCGTCGCGCTGGACGCGCTGCCGCTTGCCGCGATGCAGGCGATCGAGCCGCGCATCACCAAGGATGTGTTCAACGTGCTGTCGGTCGAGCGCTCGGTGAAAAGCCGCGCCTGCTACGGCGGCACCGCGCCGAAGAACGTGCGGTCGCAGGCGCAGAAATGGCTGAAGAAACTCGAAAAAGGGCAGGACTGACGTGAAGGAGCCGAAAATGGGCCGGCTCAAGGGCGGCGCCAACACCGACGCCGAGGCCGAAAAGTTGACCCTGTCACAGCTTGAATTGCTCATTTCCGGCGCCGAATGGCGCTTCGACCATGGCAGCAACTCGAATGACCGCAAGCTTGCCTTCAAGCGCCTGACCTGGCTCGAGGCTCAACGCGAGCGGCTGCATGGCATTGCCGCTCCCTCGCGACGCCTTGCCGGGCGTCAAAGATCCGAGGCGTGACCGATTTCGCCTTTTATCCCGGCTTTGCTAAGATGACCGATATACGAGGAGCGCACCGCTTGTCCCTATTTGGCCGTTTTCCACTTCCCCGTCTCGCTTTGGTCGCCATTTTGGCGACTTCGCTGGGGCTGGCCGCGTGCGGCCGCAAGGGACCGCTCGATGCGCCCCCCGGCGCCCAGCAGGAGGGGCGAGCGCAGCAAGCGGAGCCGCAGCCGACCGCGGCCGGGCTGCTCAATCCGATGGCGGCGCCGATCGGCGGTCAGACCACCAGTGCCGGTGCCGGCGTCGACGCCGACGGCCGCCCCACGGCGCCGGTCGGGCCGAAGCGATCCTTTCCCCTCGACGTTCTGCTGAACTAGAAAATCGCGCCACCGGGCTTTCATCGGATGCACCATTTTGCGTACCGCGACGGCGTCCTGCACGCCGAGCAGGTCAGGCTCGATACGCTGGCCGACGCGGTCGGCACGCCGTTCTATTGCTATTCGACCGCGACGCTGACCCGCCACTACAAGGTCTTCGCCGGCGCCTTCGCCGATGTCGACGCGCTGGTCTGCTACGCCATGAAGGCGAATTCCAACCAGGCCGTGCTGAAGACGCTGGCCAATCTCGGCGCCGGCGCCGACGTGGTGTCGGAAGGCGAACTGAAGCGCGCCCGCGCCGCCGGCATTCCAGCCAACAAGATCATGTTCTCGGGGCTGGGCAAGACCGCGCGTGAACTGGCGCTGGCGGTCGACGAGGGCATTCTGTGCATCAACGTCGAGTCCGAGCCGGAGCTTGACCTGCTGTCGTCGATCGCGGCGGCCAAGGGGCGCACCGCGCACATCTCGGTGCGCGTCAATCCCGACGTCGACGCCAAAACCCATCACAAGATTTCGACCGGCAAGGCCGAGGACAAATTCGGCATTCCGATCAGCCGCGCCCGCGCGGTTTATGCGCGCGCGGCGACGCTGCCGGGCCTGAAGGTATCCGGCGTCGACATGCACATCGGCAGCCAGATCACCGACCTCGATCCGTTCGGCGATGCCTTCGCGCTGCTGGCCGATTTCGTGCGCACGCTGCGCGCCGATGGCCACGTCATCAGCCATGTCGATCTCGGCGGCGGGCTGGGCATTCCGTACCGCGATGACAACGAACCGCCGCCGCATCCCGAGCAATATGCCGATGTGGTCAAGCGCGCGACCCGCGATCTCGGCTGCCGGCTGATTTTCGAGCCGGGCCGGCTGATCGTCGGCAATGCCGGCATCCTGGTGACGCGCGTGCTGTTCGTGAAGCACGGCGAGGCCAAACACTTCGTCGTCGTTGACGCCGCCATGAACGACCTGATCCGGCCGACGCTGTACGACGCGCATCACGAGATATGGCCCATCACCGAGCCGAATGCCGCGGCGCCGCGCCTGCGCGCCGACGTGGTCGGCCCGGTCTGCGAAAGCGGCGATTTTCTCGCCAGGGACCGCGATCTGGCGGAGCCCAAGACGGGTAACCTGCTCGCCGTCATGTCGGCCGGTGCCTACGGCGCGGTGCAGGCCGGCACCTACAATACCCGGCCGCTGGTGCCGGAGGTCCTGGTGAACGGCACCGAATGGGCAGTCGTCCGCCCGCGCATGGAAGCCGAGGCGCTGATCGCGCTCGACCGTCTGCCGGACTGGCTGTAGCGGCGATTTCAAACCTGCGCCGGCGCGCCTATAGTCAGGCCGGACGGCGGGCGGACCGTAATCAGCGGGCTCTTGAGGCGCTGCGATATGCCGCCTGGCGCACGCAGGAGCGTGAGATCGCGCTCACGGCTCACGAATGAACTTTCTCGTCGACATGAATTTGACGCCGAGCTGGGTCACGCCGGACGCGTGGGGCGGGTCGGTGCTGGCGGCGATCCATCAGGCCAAGGTTGAACTCGCCGCCGGGCCATCATCTCCGTCGATGCCGAAAAGGCGCGGCGGGGCATTTTACCGCTCGAAGGCCGGTAACATCACGGTGATCGGGCGCCGAGGTGACCCGCCTTGATGCCGGCACATTGATTTTGCTCGATTGCCGGCGCGTCGGCGTGGTGTCGTCGCAGGGCTGCGGATGGCCCGGGATTTGCCTCGGTTAGAGGCTGACGTGCTAGATTGGCGTGATAGCCTGCCGGTGACAGATTCTCCTTGAGCACTGGCGTGGAGCGGCTTTTGGACGGATTGGACGATCAGCAAGACGGCCGGCCGCAATCGACGCGGCTTCTGCTGGCGCAGGCGCTGAAGCGCGCGCGCGGCAGCCTGCTGTGGGAACGGCTGTGGCCCGCGCTCGCCACACTCGCCACCGCTATCGGCCTGTTCCTGGCGCTGTCCTGGGCCGGCCTCTGGCTGGCGCTGCCGCCGCTGGCCCGCGCCATCGGTCTCGTCATATTCGGCCTGCTCACCTTGGCGGCCGCGTTCCCGTTGCTGGCGCTACGCTGGCCGAGCGACAACGAGGCGCTGCGCCGGCTCGATCGCAGCAGCGGCGAAACCCACCGGCCGGCCACCGCCATCACCGACGAACTCGCCGCCAACGGCCATGACCCGGTGGCGCAGGCGCTGTGGCAAGCGCACATCGAACGCGCGCTGCTGTCGGCGAAGAAGCTCAAGGCCGGCTGGCCGTCGCCGAAACTTTCGCTGCGCGACCCGATGGCGCTGCGCGCGCTCACGCTCTTTCTCGTCGTTGCCACCTTCTTCGCCGCTGGCGGCGAGCGTATCTCGCGCGTCACGGCCGCATTCGACTGGCAGGGCGTGGTGGCGCCGCCAAATTTCCGCATCGACGCCTGGGTCAATCCGCCGGTCTATACCGGCCGTCCGCCGGTGATGCTGCAAGGCCTGCGCCCCGGTGAGACGCAGAACGCCGGGCTGGTGGCGCCGCAGGGTACGGTGGCGGTGCCGGTCGGCAGCCATGTCGTGATCCGTTCCACCGGCGATGTTCAGTTCGAGATCGTGCGTAGCGGCGGACTGGAGGAAGCGCCTGCGGAAGCGTCGCGTGCGCCGACGCAAGCCGTGGCAGGAACGGTCGAGCGCCGGTTGCTGGTCAAGGGCGATGGCTCGGCTTCGGTACGTGGCATCGCTGGCAGCAACCTCACCTGGAACTTCTCCGCGATTCCCGATCGCACGCCGACCATCGAGATGACAAAGGATCCCGAGCGGCAGGCGCGGGGCGCGCTGCGGCTCGAATACAAGATGGATGACGATTACGGCGTCGTCGAATCCAAAGCGGTCTTCACGCTGAAGCCAACGGCGGCAGCCGGCCAGTCTGCATCGAAGGAGGGGGCCAAGACCGCGCGTCCGCTGTTTCCGGCGCCCGAGTTTCCGCTGACGCTGCCGCAGGCGCGGACCCGCTCCGGCGCGGCTCAGTCCACGCATGATGTCACCGATCATCCCTTCGCCGGCGCCGATGTCACCCTGACGCTGACCGCGCGCGACGAGGCCGGCAATGAGGGCCGCAGCGCGCCGCACGACCTGCAATTGCCACAGCGCATTTTCGTCAAGCCGCTGGCGCGCGCCTTGATCGAGCAGCGTCGCGTGCTGGCGCTCGACGCTGAACAGCGGCCGCTGGTGATGGTGGCGCTGGAGATGTTGACGATTGCGCCGGAGCGGTTCACGCCGGAGGCCGGCATCTATCTCGGGCTGCGCTCGATCTATCACGGCCTCAAGGGCGCCAAGAACGACGATGGCCTGCGCGACGTCGTGGCGCGGCTGTGGGACATGGCGCTGCAGATCGAGGACGGCAACGTCAATCAGGCCGAGCAGTCTTTGCGTCAGGCGCAGGAGGCGCTGCGTCAGGCGCTGGAGCGCGGCGCCAGCGACGAAGAAATCAAGAAGCTGATGGAGCAGCTGCGCGCCGCCATGGACAAGTTCCTGCAGGCGCTGGCCGATGAAATGCGCAAAAATCCAGAGAAGCTGGCGCGTCCGCTCGACCCCAACAGCCAGATGCTGAGCCAGCTTGACCTGAAAAGCATGATGGATCGGCTCGAGCAGCTGGCCCGCTCGGGCAACAAGGATGCGGCGCGGCAATTGCTCGACCAGTTGCAGCAGATGATGGAAAATCTGCAAATGGCCCGGCCCGGCGCCCAAGGCGAACAGGGCGACGACGATATGATGTCGGCGCTCGACGAACTGGGCGACATGATCCGCAAGCAGCAGCAATTGCGTGACCGCACCTTCAAGGAAGGTCAGGAGCGCCGCCGCGGTCAGCGCGGGCAGCAGGGCCAGAAGGGTCAACAAGGCCAGCAGGGCGAACAGCAGATGGGCGACCTGCGCCAGGACCAGCAGGCGCTCAAGGACCGGCTCAACAAATTGCTTGAGCAATTGAAGCAGCGCGGCATGGGCCAGCCGGGTCAGGAAAAAGGTGAGGGCGGCGAGCCCGGCGACCAGCTCGGCAGCGCCGGTGACGCCATGGGCCAGGCCGAAGGCGAACTGGGCGAGGGCGACGCCGACGGCGCCGTTGGCAGTCAGGGCCGCGCGCTTGAGGCCATGCGCAAGGGCGCGCAGGGCATGGCGCAGCAGGTGCAGCAGGGGCAGGGCCCCGGCCAGGGTCCGGGACCCGGTCAGCCGGGCCGTAACGGCCGCCAGCGCGCTGACCAGAACACCGATCCGCTCGGCCGTCCGCTGCGCGGCCGCGACTACGGCGACGATACCACGGTGAAGGTGCCGGGCGAGATCGACGTGCAGCGCGCCCGCCGCATCCTCGAAGAACTGCGCAAGCGTTTCGGCGAAAACTTCCGCCCGCAGCTTGAACTCGATTACATCGAGCGGCTGCTCAAGGACTTCTGATCATTCCAGGTTGCCGCTTGTGATTGCCGCTGCGGGTTCTGCCGATGCGCCTCCCGCGTCACTGCGGCCGAACCAACTAAGAGCTTGGCGAACGAGGATCAGCCCAGATCGTTTGCGCTGCGAGGGCTGCGACCATCAGCGCGTAGAACGATGCGAGATATTTCAGATTGAAGTTCTCGGTATTCAGGCCAAAGCAGATTACGGCAGAAATATAAGCGAGCCCGACAATGCCCGCGATTCGGGCGCCCGGCACCCGGGATCGCGCGGCCGACGCAAACACAACAAGAGGTACCACGAACATCAGCACGGTTGAGATCAGGCCGAATATTCCCGAGCGGATCATGTTCTGCATGAGCTCATTATGCGCGCCGTTGTGGACGATCGCATATTCCAACGCGGGGGTGTAATAGGAGGCGATGGCCGGGACGGACTGCAACGGCGGGATACCGCTATCGCC
>JALHNV010000057.1 GCA_022843325.1 Pseudolabrys sp. | reverse complement strand
TCCGCCGCTGCGACCGGCCAGTCGATGGCCAGGTCCGGATCGTCCCAGCGCAGGCCGCCTTCGCAGTCGCGGGCGTAATAGCCGTCGACCTTATAGGCGACCACCGTGTCCGGTGCGAGGGTGCAGAAGGCATGGGCGAAGCCCGCGGGGACAAAAATCTGCTGGCCTTCCTCGGCCGACAGCGTTGTGGCGCACCAGCGGCCGTAAGTGGGGCTGCCCCGGCGCAAATCGACGGCCACGTCGTAGACGGCGCCCTGCAGCACGCGGACGAGCTTGGCCTGGGTGTGCGGCGCGGACTGGAAATGCAGACCGCGAATAGTGCCCCGTTGAGTAGAAAGGGACTGGTTATCCTGGACGAAGGTGCAGTCAATGCCGGCTTCGGCGAACGAGCGCCGATTGTAGGTTTCCACAAAATGACCGCGCTGGTCGTCGTGCTTCTGGGGCGTCAAAAGCATGAGCCCCGGTACTGAAAGAGCCAATTTTTTCATGGTTTTGAGCGCTGCTGTTTGCATGCAGATAAACGATGAGGACCAACATCAAAGCGGGTTGTCAAATGCCGTCGCTATGCAAGCAGCAGGAGCGAGAGGGTCGCCCGCACCGCAGGATTAGCGTCATTCACCTCCTAGTGAATGGAAGTAGGTTGTATTTTTAAAAAATATAACTTTAAATAGAAGTTCCAGTACTCCACTCGGGGGAGTGTGTCATGGCATTAATGCCGCAGGAGACGGCTCAATATCTGGCAAGCCTCACCTTAGAAATGACCGTGATGGCCGACAGCGCCGGTTTCGAGGTTTTGGCTCACCTATACCGGATGGCGCAAATAGAAGCCGAACTCCAAGCCCGTCCACCTTTGTTTATGCTAGGTCCAGAACGGAAAGCGCGTGCGCCGTCAGAGATGGCCACTGCGTAGTCCGCGCACTTGCTACCTTAGACCGCAGGACGACATCTGCGATGTTCGCTGAGCAAGCTGCGCGTCGCGACAAGCTTGACCTTCTAACGCTGCTGGTGCGTTCGTTTGTCGCAACGCACGAATGTCGGAACGCATTTTACGTCCGGACGTTGGATATGGAGAAGCAATCGGATTCTCCATGATTTTTGCACGTACTTGCCGGCACTGCGGCAGCGAGACCGCTTTGGCCGGCACGATGCGCGCAACAGCGTCGCGCGCCGGACTGGTCGCCTATCAGTGCACGGCGTGCCACCGCTTGGCGTGGCGCGATATTCCGTCCCTGCCGGCCTACCGGCTGCCGCCGCTGTCGCGTTACGCGCAGGCGGCCCCGGCGCCAGTCAAAGCTGCGCGCGAGTAGACGTCGTGAGCGAGGCGTCCGACAACCGGAATCAGATTCGCCGGCGCGTCAGCATTCCGGGCTGGCTTGAAACTCCGGCAGGCAAATGCATCCCCATCACGCTGGCGGACGTTTCGGAAGAGGGCGCGCAGCTTTGCATCAGCCCCGACTTTGCCCTGCCGGCCCATTTCATCGTGCTGCTCACCCGCGACGGCCGGGTCAAACGCGGCTGCCGCATCCTCTGGCAGAAGGGCGATCGCATCGGCGTGCGCTTCTTCCGGCTCCCGGCCGACGCCGCCTGATCGTTAGACCTGCTCGGCGTTGAGGTAGGCCAGCCGCGCGCCGCAGAAGGCGCAGACCAGGCCGAGGCCCAGCGCGGCCAAGCCGGCCAGCACGTCGACCGTGCCGCCGACATTGCCGCTCTTGCTCATGACGCCACCGGCCGTCGCCGCCGCGAACACCACGGCGATGAGAAATCGTTGCGCCAGCTTCGACACGAACGCGCGCTCGCGGGCGGCTGCGATCAGATAGATGCCGGCGCCAAGACCGCCGACAAAACCTGCGGCCGCGATCGCCCACCAGGCCAGCGCCGAGACGAATTGCTGCGGTTGTCCGGCGCCACTGCCGCGCAGTACCGCGTCCAGACCGGCGCCCAGCACGGTCAGAATGATATGCATCACCAGCGCGGCAAAAACACCGCAGGCGATGGCCGCGGCGTAGTGCAGGCGGCGGGGAGGGTCGTTGTCCAAGGCCAGGTTCCGAATGGCGCCAAGGACGGCGCCGCGCCGCAACGTAGCCGATTGCCGTTTCGAGGGCGAATGCGGCGTCCGGCTTAAGGCCGGGCCGATCGCAACAACTCGTGGAATTCGCGCTCCAGCGCCTCAAGCGCGGCGCGCCGCGCCGGCGTCATCAGCGGGAGCGGGGCATCAACGGGATGATCTTGCGCACCCGGCAGGGCGGCCGGGTTTGACCGATAGTCGCCCGTTTCCAAGTTCATCGTTTCCCCCGGTAGTGACTGCGAATCGCCAAGCGGTATCTGAGTCGGGCTGTCACCCGAATCTGTGGATAACTCCGGCCAAGAATTCACCGGGCGGTGTTGCATTTCGGCGACAGGCTGCGGCGACAAGGCTGAACCGGGCCGGCGGCGTCGCGTTAGTCTGGGCGCGGGAGAGTGGGCGAGGGGCCGTCGTGGCAAGCGAGCAAGGCATCGTCGAAACCGACATTCCGGCCCGGCTTGACCGGCTGCCGTGGGGCCGCTTCCACACGCTGGTGGTGGCGGCGCTCGGCATCACCTGGATTCTCGACGGCCTCGAAGTGACGCTGGCGGGGTCGCTGGCCGGCGCGCTCAAGGACAGTCCGGTCCTTCAATTCAGCAACACTGATGTCGGCATCGCCGCCAGCGCCTATCTGGCGGGCGCCGTGCTGGGCGCGCTGTTCTTCGGCTGGCTCACCGACCGCCTCGGCCGCCGCAAATTGTTCTTCATCACGCTGACCGTCTACCTGATCGCCACCGGGCTGACGGCGTTCTCCTGGAATCTCTGGAGCTTTGCGCTGTTTCGCTTTCTCACCGGCGCCGGCATCGGCGGCGAATACGCCGCCATCAACTCGACCATTCAGGAGCTGATCCCGGCGCGGGTGCGCGGCTGGTGCGATCTGGTCATCAACGGCAGCTTCTGGATCGGCGCGGCACTCGGCGCCGCCGGATCGATCGTGCTGCTCGACCCGGCCGTGATCGATCCGGAATATGGCTGGCGCCTCGCCTTCCTGCTCGGCTCGATGCTGTCGCTGGTGATCTTCTTCATGCGGCTGTGGATTCCGGAAAGCCCGCGCTGGCTGATGACCCATGGCCGCGCCGACGAAGCCGAGCGCGTCGTCGCCGGCATCGAGGCGCGCTTCACGGCGCTGCCGCCGGCGGAAGACCTGCCACGGGTGCGGCTGCAGATGCGCACCTCGACGCCGCTGCGCGAGGTCGCGCACACTTTGTTCAAGCGCTACCGCCAGCGCAGCCTGGTCGGGCTGGCGCTGATGACGTCGCAGGCGTTCTTCTACAACGCCATCTTCTTCACCTATGCGCTGATCCTGACCGACTTCTACGGCGTGCCGTCGCACCATGTCGGCTGGTACATCCTGCCGTTCGCGCTCGGCAATTTTCTCGGCCCCTTGCTGCTGGGCCGGCTGTTCGACACGCTGGGCCGCCGCCCTATGATCGCCTTCACCTACATCATGTCTGGCGTGCTGCTGGCGGCGACCGGCTATCTGTTCATGCACAATCTGATCGACGCGCAGACGCAGACGATCTGCTGGATGGTGATCTTCTTCTTCGCTTCGGCGGCGGCGAGTTCGGCCTATCTGACGGTCAGCGAGACCTTCCCGCTCGAGATCAGGGCGCTGGCGATTGCGTTCTTCTATGCCATCGGGACGGGCATCGGCGGCGTGGTCGGGCCGTGGCTGTTCGGCGCCCTGATCGACACCGGCTCGCGCGTCAGCGTCTTCGGTGGCTATGCCCTGGGCGCGGTGCTGATGATCGCCGGCGGCCTGATCGCCTGGCGCTGGGCCATCGCGGCCGAGCGCAAGCCGCTGGAAACCGTGGCCCGGCCGCTGACATTCCTGGATTGAGCAGCCTTAACGGCATTTGCGCCGTATTTGGTGCGTTAAAGCTTTGACGGCGGGCGCTTCGGCCTGTACCGGAAGCGCATGGCTCCTCCTCCTCTTTTACAGCTTAAAGATATCGCGCTCACCTTTGGCGGCACGCCGCTTCTGACCAGCGCCGAACTGTCGGTCTCGACCGGCGAACGGGTGTCGCTGATCGGCCGCAACGGCTCCGGCAAATCGACGCTGCTGAAGATCGCCGCCGGGCTGGTCGAGCCCGACCGCGGCACCATTTTCGTGCAGCCGGGCGCTGTCGTGCGCTATTTGCAGCAGGAACCGGATTTCTCCGGCTTCGACACCACGCTGGCTTATGTCGAATCCGGGCTGAAGCCGAACGACGATCCCTATATCGCCCGTCATCTCGTCGAAGAGCTGGGGCTGACCGGCGAGGAAGACCCGGCGCATCTGTCCGGCGGTGAATCGCGCCGCGCCTCGCTGGCGCGCGCCCTGGCACCGTCGCCCGACATTCTGCTGCTCGACGAGCCGACCAACCATCTCGACCTCACCACCATCGAGTGGCTGGAGCGCGATCTCGATTCCCGCCGCACCGCCATGGTCATCATCAGCCACGACCGGCGCTTCCTGTCGACGCTGTCGCGCCAGACCGTGTGGCTCGATCGCGGCACCACGCGCCGCATCGAGCGCGGCTTCGAGCATTTCGAGGAATGGCGGGACATGCTGCTGGCCGAGGAAGAGCGCGAGCAGCACAAGCTTGACCGCAAGATCGTCGCCGAAGAGCACTGGATGCGCTACGGCGTTTCCGGCCGCCGCAAGCGCAACATGCGCCGCGTCGGCGCCCTCCAGGCCCTGCGCGAGAGCCGCCGCACCTATCGCGGCGCCGCCGGCGACGCCACCATTACCGCCGGCGCCGCGGCGCCATCGGGCGTGCTGGTGATCGAGGCCAAGGACATTTCCAAGCGCTACGGCGACCGCGCCATTGTCAGCGACTTCTCGATCCGCATCCAGCGCGGCGACCGCATCGGCATTGTCGGGCCAAATGGCACCGGCAAGACCACGCTGATCAACCTGCTGACCGGCGTGTCGGAGCCCGACAGCGGCACGGTCCGGCTCGGCTCGACGCTGGCGGTGGCGACCCTCAACCAGCACCGCGACAGTCTCGATCCCAACGTCACGGTCAAGGACGCGCTGACCGGCGGCGACGGCGACACGGTGATGGTCAACGGCCAGCCCAAGCACGTCATCGGCTACATGAAGGACTTCCTGTTCTCCGCCGAGCAGGCCCGCACCCCGCTCGGCAAGCTGTCCGGCGGCGAGCGCGGCCGCCTGATGCTGGCGCAGGCGCTGGCCAAGCCCTCGAACCTTCTGGTGCTCGACGAGCCGACCAACGATCTCGACATGGAAACCCTCGACGTGCTCGAGGACATGCTCGGCGACTATCCCGGCACGGTGCTTCTGATCAGCCATGACCGCGACTTCCTCGACCGGCTGGTCAGCGGCGTCATCGTGCCGGAAGGCGATGGGCGCTGGACCGAGTACGCCGGCGGCTATTCCGACATGCTGGTGCAGCGCGGCGCCGATCTGGTCCGCGAGGGCAAGGCGATTGCGCCGAAGGCGGAGAAGGCGCCGGCCGCGAACAAGCCGCCGGTCGCCAAGCGCAAGCTCGCCTTCAAGGAGAAGCACGCGCTGGAGACGCTGCCGAAGACCATCGCCACGCTGAACAAGAAGGCGGCGGATCTGCAGGCCAAGCTCAGCGATCCGCAGTTCTATATCCGCGACCGCGCGGGCTTCGAGAAGGTCACCACGGATCTCGCCGAGACCCAGCGCAAGATCGCCTCGGCCGAGGAGCAGTGGCTGGAGCTGGAAATCCTGCGCGAGGAACTGGCGAGCTGACGCCTAGATGCCGGCCAGCTCGCGCATGATCTTGTACAGCGCGGCCTGACCCTCGAAGCCGATGCCGGGACGGTCGGACAGCGTCACCGCGCCATTCTCGACCCGCGCATCGTCGGCGAAGCCGCCGAAATCGCCGAACACGCCGGGATAGCTCTCGGCGCCGCCGAGGCCGAAGCCGGCCGCCATCGCCAGCGACATCTGGTTGCCGCCGTGCGGGAACATCGCCGTGCGCTGCCAGCCGTGGCGCTTCAGCATGTCCAGGGTGCGGGCATATTGCGCGATGCCGTAGGCCTGCGGCGGATCGACCTGGATGATATCGGAGCCGGCGCGCCAGCCGCCGAAGCGCACCAGGTTCTCGACGTCCTGTGTCGAATAGAGGTTCTCGCCGGTCGCCAGCGGCGGCGCGTAGACGCTCGCCAGTTCGGCAAACAGCGCCAGGTCGAGCGGGTGGCAGGGCTCCTCGAACCAGCGCAGCTTGAACGGCGCCAGCGCCTTGGCATAGGCCAGCGCCTCGTCGCGGGCGAATTTGCCGTTGGCGTCGACGGCGAGGCGGTCGCCGGAGCCGACAACCTCCATGACGGCTTCAAGCCGCCGCACGTCTTCGTCGAGCGGCAGGCCGCCGACCTTCATCTTGACCATGGTGTAGCCGGCGTCGAGATGACGGCGCATCTCGTCCTGCAGGTCCTTGATGGTCTGACCGGGCCAGTACCAGCCGCCGCCGACGTAACAGAACACTTTCGCCGGCACCTTGCCGCCGCTGAAGCGGTCGGCCAGCACCTTGTACAGTGGCTGGCCGGCAATCTTGGCGACCGCGTCCCAGACGGCGACTTCAATCGTGCCCATGCCGATCGAGCGTTCGGCGTCGCCGCCGATCTTCTCGCGCCGCATCATGGCGGCGAGGACCTTGTCCGGGTCGAGATTGTTGCCGGTCGCGTCGAGCAGGGAATCGGACGCCGCGGCCATGATGCGTGGAATGAAGCGCTCGCGCATCTGCGCGCCGCAGGCATAGCGGCCGGTGGAATTGAAGGCGAAGCCGCACACCGGCTTGCCGTCGCGGATGACATCGGTGATGACGGCGACCACCGAGGTGGTCATTTCGCTGAAATCGAAACTCGAGTTGGCGAGCTTGGATTTCAGCGGGATCGCGGTTTCGCGGATATCGACGATGCGCATGGAGGAGCCTTTGGAGAGGGATGGCATGCCCGGCCATCCTCGGAAAGCACGATGGCCGGGACATGCCCGGCCATCGCAGTTTTCACAAGGTGGATTACTTGATCTGCGGAATGTTGGCTTCCTTGATCACCTTGCCCCACTTTTCGATATCGTTCTTGATGTAGGCGGCGAACTCGGCCGGGGTATTCGCCACCACGTCGAAGCCGAGCTGGGCGCAACGCTCCTTCACGTCCGGCATCGCCATGACCTTGACGATTTCAGCGTGAAGCTTGTCGATGATGGCCTGCGGCGTACCAGCCGGGGCGAGGATGCCCTGCATGGTCTCCGATTCCTGGCCCTGAATGCCGGCTTCCGCCATGGTCGGCACGTCCGGCAGCGCGGCCGAGCGCTTGGCCGACGTTACCGCCAGGCCGCGCAGCTTGCCACTCTGCACTTGCGGCGCGGTCGGGGGCAGGGCGGTGAAGGCAATCTGCGTGTGATTGCCGACGACGGCCTGAATGGCCGGTCCGGCGCCGCCGAACGGCACGCTGGTGACGTCGAGCTTGAGCGTCAGCTTGAACAGTTCGCCGGCGAGCTGCGGCGTGGTGCCGACGCCCGGGTTGCCCATGGCGAACTTGCCGGGGGTCTTGTTCACGAGGTCGACCAGTTCCTTCACCGACTTGGCCGGCACGTCGGAATTCACCACCAGGATGTTGGGCGAGGCGGCGGCCAGTGTGATCGGCGCGAAGTCCTTGAACGCGTCGTAGGGGTTCTTGGCGTAGAGGCTCGGGTTCACGACGAAGCTCGAGCTGGCTATCAGCAGGGTGTAGCCGTCCGGCGCGGCCCGCGCGACCTGCATGGTGCCGAGGTTGCCGCCGGCGCCGGGATGGTTCTCGACGACGAACTGCTGCTTCAGGTTTTCCGACAGCTTCTGCGCGATCAGGCGCGCCATCACGTCGGTCGGGCCGGCCGGCGCGAACGGCACGATGATCCGAACCACCTTGTCGGGGTAGGCGGCTGCCGGCTGCACCAAAGCTGCACCGGCGATCAGCGCCGCCACGGCGCCCAGAATTCGCATTGGCATTTTCATTTCAAACTTCCTCCACTGTGTTGCACCGGCCCAATGAATGTTCGGCCGGTTTCGGAAATAGACTTCAGGACTTCAAACCGAGTATCGCGCGCGCTTCCTTGGCCGTGGCCAGTTCGGCGCCCATGTCGTCGAGAATGCGCACCGCCTTTTCGCAGAGTGCGGCGTTGCTGGGCGTCAATTTGCCCTTGCTGATATAGACGTTGTCTTCCATGCCGACGCGGACATGGCCGCCGAGAATCCAGGCCTGCGCCACCATCGGGAATTCCCAGCGGCCGATCGCGAAGGCCGCCCACTCGGCGTCCTTCGGCAGCAGCGACTGGGCATACATCAGGGTCTGCGGCGTCGAGATGAAGCCGAAGCGCACGCCCATGACGATCTGGAACAGCGGCGGGCCCTTGAGCACGCCCGTGTCGAGAAGGTGGTTGGCCAACTGGATGTCGCCGCTGTCGAACACTTCCAGTTCCGGCTTGGAGCCGGCCTTCTGGATTTCGTTGGCCATGATGGTGACGTTGTCGGGTGTGTTGATCACAGCGGCGGAGCCGGACCACATGGTGTTGAGATCGAGCGTGGCGATCTCGGGCTTCAGCTCGACGATGTGCTCGACGCGCTTGAGCGGATGCAGGATCGACGTGCCCGGGCCGGCGATCTTCGGATCGTCCTTGCTCGGCACGAAACGGCCGCCGGGACCGGTGGTGAGATTGATGATCAACTCGGAGTTCTTGTCGCGGATACGCTCGACCACTTCGCGGTAATGCGCGAGCTCCATGCTCGGTTTGCCGTCCGGGTGGCGGACATGCAGATGCGCAATGGCCGCACCCGCCTTGGCCGATTCCAGCGCGGCGTTGGCGATCTGCTCCGGCGTGCAGGGCAGGCCGGGATGCTGTTCGATGGTGGTCAGATTGCCGGTCACCGCGACCGTCAGAATTGTCTTCTTGCTCTTGCTCGCCATCGCTTCCCGTTCCTGAATTTGACGCGTCGATTGACTTTAAACAAACGACTGTTTACTTCTGTTTCTTCCCGCATCGAGGGGCCAGAGTCAAGCGTGCGCAAAGGGACCCGATTGAAGAGCACTGCGACCAAAGCTGCGTCGGATGCCCGCAGCCCGCGAGCCGCGTCGCGCCCGGGCCGCCCGCGCAAGCAGGATGTGCAGGGAGCCGCGCCGTCGGTGCGCGAGCGCATTCTGGAAGTTGCCGAACGTCTTTTCGCTGAGCACGGCATGTCGGGCGTCGGGCTGCGTGCGATCACCGCCGAGGCCAAGGTTAATCTTGCTTCCGTCGCCTATCATTTCGGTTCCAAGGAGGGCCTCCTTGAGGAGCTGTTCGCGCAGCGCGCCGCGCCCATTGCCAAGGAACGGCTGCGTCTGCTCGACCAATGTTTCGAGCAGAACGCCACGCCGACGCTGGAGCAGATTCTCGACGCCTTCCTGCGGCCGGCGCTGACGCATGGTGTTGAACCGCAATTCGGCGGCCCGGCTTTCGTCAAGCTGCGGGCGCGGCTGGCGACCGAGCCGGAGTCAATGACGCGCAAAATTCTCGGCAAGGCGTTCGACCACTCCAGCAAGAAGTTCATCGAAGCGATCGTGAAAGCGTTACCCGAGATACCGCGTCCGGAAATCGAATGGCGTTTTCATTTCATGCTCGGCGCCATGTTCTACACCATGGCCGACAGCGGCCGGATCCAGGCGCTGACCAGCGGCCGCTGCGATCCCGGCGACGTCAAGCGGGCGCTGCATCACATGATTCCGTTTCTGGCGGCGGGCTTTCGCTCCGCGCCAGTGGCCTGAAATCGAACCACACCCAACCACGAAAAGGATGCACCAATGACGGCTCGCAAAGTAACGCGCCAGGACATGGCCGAAGCCGCGGAGAAGTACAAGAACTGGGGCAAGTGGGGTCCCGATGACGAGATCGGCACGCTCAATTTTACCAGCCCGGACGACATCATTGCCGCCGCGCAACTGGTCAAGAAGGGCAAGGTGATCTCGCTCGCCCTCAACTTCGATCACACCGGTCCGCAGGGCGCCAAGAGCAAGTACCCGGCGATGGGCCGCACCAATCCGATTCACACGATGTATCGCACCGGCACCGACGCCTACGCCGGCGTGCTCGACAAGCGCGGCATCCAGGCGGCCGACGACATGGTGACCATGCCACTGCAGTGCGGCACCCAGTGGGACGGGCTCGGTCACGTCTTCTACGAAAAGAAGATGTGGAACGGCTATGACTGCCGCGAAGTGACTTCGGCGGGTGCCGCGAAGTGCGGCATCGAGAAGACCAAGAACAAGATGGTCGGCCGCGGCGTGCTGCTCGACGTGGCGCGCTTCAAGGGCGTCGAGTCGCTCGAAGACGGCTACGGCATCACCACCGAAGACCTCTACGGCACCGCGAAGAAGCAGAAGGTCGAACTCAAGCGCGGCGACTACATCATCGTCCGCACCGGCATGATGGAACGCTGCCAGAAGGCGGGAAGCTGGGACGGCTATCCGGGCGGCGATGCGCCGGGCCTTGCCTTCGATACGCTCGACTTCATCAAGGAGACCGAGCTCGCGGCGCTCGCCAGCGACACCTGGGGCTGCGAAGTGCGTCCGAACGTGGTGAAGGAGGGCGAGAACATCAATCAGCCCTGGCACTGGATCACCATTCCGATCATGGGCATGACCATGGGCGAGATCTTCAACGTCAAGGAACTCGCCGACGATTGTCTGGCCGACAAGACCTACGAATTCATGTTCGTGGCGCCGGCCATTCCGATCACCGGCGCGGTCGGCTCGCCGGTCAACCCGCTGGCGATCAAGTAACCGCAAGGCAGTCATCCCGGACGGTGAAAACCGTCCGGGATTTTTACCGGCAATCATTTTAAAGCGCTCCCGGGTCTGACGCGCGTCTTCGATGCTGCGCCCGGGACAAGTCGAGAGGCAAATCGCATGACCATCGGACACAACAAAAAACGCCTCGGCGCCGAAGTGCTCGCCGACATGCTGGCAGGCTATGGCGTGACCCACGTCTTCATGGTGCCGGCGGTGCTGCGGCGTACCTTCGCGGAGATGGAGCGACGCACCAAGATCGCGCGCGTGCACTGTCACGGTGAAAAGTCGGCCGCCTACATGGCGGACGGTTATGCGCGCGCCTCCGGCAAGCCGGGCATCTGCATGGCGCAGGTGATCGGCGCCCTCAATCTCGCCGCCGGCCTGCGCGACGCCTGGCTGGCGCATTCGCCGGTCATCGCCATGACCGGTGGGCGCGATCCGAAGACCAAGTTTCGCAAGGTCTATCAGGAGATCGACGACATGCCGGCGTTCGAGCCGGTGACCAAGATGAACGTCACGATCGACGAAGTGACGCGCATTCCCGACATGATCCGGCAGGCGTTCCGCGCCGCCACGACCGGAGCGCCGGGGCCGGTGCATCTGCAATTCCGCGGCAATGAAGGCCAGCTCGACGCCGAGGAAGGCGAGATGGAAGGGCTGGTCGAGACGCAGTTCGCCCAGGTGCCGCCGTTCCGGCCCGAGCCGGAAGCCGAGCGCGTCAAGGCAGCGCTCGACCTGCTGCAAAAGGCCGAGCGGCCGATCTTCGTGGTCGGCGGCGGCGTGCGCTCCTCGGGGGCGGCGGCAGAGCTGACCGCGCTGGCGGAAGCGCTGCAGATTCCGGTTGCCACCTCGCTCAACGCCAAGGACTGCATCCCCGGCACGCATGACCTGTCGGTCGGCGTGGTCGGCAGTTATTCGCGCGAAAGCGCCAACCTCGCGGTTGGCCGCGCCGATCTGGTCTGTTTCATCGGCACCGAGACCGGCGGCATGACCACGCATTTCTGGGCGGTGCCGAAGATCGGCACACCGGCCATCCAGATCGACATCGAGCCGGAGTCGATCGGCCGCAATTATCCGTTGCAGGCCAGCGTGCTCGGCGATGCCAAGAAGGTGCTGGCGGCGATGCTGGCGCAGGCCGACAAGGCGAGCGCCAAGAAGCGCGAAGGCTGGATCAAGGAAATCGGCAAACTGCGCGCCGACTGGTACGCCAAGTACAAGCCGTTGCTGGAAGCCGATGCGGTGCCGATCAATCCGGCGCGCATCGTCGGCGAACTGAGCAAGAACGTGCCCGACGACGCCATCGTCATCGTCGACACCGGCCATGCCGGCATGTGGATGGGCAACATGTACGACACCCGCAAGCCGACGCAGAGCTACATCCGCAGCGCCGGCCATCTCGGCTGGGCGTTCTGCGCCGGCATCGGCGCCAAGGCGGCGTGCCCGGAACGCCCGGTGATCGTGTTCACCGGCGACGCCGGCTTCTGGTACCACATCGGCGAAATCGAAACAGCGGTGCGCTGGAAGATCAACTCGATCACCATCGTCAACAACAACGGCGGCGGCAACCAGTCGAAGCGCGGCTTCGATCGCGTCTATGGTGGCGAGACCAATAACCGTTCGCGCGAGTTGTGGACCTACAACCCGATGAACTTCGCCAAGCTGGCCGAGGACATGGGCGCGATCGGCATCCGCGTCGAAAAGCCCGAGGACATTGCCCCGGCGCTGAAGAAGGCGCTGACGGCCGACCGGCCGGTGGTGATCGATATCGCCACCGACATTGAAGCGCTGGCGCCGACCGCCGTCACCTGACGTCTCGCGCCGCCCACATGACGGCCGCGGCATCCCTGGTGCCGCGGCCGTTTCTTTTGCCCCTTTTCCTGCGGCGCAGGCGGTGTCAGATTTGCGCCGGTTTTCGCGCCTGGCCTCACTGGTGCGTCCGGGACGCAGGATCTCAATCGGAGCATCATCATGGACACCAAGACCTATCCGGTGACCCGCACCGACGCCGAATGGCGCAAGCTGCTTAGCCCCGAGCAGTATTACATCATGCGCGAGCACGGCACCGAACCGGCGGGCACCTGCACGCTGTTGCTGGCGGAAAAGCGGCCGGGCCGCTTCGTCTGCGCCGGCTGCGACCAGCCTTTGTTCGTGGGCGACACCAAGTTTGAGAGCGGCACCGGCTGGCCGAGCTTCAACGATCCGGTCGAGGGCGCGGTAGAGACCACGTCCGACGAAAGCTACGGCATGATCCGCACCGAGGTACGCTGCAGCCGTTGCGGCAGTCATCTCGGTCATGTGTTCGACGATGGCCCGCCGCCGACGCACCTGCGCTACTGCATCAACGGCCTGGCGATGACCTTCAAGCCGGATTGAGCGGCCCGCGCCCTTTTCCTCGTGCCGGCGAAGTGTCAGATTTGGCCGCCGGTTCATGGATGGGGTTGCACATGTTTCGTTCTCTTGTGTTCGCGCTTGGCCTCGTTGCCGCGCTCTTTACGGCTGTGCCGTCTGCCTTCGCCCACGACGCGGAAACGGTCGCGAAAAATGCGCCGAAAAACAATCCGCTCTTCATCAACATGACCACCGGCGACAGCTGGCGCGGCTGGATGGGGCTGCACTTCGCCCACGCGACGCTGAAGATGGGTCATCCGGTCGCGGTGTTTCTCAACCTCGACGCGGTCAAGCTGGCGGCCAGAACCGGCGAGCAGGAGAAAAAGCCGTCGATGCAGCGCCTGCCGCGCGACATCATCGCGGACTTCATCCGCGACGGCGGCGTGGTGCTGATGTGCGGTCCCTGCATGGCCGAATTCGGTCTCAAGATGGAGGACCTGGTGCCGGGCGTGCAGATGGGCAAGCCGGGCTTTACGCAGAGCTTCATTTTCGCCGAGAACGCTAGAACGCTGAGCTGGTAATCTTCCCTCTCTCCGCTCTTGCGGGGAGAGGGTGGCCTGCGCTTGCGCAGGCCGGGTGAGGGGCTGGTGTATGCGGGGCGCTGATCGCTCCAGAGTGCAGATCGAACGGCGGTTGCGGCGGCAATCGACTAACGCCGAAACTGTCCTCTGGCTGTCGCTCCGTGACAGGAGGCTTGGCGGCTACAAATTTGTCAGACAGGAGGCTATTGAAAACTTCATCGTGGATTTCGTTTGCCGCGATCGGAAGTTGATTATCGAAGTTGACGGTGGGCAACACGCGGACAGCACAGAGGATCGGACGCGAGATGATCGTCTGGCTGAGGCGGGATACCGAGTTGTGCGGTTCTGGAACGGGGATGTCCTCGCTAACAAGGACGGGGTTCTGCAAACCATTCTGGCTGCGCTGAAAGAATCTGAAAAATAGGTATGCCCCTCACCCGGCTCGCGCCTTTCAGGCGCTCGCCACCCTCTCCCCGTGAAACACGGGGAGAGGGAGGTCGGCTAGGCCTCGCCGATTTCCTTCAGAATTTCCGCCGTGTGCTCGCCCAAGAGCGGCGCCGGGCGCTCGGAAGCGGCGTGCCAGCCGTCGAGCACGATCGGCGTGCGCACGCCGGGGATGGTGCCGCCCTTGGCGGCGGTGCTCGGCAGGTCGAGCTTCATGCCGCGGTGGATCACCTGGGCGTCGTTGAACACCTGTTCGAGGGTGTTGATCGGCCCGGCCGGCACTTTCAGCTCTTCGAGTTTGTTCAGCAGGTCCTCGCGCGTCATTTTCGACGTCAACGCGTACAGCTTCGGCACCAGCTGATGGCGCAGTTTCAGCCGGCTGACATTGTCCTTGTAGGCCGGGTCGGCGCCCAGCTCCGGCGCGCCGAGCGCCTGGCACAGCTTGATGAACTGGTTGTCGTTGCCGGTAGCGATGATGATATGGCCGTCGGCGACCGGGAATTCCTGGTACGGCACGATGTTGGGATGCGAATTGCCGATGCGCAGCGGGATGTCGCCCGACACCAGATAGTTCATCGCCTGGTTGGCGAGGATGCCGACGCAGGTATCGACCAGTGCGGTATCGACATAGGAGCCCTTGCCGGTCTTCTCGCGCTGCGCCAGCGCGGCGAGAATGCCGATGACCGAATAGCAGCCGGTGACGATGTCGGTGATGGCGACGCCGACGCGGGTCGGCGGTCCGTCGGCCATGCCGGTGAGGTCCATCAGGCCGCCCATGCCCTGCGCCATCAGGTCGTAGCCGGCGCGGCCCGCATAGGGACCATCCTGGCCGAAGCCGGTCACCGAGCAATAGATCAGCCGCGGGCATTCGGCCGCCATGCTCTTGTAGTCGAGGCCGAATTTGGCGAGCCCGCCGACCTTGAAGTTCTCGATCAGGACGTCGGACTTGGCCGCGAGCTTCTTGACGATGCGCTTGCCGTCTTCGCTCTCGAAATCCATCTCGATCGAGCGCTTGCCGCGGTTGGCGGAATGGAAATAGGCGGCGCCGATATTGCTGCCGTCGGCGCCTTCGACAAACGGTGGACCCCAGCCGCGGGTGTCGTCACCGGCGCCCTTGCGCTCGACCTTGATCACGTCGGCGCCGAGATCGGCCAGCATCTGTCCGGCCCAGGGCCCGGCCAGAATGCGGGCAAGCTCCAGGACACGCAGACCGGCGAGGGGTTTCGACATTGGCTGTTCCTTGCGCTTCAGGGACGGATCCCGGCCCGCCCGGCAGGGCAGGCCGAAATTACGGCGCCCTTATACCTTGAAGCGCGGGTCGAGGAAGTCCCGCAGGCTGTCGCCGAATAGGTTGAATGCGAAAACGGCGAGGCTGATGGCGATGCCCGGGAACAAAATCATCCAGGGCGCCTGGCGGTAGAAGTCGGCGGCATTGCCGGACAGCATCAGGCCCCAGGCGGCGGTCGGCTCGGTGACGCCGAGCCCGAGGAACGACAGCGAGGCTTCGGCCAGGATTGCCTGAGCGATGAAGGCCGTCAGCATGATCAGATAGGGCGCCACCACGTTCGGCGCGATATGGCGGAAAATGATGCGGGTGTGCGAATAGCCGGCGGCACGCGCGGCGTCGATATAGGGCGCCACCCGCACCGACAGGGCGGCCGACCGCACCACGCGGGCGACGCGCGGAATGATCGGGATGGCGATGGCGACGATCAGGTTCACATCGACGCCGCCGACGGTGAACTTGCGGAAGGCGGCGACCACGACCAGCGCCAGCACGATCAGCGGGAACGCCAGCAAAATATCGACAAAGCGCTGGATCCAGTCGTCGATCTTGCCGCCGAAATAGGCCGAGGCGATGCCGAGGATGGCGCCGATCGACGAGCCGACGAAGGATGACGTGAAGCCGATCACCAGCGCGGTGCGCGAGCCGTAGATCAGACGCGAGCAGATGTCGCGGCCGAAGGCGTCGGTGCCGCACCAGTGGTCGGCCGACGGCGGCGCCAGCAGCGAGGCGAAGTCGATCGCCAGCGGGTCATAGGGCGCGACCAGCGGCGAGAAAATGCCGGCGAACATCATCGCCGCGATGATCAGAAAGCTGACCGCGCCGAGCGGCTGCTGGCGGCAGAATTCGATCAGCACATTCGGCTGGCGAGACTTGGCAACGGGCGCGTCGGGAAGGGCAATGGTCATGAGTTGTACCGGATGCGCGGATCGAACACGGCATAGAGCAGGTCGATGGCCAGATTGACGAAGACGTAGAACGCGGCGATCAGCATCACCATGCCCTGGATGAGCGTGAAGTCGTTGCGAGAGATGCTCTGCACGAACAACTGGCCGATGCCATTGAGGTTGAAGACCTGCTCGGTGACGACCAGCCCGCCGATCAGGAACGTGAACTCAAGCCCGATGACGGTGATCGCCGGCAACAGCGCGTTGCGCAGCGCATGGCGCGACACCACCAGCTTTTCGTACACGCCCTTGGCGCGCGCGGTGCGGATGTAGTCCTCGTTCATCACCTCGAGCAGCGATGAGCGGATCATCCGGGCGACGACCGCACAATAGCGATAGCCGACCGCCATCGCCGGCCAGATCAGTTGTGTGAGATTGGCCCAGGGATCGACATAAATCGGCGTGAAAGTGATCGGTGGCAGCCAGTTGAATAGCGACAGCAGCGTCAGCATGATCAGCATGCCGAACCAGAACGAGGGTATCGACAGGCCGCCTATCGTCAGGAGCCGGACCGTGTAGTCGATCCATGTACCCCGATAGAGCGCCGCCAGAGTCCCCATCGGTATCGCCAGCAGCACCGCGATGACCGTGGCCATGATGGCGACCTGCAAGGACAATTCGAGCCGGCCCGCGATTTCGGTGACTACGGGGCGTTCGGTCCACATCGACTTGCCGAAGTCGAGCCGGGCCATGTCGGTCATCCAGGTGCCGAACTGGACGATCAGCGGCCGGTCGAGACCGAGGCGCTTGCGCTCCATGTCGATGGTTTCTTGCGTGACGCTGCCGCCATCGCCGCGCAGCTTGATCTCGACGATGTCGCCGGGCACCACGCGCAGCATGAAGAACACCAGCACGGCAACCCCGAGCAATGTCGGGATCATCAGCAGGACGCGATTGATCGTATAGCGAAGCATGGCGCTCTCTAGTGTCGGCGCTCTCTCCCTCGCCCCGCGGAGCGGGGAGAGGGTGGCGAGCGAAGCGAGCCGGGTGAGGGGCTCTTGCGGTGACGTGAAGGTTGCCCCTCACCCGCCTCGGACCTTCGGTCCTCGGCACCCTCTCCCCGCAAAAGCGGGGAGAGGGAAGCGCTTAAGCGTTCAGCCACACGGCTTCGAGCTGCTGACCCAGGTTGTGGCTCGGCGACATCGGCCAGCCCATGAGCTGGGTGTGGGTCGGCACGATGCGGTGCCACCACAGCAGCGGCTGCTGGTAGGCCTGCTCGAACACCCGTTTCTCGAAGGCCCGGATCATCGCCTTGCGCTTTTCCGGATCGCGCTCGCGCAGATGATCGTCATAGATCTTGTCGAGCTGCTCGTCCTTCGAGCGCGACCGGTTTTCCGGCGCACGCGTGACCGACAGATACTTGGCCAGGCCGAGGCTGGAGTCGTCCATGAACAGGTTCGAGAAGTCGATCGCCACGTCGTGATTGCCGGCATTCATGGTCGCGAGATACGGGCCGGTGTCGGACTGCTTGTGTTCGACCTCGACGCCGATCTGGCGCCACTGGTCGACCAGGAAGATGCCCGCCGGGGTGTAGGGCATCGCCAGGTTGCGGTTCCAGAGCACGAATTTGAGATTCTCGTGCCCGGCTTCCTTGAGCAGCTTGCGCGCCTCCTCGCGGGACTTCTTGATGTCCTTGGAGAAGCCGGGGAGTTTCACCAGTTCGGCTTCCGGCGTGGCCATCGGCGAGCCCGGACGGATCACGCCGCCGACCGAGCGGAGCGTCGAAATCTTCGACAAGCCGGTGCTGCCGCCCCAGCGATCGATGGCCATCAGCAGCGCGCGGCGCACCCGCACGTCGTCGAACGGCTTCTTGTCGACGTTGAAGCAGACCAGCAGGTTCAGCGTCCAGCTCGACTCCTGGATGCGGATCTTGTCGCCCATGGTCTGGACCAGACGGTCGCGCTCGGCCGGCGAGATGCCGCGGAATTCGCCCAGCACCTGGCCGCCCTGAACGGCGTTGAGCATGGCAGCGGCTTGCAGCGTGAAGATGCCCTTGAAGCCGTCAAGATAGGGGTAGCCCTTCTTGAAGTAGTTCTCGTTCTTCTTGCCGGAAACGTGGCTGCCCTTGATGTGTTCGACGAAGGTGAACGGACCGGTGCCGTTGATCTTGGTGCGCGGGTTCGCCGGATTGTCGGCGAGGTCCTTGGCGGCATAGATCACGTTCCACGGCGACGCGAAGTGCTCAAGCATCGACGCATTCACCGCCTTCATCTTGAAGATGACGGTGCTCGGGTCGGGTGTCTCGATCGAGGCAATGTCGGCGAAGGTCGCACGGCGGGTCGATACCACGCCCTGCGGGGGATTGCGCAGGCGATCGTAGGTCGCGACCACATCGGCCGAGGTCAGCGTCGTACCATCGTGGAATTTCACGTTCGGGTGGAGTTTGAACGTGTAGGTCATCAGGTCGGGCGCCACGGTCCAGGACTGCGCCAGATCGCCTTCAACGGCAGGGAATTTCGCCAGGTCGAAGCGCAGCAGCGTGGAATAGAACGGCGCCGCGAAATGCAGCGTTGCGTAGGTATCGCTGGCGTGGGGATCGTAATGCGGGGCTTCCGCGCTGATGGCGAAGTTCAGGGTGCCACCGCGCTTCACGGCGGGGGCCTGCGCAGAGGCGCGCGTGAAATCGAAATTGAAGCCGCCGAGGCCAAGGGCAAAGGCTCCCGCCGTCCCTTGCAAGGCCGTCCTTCTGGATATCTTCATGGTGTCTCTCCCTGTGTGATCGTTTTTTAGATTTTAAAGTTGCATCAGACCTTGATGCAGGCGGCGAAATGGCCCGGTCGCTTCTCCTCAAGTGGCGGCACGATTTCGCGGCATTCCTGGCTCGCCAGCGGACAGCGCGTATTAAAGACGCATCCCGGCGGCGGCGCCAGATGGCTCGGCAGTTCGCCCTTGATCAGGCGCGGTTCTCGTTCTTTTTCGATGGTCGGGTCGGGTACGGGCGCCGCGTCCAGCAGTGCCTTGGTATAGGGATGCAGTGCGCCGCCGTAGATGACGTCGCGGTCCGCAACCTCCATGATCCGGCCGAAATACATCACCACGACGCGCGCGGAGATGTGGCGGACGACAGCAAGGTCATGGGCGATGAACAGATAAGCCAGCTTGAACTTGCGCTGCAGGTCTTCAAGCAGATTGATGATCTGGCCCTGGATCGACACGTCGAGCGCCGAGACGGCCTCGTCGCAAACGATGAACGAAGGCTCCATCGCCAGCGCCCGGGCGATGCCGACGCGCTGGCGTTGTCCACCGGACAACTGATGCGGATAGCGCTCGGCCATCTCCGGGCGCAGGCCGACGTTTTCCAGCAGCGAGGCCACGCGTTCGTTGGCCTGTTTGCGGTCGTCGACGATCTTGTAGACGTGCAGCGGCTCGCCGATGATCTGGCCGACCGTCATGCGCGGGTTGAGCGAGCTGTACGGGTCCTGGAAGATCACCTGGACCTTGCGCCGCATCGCCTTGAGCTGGGCCGGCGAGGCGGTCGACAGATTGACGCCCTCGAAGTGAATCTCGCCACCGGTCGGCTCTTCCAGCCGCAGGATCAGCCGGCCCACGGTCGTTTTGCCGCAGCCGGATTCGCCGACCAGGCCGAGCGTTTCGCCCGGGTAGATGTCGAACGAGACGTCCTGCACCGCGCGCACGACGCCGCGGTTGCTGCGCAGGCCGCCGGCCACGGTGAAGCTCTTGGTCAGGTCTTTGACCGACAGAACCGGCGCCGTGGTGTTGGCAGCAAAGTTCAACCCGGCGCCGCCGGCGGCGGTCCAGCTGATCTTGCCCGCGGCAATTTCCTCGTGCCGGTGACAGCGGGCCAGACTGCCGGTGTCGGTCTTGAACAGTGGCGGCTCCTGGTCGCAGACCGCGATACGGAAAGGGCAGCGTGGCGCGAACCGGCAGGCGCTGGTCTGGTCCGCCAGGTTCGGCGGCAGGCCTTCGATGGTTTCCAGCTTGCTGCCGCGCGGGCGGTCAAGCCGCGGCACCGAGCGTAACAGGCCCATGCTGTAAGGATGGCGTGGGCGGTGAAACACCGCGTCGGACGGACCCTGTTCGGCGACGCGCGCGGCATACATGACGATGACGCGGTCGGCATAACGAGCGACCACACCGAGATTGTGGGTGATGATGATCAGCGCAATATTCAGTTTGCGCGACAGGTTCTTCATCAGCTCCAGAATCTGCGCCTGGATCGTGACGTCGAGCGCGGTGGTGGGCTCGTCGGCGATGATCAGCTTGGGATTGCAGGCCAGCCCGATCGCGATCATGACGCGCTGGCGCATGCCGCCGGAGAACTGGTGCGGGTACTGGTCGAGCCGCCGCTCCGGGTCGGTAATGCCGACCAATTGCAGCAGTTCAACCGCGCGGGCCTGCGCTTCCTCGTCGGTCATGCCGAGGTGGATTTGCAGCGGCTCCTTGATCTGCAGCCCGATCGTCAAGATCGGGTTCAGCGACGTCATCGGCTCTTGGAAAATCATCGAAATGTCGCGGCCGCGAATTTCGCGCATTTGCTCGTCGTCGAGATCGAGCAAAGAGCGGCCGTCGAACGTGACCCGGCCTTTGGGGATTTTGCCGGTCAGGCGCGGCAAAAGCCGCATGATGGACAGCGCGGTCACCGATTTGCCGGAACCGGACTCGCCGACAATGGCGACCACTTCGCCGCGGTCGACCGTAAAGCTGACGCCTTCGACCGCGCGGACGATGCCGCGCGCAGTATGAAATTGGGTGTGAAGGTCATCGACCTCCAGCAGCGGGGCAGCCGCATTCCGCTGCGTGGACGCCTGTCCACGCAGATCTTCTCCAGCTTCAACGACCGACAAGCCCTGTCCCTCTTGCTGCGCGTTTCGACAGACGCCTCGTTGGGTGCCTGCCATCTCCCGTGGAGGCAGAATGCGGTGCTGATTGCAATCGCGCAAGTCCGGTGATTCGTCGCGGCCGGCATATGCCGGTCCGGCGGGGCGGAACCGGCTTGGAGATCGATCATTGTCGCGGTGCGGTACGCATCAAAATCCGGCACTGTGCCGGGGAGGTGTGACGATCTCGCCGCTGAATACATCCTGAGGATGATGTCGCAGGATGTGTTTTTCGTGCATATTTACAGGATGGGACCGGGCAGGCCGGTCACCAGCCGGTGTCGCGGGTTTGAGAACATAATGAATACGTCGTTCTTCGGGGAATTGTTGCAAACGATATCCGATCGGGGGCGCGCTCTGCTGGTGCGCGATCGGCGGGGCGAGGCGTCGCGCTCCGAAACCCTGGTGGAGTTGTGCGAGGACCTCCTGTCGGGCCGCGGCGAGGCCTCCGGCGTAGCCCTGGCGCGGGAAATCCTTGGCCGTTACGCGGAACTGACCACCGGGCCGCGCATCGCCTTCTTCGAGGCGCTGGCACAGCGCTTCGGCACCGATCAGGCGCGTCTCGAACAGGCGATTGCCGCCTGGCGCGACAAGCCGTCCGACGCCACCGCCGCCGATGTCCACGTCGCCTCCGAGCCGCGCCGGCAGGAGCTGTTCCGCCGCCTCAATCTGGCGCCGGCCGGTACCGCCGCGCTCGTCCGTATGCGCGAACAGCTGATGGATGCGCTCGACCACCGCGACGATCTGGCCGCGGTCGACAATGATTTCGTCCATCTGTTCTCGTCGTGGTTCAACCGCGGCTTCCTGGTGCTGCGCCATATCGACTGGTCGACCCCGGCGATCGTGCTGGAAAAGATCATCCGCTACGAGGCGGTGCACGAGATCAACGGCTGGGAAGACCTGCGCCGCCGCATCGATCCTGCGGACCGGCGTTGCTACGCCTTCTTCCATCCGGCGCTGGTCGATGAGCCGCTGATTTTCGTCGAGGTGGCGCTGTCGCGCGACATTCCGGATGCGATCGCGCCGATCCTGGCGACCGGCCGCGAAACGGTCGAGCCCGACAAGATGCGCACCGCCGCGTTTTATTCGATCTCCAACTGCCAGCGCGGCCTGGCCGGCGTGTCGTTCGGCAACTTCCTGATCAAGCAGGTGGTCGAGGAAGTGCGCCGCGAAATGCCGAAGCTCTCGACCTTCGTCACGCTGTCGCCGGTGACCAATTTCGCCTCATGGCTCAAGCGCGAACGCGCGTCCGAAGGATCTCAGGTTCTCACCGACGCCGACAAGGCAACGATGACGATCCTCGATCAGCCCGGCTGGTATCTCGACGCGGCGGCGGCCGAGGAGGTCAAGGATCCGGTGATGCGGGCGGCGGCATGGTATTTCGTGCGCGCGCGGTCGCCGCGCGGCCTGCCGCTCGATCCGGTGGCACGCTTCCATCTCGGCAACGGTGCGCGTCTCGAGCGCATCAACTGGCTCGCCGATACCTCGGAAAAGGCGATGGAAAAGGCGCTCGGGCTGATGGTGAACTACCGCTACGAGCTCGACGATATCGAGAAGAACCACGAGGCCTACGCCGAAAAACGCACCGTGGTCGCCTCCAGCGCCGTGCAGCGCCTGCTGCGTCCGGCGCTCGAGCTGGTCCCCATCGCGGGCTAGGCCTTCGATCTTTCCCTCGCCCCGTCCTTACGGGGAGAGGGACGCCAAATCACGCCTTGCCGTACACCGGCACGATGCCGCCGCGGCCGACGCGATTGTCGGACGAGGCCAGATACAGGATGGTCGCCGCCACCTCCTCGACCTTGGGCCACGTATCGAAATCGGCCTTCGGCATGGCCTTGCGGTTGGCACCGGTGTCCATGATCGACGGCGCCACGGCATTGACCAGAATGCCGTCCTTGGCGACTTCCTCGGCCAACGCGATCGTCAGCGCGGCCACGCCCGCCTTGGCCACCGTGTAGGCCGACATGCCGGCGCCGCTGCGCGGCTCCAGCGCCGGCCGCGCCGCGACATTGACGATGCGACCGCCGTTCTTCATGGCCTTCACCGCCGCGCGGCAGCACAGGAAGCACGACACCAGGTTGCCGTCGAGCTGCGCCATCAGCGCCGCGCGGCCGGTGTCGGCGACGCGGCCCGGGGCAAAGCCGCCGGCGATATGGATCGAGGCCCACAGCGGCGTCGCGCCGGCGTAGACCTGATCGACCATCGCCTCGTCGGCGAGATCTGCGATTGCCACCAGCCTGACCTGCGCATGGCCGCGATGGGGAAATCGCTGGGCCTCGGCCTCCTGCCGGTACGGTACCGTGCAGGTCGCCCCCAGCCGCAGCAATTCAGCCACCACGGCGGTGCCGAGCGCACCGGTGCCGCCGGTGACCACCACATGCCTGCCGGAAAAGTCCATGGCCGTCCCCGCGATGGCGCGGCAGCGATGCTTTCAGCCGCGCCCGCGTTTGACCCGCATCGGCAGCACCTGGAGTTCGACCCAGTTGGCGACTTCGCTGACACGCAACTTCTTGTCGAGCACATTCTTGCTGATGCCGTGCCGCCACGCCAGCCGCTTGCAGCCGGGATCGGCGTCGAGCACGTCGAGGTCCGCGGCGAAGGCCTGCATGTCGGTCACGTCGGCGAAGAAGCCTTCTTCGATCAGCCGGGGGCCGATGCGGCGCACGATGGCGGCGACCTCGCGCAGCGGATATTCCGGGTGATACTGCACACCCCAGGCGACCGAGCCGCCGGTGCGGATTTCGGCGCTCTGGACGTCCGACATCGCGTTGGTCGCCAGCACGGTGGTGCCCGGCGCCAGCGTCTCCACTTCGTCGAGATGCACGGTCGGCGCATTGAAGACGTCGAGCTTGCCGACATACATCGGATGTTTGCGTCCGGCTTCCGTCAGCCGGATGCTGCGGCCGAAACCGATCTCGCGGCCCTTCGGGTTGCGGCGGACCGCGCCGCCGGCGGCCGCGGTGATGACCTGCAGGCCCCAGCATGAGCCGAACAGCGGCGTCCCCGTCGCCAGCGCCGCCCGGACCAGATCGACCTGCCGCATCACCTCGCTGCCACCCGCATAGACGTGGAGCGCGGAGCCGGTGATGGCGATACCGTCATAGCCTTCGAGGGCTTCGCCTTCGGGCAGCGACGCGGCCGGGTCGCCCGGGTAGCAAATATCGACCATCGCTCCTGGCAGCACCTCGCGAAGCAGATCGGAATAGCCCTTGCTCGCCGGCACGCCGCCGGCGGCGACGTGTTCGGCCATGGTTTGCGGCGAATTACCTTCGATGACGAGGAGGCGGGGGCGCGGCATTGGAAATCCAGTTAAGCGGCCGGTTGTGGCCAAGGTGGGGCATCGGGCCGAATCATGTGGCTTTAAAGGACGTTAACGCGCGGCGGGCTAGATTGTGCCGGGTCCGCCGACGGCGGTTCACGGGAATCTGCAGGCAAACCGGATCGTCATGGCCGACTACGACCTCGCCATTATCGGCGGCGGCATCAACGGGACCGGGCTGGCGCGCGACGCCGCCGGCCGCGGCCTGCGCGTGCTGCTGGTGGAATCCGGCGACCTCGCCGCCGGCACGTCGTCGGCGTCGACCAAGCTCGTGCACGGCGGCCTGCGCTATCTCGAACATGGCGCCTTCCGGCTGGTCCGCGAGGCGCTGAACGAGCGCGAGGTGTTGCTGCGCATGGCGCCGCATTTGGTGCGGCCGATGCGCTTCATGCTGCCGCCGATGCCGGGCATGCGCTCGGCTCTGAAGCTGCGCTTCGGACTTTTCCTGTACGACATGCTGGGCGCGCGCAAGCTGTTGCCGCGGTCGCGCACCGTGGACCTGACCCACAATGTGGTCGGTCAGCCGCTCAAGCGCCTGTTTCGCTACGGCTTCGAATACTCCGATTGTTGGGTCGACGACTCGCGGCTGGTGGTGCTGAACGCGCTGGATGCCGCTGAACGCGGCGCCGTCATCCGCACGCATACCCGTTGCACCCGCGCCGAACGGCGTGACGAGTGGACCCTCATTCTCAACAACCGCGGCCGCCGCGAGACCGCGACGGCGCGGGTGCTGGTCAATGCCGCCGGACCCTGGGTGGCCGAGGTCGCGGATACCGTCATTCGGGAGCCGCGCAAGGTTCATGTCCGCCTGATCAAGGGCAGCCACATCGTCGTGCGCCGGAAATTCGAGCACGACACCGGCTATCTGCTGCAGGGAAGTGACGGCCGCGTGGTATTCGTGCTGCCGTTCGCCGAGGATTTCACGCTGATCGGCACCACCGACGAGAAGTTTGTCGGCGACCTCAACGCGGTCGCGCCCGACCCGGACGAAATCACCTATCTGTGTGACGCAGCAAACCGGTATTTCCGCGACCCTGTGACGCCCGATGCACTGGTCTGGTCGTTCGCCGGCGTGCGCTCGCTGTACGACGATGGCGCCAACAAACCGGAAGACATCACGCGGGACTATGTCCTGGTGCTTGACGAAAAATTTCGCGAGGCGCCGCTGCTGACCATCTATGGCGGCAAGATCACCACCTATCGCAAGCTGGCCGAGGCGGCGATGGACAAGATCGGCATTTTCTTCGAGGGGCGGCCGCCGTGGACGGAATCGTCGACGCTGCCCGGCGGCGACTTCGCCGCCGAAGGCTTCTACGCGCAGGTGGCCGAGACCATCGGCCGCTGGCCGTTTTTGTCGGAGCCGCACGCGCGGCGCCTGGTGCGCGCCTACGGCACGCGGGTCGAGCGGATCCTCGGCGAGGCCGAGCGCATGGACGATCTTGGCCCCCTGCTGGCTGGCGATCTCACCGAGGCCGAGGTGCGCTATCTGGTGCAGCACGAGTGGGCGGAAACCGCCGACGACGTGCTGTGGCGGCGCAGCAAGCTGGGCCTCAAGGCCACGCCGGACGACCGCATCGCCATCAACCAGATCATCGCCTCGCTCGGTCCCGCCGCGGCCCGGTCTGGTTAACGACGCGTCAATGAAATCCGCGCAATTGCCGCGAGCGGTTTCATGGCGCCGCCAGAAATTTGTGATCTAGTTGCGCGTCTCATCACGGATCGCGCTGATGCCTGTCGACACCGGTACTCTCGCCATGCTTTTCGCCCGCCTCAAAGTCGCGGTGGTCGATGACGAACTCTATATGCGCAAGGTCGTGCGCACCATGCTCCTGGGCATGGGCGTGCGCGCCGTCTACGAAGCAGCCGACGGGCCGGCGGGACTTGATCTCATCCGCACCGTCGCGCCGGATATCGTCATCGTCGACTGGGAAATGCCTGGGCTCGATGGCGGCGGCTTTGTGCGCATGGTACGCTCGCCCGCGACCTTCCCGTATCCGGATGTGCCGATCATCATGCTGACCGCTCACGGCGAGCGATCGCGCGTGATCGAGGCCATCAGGATTGGCGTCAACGAATTCCTGCTCAAGCCGGTATCGGCGAAAGTGCTGCACGATCGCATCGCCGCGGTGCTCATCCAGCCGCGGCCGGTTGTTCGGGCCGACAACTATTACGGCCCGGCACCGCGCCGAATGGCCGCCGCCGTCCCGCCGGCACCGATGCGGCTGTCGCCAAGCTAATCCTGTAAACACGGACCTGGTCGTCACCTGCCGGCACGTGTGCTGGCCTGGAGGCTCATGCAATGCCGGACGCGCGATACATCGAAGCACGGGTTTGCCAGCTGAATGTGCTGCTGGTCGATGACAATGCCTTCATGCGCCGGATCGTGCGCAGTCTGCTGGGCACCATAGGCGTTAAAAACATTGCGCAGGCCGCTGACGGCATCGAGGCGCTGGAAGCGATCCGCAACGCGCCGCCCGACGTGGTGCTGCTCGATTGGGAAATGCCGTTGCTGAGCGGGCCGGAGGTCGTACGCATCGTGCGCTCGTCGGGCATTTTTCCGACGCCCGATATCCCGATCGTGATGCTGACCGCCCATAGCGAGGCCTGGCGGATTGACGAGGCGATCAAGCTTGGCGTCAACCAATTCCTGCGCAAGCCGGTGTCGGCCACAGCGCTGCGCGATCACCTGACGTCGATCGTCGTCAGGTCCCGGACCAGCGTGGCGCTCGGAAAATACGTTGGTCCGGTACGGCGACCGCCGTGGCCCGGCGCCCCCAGCAGCGGGCGGCCCACGGCCTGACCTTCGGCGCTCCTGGCGGGCGCGAGCTCGGCCATGCGGAAGAC